>CAZLTC010000054.1:0-16028 GCA_964562405.1 uncultured bacterium | reverse complement strand
ACGTTCGCGAACGGGCTGCGGTCCCTCCTGCGGCAGGACCCCGATGTCATTCTCATCGGTGAGATCCGCGACCAGGAGACGGCCGACCTGGCCATACGAAGCGCGTTGACCGGCCACATGGTCCTGTCGACCGTGCACGCGAACGACGCGCCGTCCACCGCCACGCGCCTGGTGGACATCGGCATAGAACCGTACCTCGTGACGAGCGCCGTGGCTCTCGTCATGGCCCAGCGTCTCGTGAGGACGGTATGTCCGCATTGCAAGGTCGAGTACACGCCTGACCCGGCGCAGGTCAGTGCGCTGGGGCGTGAGGACCTCGAGGGCGTGAAGTTCGTGCACGGCACCGGCTGCAAGCAGTGCCGCGGGCGGGGGTACCTCGGTCGGACGGGTGTCTTCGAGCTGCTGCAGCTCAACCCGGAACTCGGCGAACTCATCGGCGCCAGAGCGTCGGCCGACGTGGTGCGTAAGAAGGCCATAGAACAGGGCTTCGTTACCATCAGGACGAACGTGATCACCAAGGTCCGCGAGGGCATTACGACCGTCGAGGAGGCGCTCGGTGTAGTGACCGAGTTCTTCTAGGGGGACTGAATTGTGGGGAAGTACAAGTACATAGCAAAGGACACGCTGGGGATCGAAACGACCAGCGTCATCCATGCGGAGTCGGCCGATGCGGCCGTCGACTTCCTGCACAGGGACGGTCTCGTCGTTCTCTCCCTGCGTGAAGTCAAGCAAAGCATGGCGACCAGGCTCGGTTCCAGGCCTCTCCTTGGTGTGCATGTGCCGACATCCGCGGTCTCGCTCTTCACCAAGCAGCTCGCGTCGATGCTCCACGCCGGACTGCCTCTGATACGAGCGTTGTACAGCTTGGCAAGAGAAGAACATAACGTGACGTTCGGCAACATCCTGGTGGCGGTGGCGAGCGACATCGAGAGCGGCGAGGCGCTGTCGAGCGCCCTGGCCAAGCACCCCGCCGCGTTCCCGAGAATCTACGTCAGCATGATCCGCTCGGGCGAGCGCAGCGGGACTCTGGACACCATCATGGACCATCTGGTCCGATACATGCATAGGACGGAGAGCATAAAGCGCAAGGTCAAGGCGGCGCTGTCGTACCCGGTCTTCGTCGTCTCGTTCGCCATCATCGCCTTCATCGTTCTTCTTATCAAGATCGTGCCGATGATGTCGCAGATCTACGACAAACTGGGCGCGGAGTTGCCGGGACCAACGAAAATGGTGGTGGCCGTGAGCGGTTTCGCATCACACTACTTCTGGCTCTTCGCACTGCTCGTGGTGGCGTGCGTGGTCGTCTACAAGCTTGCCCGCCGGGTTCCCACGGGCAAGCTGGCGACGGACGCGGCGAAACTGCGGATCCCCGTCTTCGGGGACATGTTGAAGAAGGTCGTGATCGCGAAGTTCCTGAGGACTCTTGGAACGCTGGTGGTGAGCGGTCTCCCTATCCTGGAGGCTCTCGAGCTGTCGGGCGGCGCTTCCGGGAACGAGGTGGTGGAGCGGGCCGCCGGCAAGATCGGGTATCTCGTGTCAAAGGGAGGCAATCTCTCGACGGGCTTCCACGCAACCGGAGTGTTCCCTGACACCGTAGTTCAGATGGTGTCGACGGGCGAGGAAACGGGCAAGCTGGGCGACATGCTGGCATCGATATCTGACCACTACGACGAGCAGGTCGAGAGCTCCATCGAGGGCCTGGCCGCCGTCATCGAACCGCTTATGATAGTCCTGGTAGGAGGGCTCATCGCCCTCATGTTGGTCGCGATGTTCCTGCCGGTGTTCCACCTCGGCGGGGCTGTTAGACGTTCGATGTAGTCGTGGGTTCTCGAGTGCTGGCGCCGGAGGCGCCTAGTAACGAAGGATCCGAGCGCAGGTAAGGGCAACAGGAAGACCGCGAAGGGGGGTGAGAAGCAGATGCGGCTTATGAGGAACCAGAAGGGCTTCACGCTGGTGGAGTTGATGGTGGTTGTCATCATCGTTCTGGTGCTCGCTGGTATTGCTGTTCCTGTTTACATGCACTACATCCAGGAGAGCAAGAAGAGCGAGGCCTACGCGACGATCGATTCCATCGTCAGCGGCGCCCTGGTGTATTTCCAGAAGAACAACACGTACGTCGGTGGCACGCTTGCGAACTTCATGGCGGCCGACGACACAGGGAACGCCGTGTACTTCACGTACGCCCTGTCGGACCTGGCGGCGGGCGGAATCACGGTCACGGCCACTGAGGCGGGCACGTGGGCTCCAGACGGAGCCACGATCGTGTGGACGCAGACGGGAGCCGCCGCTCAGAGCGGCGACGCCGGTACGGGATCGTTCTCCGAGACTGGTTGGTAGTAACACCGGTGGGCCGGGGCCCCAGAGGCCCCGGCCCGCCCAAGAAGCGAGAGGTATGAACAGGTGAAGAGAGTGCGCCGCGGTGAAGCCGGCTACAGCCTGATCGAGGTCCTGGTCTCAGTGATCGTGTTCTCGATAGCCATCGTCTTCGTGTTTCAGATGCTCTGGAGCGGCCAGACAACGGTCGAGTTCGAGGGCGAGAGACGGGTGGCTCTGCGCATGGCCGAGCTCAAGATGGAGGAGCTCAAGTACGCGGGGTACTCTTCGACCGGCAGCGACGCCAACTGGACCAGCCTGGACATGGATGCCGGGACGCATCCGTCGGATCCGACCGTCGTACTCGACGGGAGGGGAAATGCCGACCCGAGCGACGACCTCGTCGGCGCGCTTCAGTGGGCGGTCCGCGAAACGACCTGGACGGGTTCGGGGGTCACGACTCGAGCCAAGGTGGTCGTCGTCGAAGTTCAATGGCCGGAAGGCGCGGTGCGTGACCGGGTCCGCCTGACGACATTGGTGGGGGAGTAAGACGTGTTCAGAGAATCCGCGGCGCGTATCAGGTCGGGTTCCAGGGGCTTCACTCTGGTCGAGGTCATGGTCGCCAGTGTCGTGGCGGGCATCGTCATAGCGGCCGTGGTCACCATGTACATCACGTCCCTGGACGCGTGGGACCTGTCGGGCGCACGCCTGGCGATCCAGCGCAACGGAGACTACGCGATGGAGTGGATCGTGAAGGACATCCGCGCCGGCAGCAGGGTGGCCATCGGTGCAGGGCAGCAGTCGATGACCATCTACAGGACCACGGCCACCGGCGACAGCACGCTCGGGTACTACGGGCTGGACGGGACGCAGATCAAGAACATGCACGACGTGGTCATAGCCGACGACGTGGCGATGCTCAGGTTCACCTCGGGGAACGGTGTGAAGGTCAGGATCGAGATGACTCTGTACGACGATCTGGACACCCCGAGCGTGGATACCGATGATAAGGTGATCGAACTCGAGTCGATCGCCGTCTGCAGGAATCAGTCGCTCTACTAGAGGCAGGAGGAGAGTCTTGATCTTCGGAAAGGGCGCGCTCGTAACCGGACTCGACGTCGGCGCGACAAGCGTAAAGGCAGTCACGCTACGGCACCGGGCCGGCCAGTCGCAGCTCGTCGGTCTGGCGGTCGCCGAGATCCCCGAATCGGAAGACCACGCTGCCGCTACGACACAGGCCATCCGCGCCGCGCTCGCGGGAAGCGGGACCACGCAGAAGACACCGGTCATCTCCGCGGTCGGCGGGTCCGGTATCAGCGTGAAGCACGTCGCGTTCCCGGAGATGCCAAGACAGGCGCTGGCGGAGTCGATCCGCTGGGAAGCCAGGAAGCACGTACCCTTCGAGGGGTCGGACTTCGTGCTGGACTTCCAGCCGCTCGACGGCGCGAGCGAGAGCGACAACGGCGAGATGCAGGTGCTCCTGGCTGCCGTAGAGACGAAACTACTGGATTCTCACGTGGAGATCCTCGCCGCCGCGGGTGTCGAGCCCGACGCGGTCGATCTGATACCGCTCGCTCTCATCAACGAGATCGAGGAGGAGGGGCTCCTGAACGGTGAGGCTCTGGCGGTCATCGATCTGGGCGTCAAGGCCATCACGGTGGCGGTCTACAGGAGGGGCGGGCTCTTCTTCGCGCGTTCGATCCCGCTCGTGTCCAAGGGCGGTCGCGCCAGTGCGGAAGAAGGAAGCGACGAGCCACGCGGCGGGGATACGTGGGCCAAGGCGATGCTCCGCGAGGTGCGCAGGTCGCTCACCTTCTATCACAACGAAACGGGCAAGCAAGGGATAGACAAGATCTACCTCACAGGAGGCCGTGCCCTCGAGCCCGGCATCGACAAGATGATGCAGGAGGATCTCGGGATAGCGACAGAGGTTCTGAACCCGCTTGCGAATGTCAAGAGCGCGGGCATCGACGTCGAGGATCTCAAGGCCCAGGGGCCACGGTTCGCCGTCGCCATAGGATTGGCGAGAAGGAGCTAGCTCGTGCTGTTCAGGGTCAACATGTACAGACTCGGCCACGAGAAGAGACTCGAGGCTATGCGGAGTGTCCACCGGGTCGCGATCTTCGCGACGGTCCTGTGCGTGAACGCGGTCGTGGTCGGCCTGTTCATCTTTGCCGTGGTCATGTCGGATAACGGCATCGCCGCGACGAGGATGAGACTAGGCGCCACGCAGCAGGCCCTGGCGAAGGTCGTCGATGAGCAGGGTGGCAAGACGACCGACGACGAACTGGGTCTGGTCAGGATGCGGGCAGAGCGCGTGCTCTGGAGTCGCGTGATGCGCGCCGTCGCGAGGCTCACCCCGAAGCAGATGTGGCTGCCCCGCATGAGCCTGTCCGAGGGCGATCTCGGTGGAGGGCTGCGTGTTCCGGGTCTGAGGCTCAGCGGCCGCATGACGGCGGCCAGCGAGGAAGAGGGTATGCGCGTGCTCATGGAGCTTGTGAACGGTCTGCGCGGCGATCCCTACTTCCGTAAGCACTTCCTGGAGCCGAAACTCGTCAGGTCGACGTGGCTTACCGAGGACGGGAGCAAGTTCCTCGAGTTCGATGTGTTCAGTCCGCTGAACACGCCCGAGGCGCTGCAGTCGGGTGCGGCCGCGATTCCCGAGGCGGGCTGGAAGACGACCATAAGCGAGGAAGACGTGGAGCTCGAAGATACGATGGACACGGAAGATACGGGGGCGGGCGGTGAAAGGAAAAGCTAGGCTGGACCTCATATTGGCGGTCGCGATACTGCTGGTGCTGGTTGTCGCAAACGCGGTCGTCTACGCGCCCAAGCGTCGGCAGCTCGATGCTCTCACCGACGAGTTCGTCAGGGCAGAGAGTGAGCTGCTCTACGTGGCGGGGCATTCGGACGCGCTGGCGCGCGTGGCCGACTACCTGCCGCAGCATGCAGATGATTCCGGGGACCATCGTTTCCTCTCGGGAGTCACTGCGGAACTCGACCGCCTGGGTCTTGCGCTCTCGAGAGTCGAACCGCACGGAGAGACGCCCTACTCCGGCACCTACGTGAAGCGTGGCTACAAGATGCAGATAGAGGGAGACTACGACGGCATGAGCTCATTCCTCGAGTACCTCGAGGGCCTGTCCGACGTGGTCGTTGTCGATGCATTCGACTACCGTTCGAGCGTAACCAGGTCAGACTCAAATCACCGGGCCAGTCTGTCGGTGTCGGTGATCGGATACTGACGCGTCCAGCCGGGCCGACTGTGGCCCGGCTCTGACGCACGAGACGCTTCGTGGGGGGCAAGTTGAACCGCAGAACACTGATAATAACCATTGTTGCCGTCGCCGCGACCGGAGTGTCCGTCGTCATCGGCACGCGCGCTATCGTGGGCACGGCCGCGACCCTGCGGCACTCCAACCGCGCTGACGCCCACTCGCCGGGGCACCTCGAGATCACGGGCAGCGAGATCGAGTCGTTGTTGGAGGATCTGGCGGTCGCGCACACGCCCGACGAGGGCGGCGGCCCAGAACGCGATCCGATGGTGCCATACAAGGCGCCGAGGAAGCCGGTCTCACAGACGAAGGCGACGATTGCCAAGGCGAAGTACAAGGTGACGGCCGTGTTCATCGACGCCGACCCAACCGCCGTGCTTATCGTGAACGGCGTGAGCGTGATCGTTCACGTCGGGGATGAGGTCGCGGGTGGGCGCGTTGTGGCTATAGAAAGGGACGGAGTCACGATGGAGGGCGACGCGGGAGAGCAGAAGGTGCTCTACGCGCCCTCGAACCAGTGAGGAGGCACGAGGTGAAGATCCAGGCAATGGTACTGATCGCAGCGTTGGCGCTGGGCGTGTTTGCGCCCACGGCCTGCGCGCAGGCGATGGGCGAACAGGCGCTGGTGACGATACGAGCGTCGGAGACGCCTCTCGTCAACGTTCTCGACATACTCTCTGAGAAGAGCGGGCTCAACATCGTGGCGAGCACCGAAGTGGAGGGCACGGTCATCTCGATAAACCTGACCAACACTCCCGTCGAAGAGGCTCTCAATCTCATCGTGCGGGCCGCCGGTCTGGGTTACGAGAGGGTGGGCAACTCGATACTCGTCGCGGCAGAGAACGTCTTGAAGCAGGAGACCGGTATCGGAACGTACGTGATACCGCTGCAGTACGCCGACGCATTCGAGCTGGTTCCCGTGCTCGAGAAGATGATCGAGAAGGTGGCTGCCGATCCGGGCGGCAACAGGCTTATAGTTGTCGCGACGCCCGGCAAGATCGACCAGATACGCTCTGTAATATCGGGGCTCGACGTGCCGCCGGTCCAGATCCTCCTTGAGACGGAGGTCGTCGAGGTGTCGACGAACGACCTCACGGAGCTGGGCATCGACTGGAGCAAGATCGCAAGCCAAACGGTGATCTTCGCCGAGGGCGACCCGGGAGCCTCGGATACCGACAAGGTGCCATCGGAGATGGAGTACCGCGGTCGTGGTCTCGACCTGGAGAGCGTGACGCGCCAGGCGAAGGCGCTCGAGATCGCTCTGGATCTCCTCGAGACGGAAGGCAAGGCGAAGATACTCACGCGCGCCACTCTGGCGACGCTGAACAATCGCCGGGCAGAGATACACATCGGTGACGTCATCCCGTACACGGTAACCGGACTGACGTCGAGCGGCGTCTCGGAGGTCAGGGTCGAGAAGTCTGAGGTGGGCGTGTCGGTCAACGTCACGCCGAGAGCCGCAGGTGACGGGCACATAACAGTCCTGGTGGAGCCGAACGTGAGTACCATCGTTGGGTTCCGCGGTCCGAACGACGAGATTCCATGGACCAAGGAGCGCCGCGCCACGACTCAGGTGCGCGTGCTCGATGGCGAGACGTTCATGATCGCCGGGCTTCTTTCCGAGGACCAGAGCACCACCATATCCAAGGTGCCGCTCCTGGGTGACATCCCGATCCTCGGTTACCTGTTCCAGCACTCCAAGGTCGAGTCGAAGAACTCCGACCTCATCATCAAGATCACGCCGCGTATCGTGAAGTAGAACGCGGCGTCCGGCGCCGCAGTCGATGCGCAAGGTCAAGAGCTGCGTACGTGCGGTTCCTCAAGCAGTGAGCCGCATCAAGGGCGGGGCCCCGAGAGGGGTCCCGCCCGGACGTTTGGGGCCGGTCCCCGCCGGGCCGCGCTTGTGCGGGCACCGCCTGTTCGGCTATACTCTTCCGACATCGTAAGGCCAGCAGGAGGGCGCAAGCAGTGGACGGATACGATCTCATCATCATCGGGGCGGGCCCCGCCGGCCTGACGGCCGGGCTCTACGCCGGCCGCTCCCGCCTCAAGACGCTCGTCATCGAGTCGCTGATGCCGGGCGGGCAGGCAGCCATCACGGACATTCTGGAGAACTACCCCGGGGTCGGTGCGGTCAATGGCGCGCAGCTCGCCCAGAGCATGCTCGAGCAGATGCAGGAGTTCGGGGCGGAGCTGACCCTCATGAGGGAGGTCACGGGCCTCCGGACCGCAGGAGATGAGCACTTCGTGCTCGTGGGCGATGACGAACTCAGGGCCAGAGTGGTTGTGGTCGCGACCGGAACTGCGTACCGCAGACTTGGAGTGCCCGGCGAGCTGGAACTGGCGGGCAGGGGCGTTTCCTACTGCGCGACGTGCGACGCACCCTTCTACAAGGAGCAGGAGGTCGCGGTCGTGGGAGGAGGCGACAGCGCGCTCCAGGAAGCGCTCTATCTGACCAACTTCGCGAAGAAGGTCTATCTCATACACAGGCGCGACGAGTTCAGGGCCGTCAAGGTGCTGGGCGAGCGCGTGCTCGCTAACGACAAGATCGAGTGTCTCTGCAGCACGGTGGTGACCTCCATCAACGGGACGACCGGCGTCGAATCCATCGAACTCGAGGACAGGAAGACCGGAGAACGTCGCATGATGCCCGTCGCAGGTGTGTTCCTGTTCGTGGGCCTGGAGCCCCGGACGGGCTTCCTCGACGGCGCTGTGAAACTCGACGAGTGGGGTTTCGTCAAGACAGACGAGGAGATGAAGACAAACGTGCCCGGCGTGTTGGCGGCGGGAGACTGCCGGGCCAAGACGCTTCGCCAGGTGTCCACGGCCGTGGGCGACGGGGCGGTCGCGGCGTTCGTGGCATACAGATACTTAGAGGACGGGGACTGGTAGGCCGGTCCGCGGCGCCGGAGGGCTCGGTGCCGGGCCGCCGGCAGCGGGCCAGCGCTACGGCGCGCCGACTGCCGGCTGTGCGGATCAACGCAACGGAGGTGGCGAGTGAAACAGGTCCTTAAGGAGGCGATGGGCGAGCTGAAGCGCCGGGGCGTCGACTACGCCGACGCCAGGCACGTCCGCACGCTCTTCGAGATCCTGGTCATGAAGAACGGGGTTCTCGAGACGGCCTCCCAGAACGAGTCCGAGGGCTTCGGGATACGCGTGCTCAACGGCGGAGCCTGGGGGTTCTCATCCAGCTCGCAGATGACGCCCGAGAAGGTTCGAGAGGTTGCCGACCTGGCGCTCGCGATAGCGAAGGCCAGCGCGCGAGTCGGGGGCGGCAAGGTCGTTCTGGACGGTCAGAGGGCCATCGTCGACAGCTACAAGAACGAGGTGAAGGAGGACCCGTTCTCGGTGCCCCTCTCCGACAAGCTCGCCATCCTCGAGGCTTCGTGCGAGGGCATATCACGGACTCCCGAGGTGAAGTACGCGACCGCCTCGATGATGAGCTGGAGGAACGACAAACTCTTCGTGAGCACCGAGGGAAGCGAGATAGAGCAGACGATCATAGAGGCGGGCGGCGGCATCTCGGCGACGGCGATGGACGGCGACGACCGTCAGACCCGGTCGTACCCGGCGAGCTTCCGGGGCGACTACGCGACGGCGGGATTCGAATTCACCCGCTCGCTCGATCTGGTCGCCAATTCCGAGCGGACCGGCCGCGAGGCCGCAGAGCTGCTGCGCGCGGACGAGTGCCCGGCGCGAAACACGACGCTCATCATCGGCGGCACGCAACTCGCGCTCCAGGTGCATGAGTCGTGCGGACATCCGATCGAACTCGATCGCGTGTTCGGGACCGAGGCGTCGTATGCAGGCACGAGCTTCCTGACCGTCGACAAGCTCAAGGAGTTCCGGTACGGCTCGGACATCGTGAACATCGTCGCCGACGCGACGGCTCCGGGCGGGCTGGGCACCTTCGGATACGACGACGAGGGCGTGCCGGCTCAGCGGACGGACATCGTCAAGGACGGGATCTTCTCCGGCTATCTCATGAGCAGGGAGACGGCCCCCAGGATCGGTCTCAGGAGCAACGGGACGATGCGTGCCGACGGATGGAACAGGATCCCGCTCGTGCGCATGACGAACATCAACCTGCTGCCGCGCGAGGGGACGCTCGAGGGGATCATCGCTGACACCAAGGACGGTATCTTCGTCGACTCGAACAAGAGCTGGAGCATCGACCAGCGAAGGATCAACTTCCAGTTCGGGTGCGAGATCGCGTGGGAGATCAAGAACGGGAAGAGGGTGCGTCTGCTCAAGAACCCGGTCTACACGGGCATCACGCCCCAGTTCTGGGGCGGCTGCGACGCGATCGCCGGGGCTTCGGAGTGGCACATCTGGGGCATACCGAGCTGCGGCAAGGGCGAACCCGGTCAGTCGGCTCACGTCGGACACGGCGTGGCGCCGGCGAGGTTCAGGAACGTCGAAGTGGGGGTGAGGAAATGATACCGAAGAAAGAGCTTCTCTCGCTTCTCTCCGACGCGCTCGAGAAGTCACCTGCCGATGGGACCGAGCTCATGGCCTACGGCGTCGACTCGTCGCTGACGCGCTTCGCCGAGTCGGTCATACATCAGAACGTCCACGAGGACGACCACCAGATCGTCGCGAGGGTGGCCGTGGGCCAGAGGATCGGCGTCACCGAGACGAACAAGGTCGACCCGGCCTCGCTCGCCAAGGCGATAGAGAGGGCGGTCAAGATGGCCAAGGAGAGCCCCGAGCAAGAGGACTTCCCGGGCTTCCCGACGGCACCGCCCGCTCCCGAGGTGGCGTCGTACTCCGAAGCGACGGCGGCGGCCACGCCCGACGTCCGCGCCTCAGGCGTTGAGGCGGCGGTCGCCGTGGCGAGGGACAACGGACTCAAGGTCTCGGGCGCCTTCCGGACGAGCGCGATGTCCGTCGCGGTGGCGTCGACCAGCGGTGTCCGCCAGCACTACGACGGCACCGACGCGTTCCTCTCCATCTTCGCGATAGGAGATGGAGGCGAGTCGGGCTCGCAGTCGGGATACGCGGTGTCGATCGATGACGTCGACCCGAAGGCCATAGCGCGAGTCGCGGTGGAGAAGTGCATCGCGGCTAGGAACCCCGTTTCCATAGAGCCGGGCGAGATCGACACCATACTCGAGCCCCGGGCGACGGCAGAGGTCATGTCCTGGCTCGACTTCACGTCCTTCGGGGCGAAGCAGGTGCAGGAAGGTCAGAGCTTCATGGCCGGCCGCATCGGCGACAGATTAATGCACGAGTCGATCACGATCTACGACGACGGGAATGACCCCGAGGGCGTGCCCATCCCGTTCGACTTCGAGGGCGTGCCCAAGAGGAAGGTCGTGCTCATCGAGAACGGCGTGGTACGCGGGCCCGTCTACGACACGACCACGGCCAAGAAGGACGGCGTGGAGTCGACCGGCCACGCAGGTGTAGCGACCTTCCGCGGAGGCCCCGGTCCCAGCAATCTGTTCATCGCCGCCGGGCAGGACACGCTGGAGGATCTCCTGTCGCGTGTGAAGCGAGGGCTTCTGGTCTCACGCTTCCACTACCTGAACGGCCTCCTCGATACGAGGAAGGCGCTCTTCACCGGAATGACGCGCGACGGCACGTTCCTCATCGAGGACGGCAAGATGACGAGCGCCGTCAAGAACCTCAGGTTCACCGACAGCATGCTCCGCGCGTATTCCAACGTGGACGGAGTCACCGCGGAGAGGCAGACGGTGGGGCAGAACTGGGGAGGCATCGCGTCGACCACGGCGCCGTCGATCCTCGTCAGGGATTTCAAGTTCACGGGCGCCACGGAGTTCTAGAGGCGTGGCCGGCCGCCCTCGACATCCGGCGGGGGCGGCGGCCTTTGCAGAGTGAGACTCGCTCGGTTCGGCGCGGAAAAACTGCGTCTCGAGTGACTGTCCGACTAAACCGTGCCGCCCCACGTGTGGTCTAATCTGCGAGTTGAATAGAGACCCCGTGGGCTTGCGGTCGGCGGCTCCCAGAGCCGGCGATGTGGCGGCGCGGCCCGCGGGGTCGTTCAGGTTTGCGGGCCGGGCGACGGAAAGGAGGAGCGGTTGTACGCGGACATAAAGGCGATCGGCGAACGCATCGAGAGCGAGAGCGGCTTCGTGGAGACGCTCCTCTCTGAGATCGACAAGGTCATCGTCGGTCAGCGGTACATGGTCGAGCGGCTTCTGATAGGGCTCCTGGCCGACGGCCACGTTCTTATCGAAGGCGTGCCCGGACTGGCCAAGACTCTCGCGGTTCGAACGCTGTCACACGCCATCGACACGCGATTCCAGCGGATCCAGTTCACCCCAGACCTTCTGCCTGCCGACCTCATCGGTACGCTCGTCTACAATCCGGAGACCGGCGGCTTCACCACGAAGAAGGGCCCGATCTTCGCGAACATGATCCTCGCCGATGAGATCAACCGCGCCCCCGCGAAGGTGCAGAGCGCCCTCCTGGAAGCGATGCAGGAGCGCCAGGTCACGATAGGGAATGAGACGCACAAGCTGGGCAGCCCCTTCCTCGTCTTGGCCACACAGAACCCGATCGAGCAGGAGGGGACGTACCCCTTGCCCGAGGCCCAGGTCGACCGCTTCATGCTCAAGCTCAAGGTGACCTACCCGTCCAGGGATGAGGAACTCGAGATCATGAACCGGATGTCCGGCGGCCACGAGCCGGTGGCCACGCCTGTTGTGACGCCCGACGTGATCCTGAAGGCTCGCGAACTGGTGACCGACATCTACGTGGACGACAAGATCAAGAAATACATCCTCGACATAGTCTTCGCGACGCGCGAGCCGGACGAGTATGGGCTCGCCCTTTCGGACCTCATCGCCTACGGCGCGTCACCGCGGGCATCGATCTACCTTTCGATAGCTGCGCGCGCGCACGCGTTCCTCGAGAGACGGGCGTACGTGACGCCGGAGGACATCAAGGCCATTGCCATGGACGTGCTCAGGCATCGCGTCATCGTCACCTATGAGGCGGAGGCCGAGGAACTGACGTCGGAGGACGTCGTTCAGCGGATTCTGGACAACGTAGAGGTCCCTTAGCCCGGTTCCCAAGACATGATTCCCCGTGAAGTGATAAGAAAGATCCGCCGGATAGAGATCCGGACGAAGCGCCTTGTGAACGACGTGTTCTCCGGCGAGTACCAGAGCGTGTTCAAGGGCCGGGGCATGGAGTTCTCGGAGGTGAGGGAGTACCTGCCGGGCGACGACGTGCGTTCGATCGACTGGAACGTCACGGCGCGGACCGGACGCCCGTTCATCAAGAAGTTCGAGGAGGAGCGTGAGCTGACCATTATGTTCCTCGTCGACGCGAGCGCCTCGGGTGGGTTCGGTACGGTCTCCAGGACGAAGGCCGAGCTGACAGCCGAGCTCTGCGCGCTCCTGGCATTCTCGGCCACCCGCAACAACGACCGCGTGGGTCTCATCATATTCACGGATCGCATCGAGAAGGTCGTCCCGCCCCGCAAGGGCAGGACGCACGTACTCCGCGTCGTCCGAGAGCTGCTCTTCTACAGGCCCAAGGGTAAGGGAACGAACATAGCGGCCGCGCTGGACTACCTGACCAACGTGGTCAAGAGGCATGCCGTCGTCTTCCTTGTGAGCGACTTCGTGGCCGAGGGCTACGAGACCAGGCTGTCGGTGGCGAACAGAAGGTACGACCTGATCGCGGTGGAGGTGTCCGACCCCAGAGAGAGCGAGCTTCCGAGGCTGGGGCTCGTCGAGATGGAGGACCCGGAGACCGGCGAGCGACTGGCCGTCGACACGGGGAGCACCCGCGTGCTGGAGCGGTTCAGCGAGTTCGCGCGCGACGACACGGAGAGGCGCAGGAAGATGTTCAGGCGTCTCGGGATAGACTCCGTAAACCTCTCCACCGACCGGCCCTACGTCGAGCCGCTCGAGAAGTTCTTCAGGATGCGGGCGCGCCGGACGGGTCCGCTCGTGAGCGCGGGGAGGCGGCGATGAAAACGCGTTCGCTCCCCGCCGATGTTCCGGCGACGGCTCTTCGCGCTGCGGTCTCTCCGCCGGCCCTCCTGCTCGCCGCCACGGCGCTGCTCACAGTTCTCGCGACGGCAGCGGTCGCCCAGGGTCCGGTGGTCGACGTCTCGGTCGACCCGCCCGTCGCGACGGTGGGCGACCGCATGACGCTCACGGTACGCGTCGAGGTGCCGAACGGAACGAAGGTCGAGTATCCCGACGTCGCGTCCGAAGTGGCGCCGCTAACCGTCCTGTCGAGCGCCACCACGGGGCAGCACGAGGAGGGCGAGGGCGTCGTGGAGGAGCTCTACTACGTCCTGGCGGCCTTCGAGACCGGGGCTCTGGGGATCCCCCAGCTGCCGTTCGCATACAAGTCGGACTCCGGCGACTCCGGCACCGTGTGGACCGACTCCCTAACGGTCGAGATAGAGAGCGTCATCCCGGACACTCTGAAGGAAGAGGACAAGGCGCCAAGGGACATCAAGCCGCCCGTCGATCTTCCGGTGCACGTGTGGCCGTACATCCTCGCTGCCGCCCTCGTCTGCTCGGCGCTAGTGGGGTTCTACTACCTTCGGAAGTGGTGGCTCTCGCGGAAGAGAGAGCCCGCTGAGGAGAAGCCTGTGGAGCCGGTGGTTCCGAGGAGGGCCGCGCACCTCGTTGCGCTCGAGCGCCTCATGGCTCTCGAGACGGACGACCCGGCAGGACGGGGAGACATCGTCGGGTTCTACGTGCGCGTGACCGAGATCGTCCGTCTCTACATACGAGACCGGTTCGCGGTCGACGCGATAGACATGACCACGTCCGAACTCGCGCCGGCGATGGAGAGGGCGCTCATGGATCGTGAGGAGACCGACTGGGCCGTGCGCTTCCTCTCGCACGCAGACCTGGCCAAGTTCGCAAAGCACACGCCCGGCGTCGACAAGACGGTCGAGGACCTCCGGGAAGCGCGCGAGTTCGTGGAGCGCACGCGCTTCATGGGGGAGGACTCGGGTGAGTCAGCGGAGAACGCCACGCCGGAGATGGGCGAAGGCGACGCTACAGCAGGCGAGCCCGAGGCGGGCGAGGACGGCGGAGAGACGGAGGAGGAGCGATGATACGGTTCGCTGACCCCCTGCTCCTTCTGCTCCTCCTGCTCGTGCCGCTCTACCTGTTTCTGGAGATACGGTTCGCGCGCAGGCGGAGGCCGGCCCTCATGTTCCCGGTCGCCGCGCTCGCCCGCGAGGCGGTGGGCAAGGTCTTCCCGTGGAAGCGCTTCCTCAAGCTCGTCGTGCGCGCCGCGGCGCTGACGCTCGTCGTGCTCGCTGTGGCCAGGCCGCAGGCGGGCAGCGGGCAGGAGTCCGTGATAACGGAGGGCATCGACGTCATCCTCGCTATCGACGTCTCGGCCAGCATGAAGGCCGAGGACTTCAGGCCCAAGAACAGGCTGGAGGTGGCGAAGGAGGTAGTGGCCGACTTCATACGCGGGCGGACGTCCGACAGGATAGGGATGGTCGTCTTCGCCTCCCAGGCGTTCACGCAGTGTCCGCTGACGCTCGACTATAACGTGCTCCTGCAGCTTCTCGACTCGGTCGAGATAGGGATGATCGACGAGCGCAGCACGGCGATCGGCACGGCGATCGCGACCGCGACCAACAGGCTCCGGGAGAGCGACGCCGACAGCAAGGTCGTGATACTCCTGACGGACGGACGAAGCAACGCCGGTGAGATCGACCCCATAACGGCCGCGCAGGCCGCGAAGGCGGTAGGCGTCCGCATCTACACGATAGGCGCCGGCACCCCGGAGGGAGGCCAGGTGCCCATCGACGACCCGGTCTGGGGGCGGCGGTACGTCAACGTCGCCAACGACCTCGACGAGGACACTCTCACCGAGATCGCTTCAATAACGGGCGGCCGCTACTACAGGGCGAAGACCGAGGGCATGCTGGCCGATGTCTACAGGAAGATCGGGGAGCTGGAGACGACGAAGATAGAGGTCAAGCACTTCACGACGTACACGGAGATGGCTCCGAAGTTCATCGCCGCGGCGCTCGTCCTGCTCGTGCTCGAGCTCCTGGCGTCGGCGTTCGTGATACGAGGGCTTCCATAGGCGGAGGTTCTGACTTGCGGTTCGCAGTTGAGACTCACGTGCTGCTGGTGTGGTGCCTGGCGGTGCCCGTTCTGGTCGCTCTCGTCGCGTCCGCGGTGCTGCAGAGGCGCAGGGCGGCGGCGCGTCGCATCTTCGCGGAGCCTGCGCTCATGGAGCGCATCGCGCCCGGGGCGGAGCCCCGGCGGCAGCGTCTCAAGGTCGTCCTCGTGGTGTTGGCGGTGCTCTTCCTGGGCCTTGCCGCCGGGAGACCGCAGGTCGGGACGAAGCTCGGCATCGTCAAGCGTGAGGGTGTGGATCTCATGATCGCCATCGACGTGTCGGCCTCGATGGAGGCGCGCGACCTCAAGCCCGACAGGTTCGAGAAGGCGCGGCGGGAGGCGATGGCGCTCA
>CAZLTC010000053.1:0-16084 GCA_964562405.1 uncultured bacterium | reverse complement strand
GCGATACGAAGGAGTGGACGTACGCGGAGATGTACGATGCGGTCAACAGGCTCGCGAACGCGATGAAGAGCCTGGGCATCAAGAAGGGCGACAGGGTCGGCATATACATGCCTATGCTCGTCGAGCTGCCCATCGCGATGCTGGCGTGCGCCAAGATCGGCGCCATCCACTCGGTGGTCTTCTCCGGCTTCAGTCCCCAGGCGCTCTCTGAGAGGCTGAACGACTGCGAGGCGAAGCTCGCCATCACGTGCGACCACTTCTGGCGCCGCGGCTCCAAGGTGGATCTCAAGACGCAGACGGACGCGGCCGTGAAGGCCTCCCCGAGCGTCAAGAACGTGATCGTCTTCAAGCGTACCGGCGACCCAGTCCCGTGGACCGAGGGACGCGACCACTGGTGGCACGAGATCTGCGAGAAGCAGTCGGGCGAGTGCGAGACCGAGCAGCTCGATGCCAACGACCTGCTCTACATCCTCTATACGTCAGGGACGACGGGTCATCCGAAGGGCATCCAGCACGCTCACGCGGGATACGCCGTCGGGACAGCCGCCACGCTGAAGTGGGTCTTCGACCTTCAGGAAGGTGACACGTGGTGGTGCGCGGCCGACATCGGCTGGGTGACCGGTCACAGCTACATCGTGTACGCTCCGATGATCCTCGGCGCGAAGTCGGTGCTGTACGAGGGAGCGCCGGCGTTCCCGGAGGCCGACAGGTGGTGGGAGATGGTCGAGCGCCACAAGGTGACGGTGCTCTACACGTCGCCCACGGCGGTCAGGGCGCACATGCGGCTGGGTGAGGAGCATCCCCAGAAGCACCCGATGAAGTCACTGCGTATCCTCGGCTCGGTGGGTGAGCCGATCAACCCGGAAGCATGGATGTGGTACCACAAGTACGTCGGCAACGAGCGCTGCCCCATCATGGACACGTGGTGGCAGACCGAGACCGGCCACTTCATGATCACGCCGCTTCCGCTCACGCCGCTCAAGCCCGGTTCGGCCACGAGGCCGTTCCCAGGCATCGCGGCGAAGGTCTACAACGAAGAGGGACAGCCGATCACGGACGCGGGGGGAAACCTCGTGATACAGAAGCCCTGGCCGGGCATGCTCCGAGGTCTCTACAAGAACCCGGACAGGTACAAGGACGTCTACTGGAGCAGATACAAGGACACGTACCTGGCCGGCGACGTCACGAGGATGGACAAGGACGGCTACTTCTGGATCCAGGGACGCGCCGACGACGTGCTGAACGTCGCGGGTCACCGCATCGGGAACTCCGAGGTCGAGTCGGCGCTCGTCAGCCATCCGAAGGTCGCGGAGGCGGCGGTCATCGGCAAGCCGCACGAACTCAAGGGCGAGTCGCTGTGTGCTTTCGTCGTTCTCAGGAAGGGCATAGAGGCCAGCGACGAGCTGCGCAAGGAACTCAGAGAGCACGTCGGCGTCGAGATCGGCAAGATCGCACGTCCTGACGAGATCTGGTTCGTCCATGACGTCCCGAAGACGCGCTCGGGCAAGATCATGCGCAGAGTCATCCGTGCCAAGGCGATCGGTGAGGAGGTCGGCGACACGTCGACGCTCGCTAATCCCGAGGCGGTCGAGGAGATAGGGAACGCCCACTAGCAGTTTGGCGCAAGAGGGGGGTGGCCCGTCCTCGGGTCACCCCCGTTCCAGGCATCGGTGTCCTGGGACCGCCGCGACGGATCGAGCGGCCCCGGTGTAATGCAGGGAGGCGCAGGCCGCGTCACGGTGCGTGGCAGAGCCTCTCAGCCAAGGAGATGACATGGCAGGCGAGAAGACTATCAATCGCGGATTGGTCGTGCTGGGTGCGCTGGTCATCCAGCTGTGCCTGGGCGCGATCTACGCGTGGAGCGTGTTCACCCCGAAGCTCAACGCAGCGGTGGCGGACGGGGGCTTCGGATTCACTGCGACCCAGACTCAGGTTGTCTTCTCCGTGGGCCTGGTGACGTTCGCGGTCGTGATGGTGCTCGCCGGACGTTGGCAGGCCAAGGCGGGTCCGCGTCTAGTTGCGCTGACCGGAGGCATTCTGCTCGGGCTCGGCTACATCCTTGCGAAGTTCCTGGGCGCTTCTTTTGCCGGGCAAGTGGTCTGCATCGGCCTCATCGGCGGCGCCGGCATCGGCCTCGCCTACGTATGCCCGATCGCGGTCGGGATGAAGTGGTTCCCGGACAAGAAGGGCATGATCACGGGGCTCGCCGTGGCCGGTTTCGGGTTCGGCGCGCTCATCTGGATCAAGCTGGCGGGCTCGTGGGGGCACCTCATCGACTCGATGGGCGTGCTCAACGTCTTCGGGCTCTACGGGATAGTCTTCCTGATCGCCGTGTCACTCGCTAGCTTGACGATGGTGAACCCGCCGAAGGGCTGGCTGCCGGCCGGCTACACACCGCCTGCTCCCGGCGGGAATCTCAAGAAGGGCATCAGCGGCCACGAGATGACGCCCTCGCAGATGCTCCGTACACCGCAGTTCTATCTGCTGTGGATCGTCTTCGTCTTCAGCGGCATGGCCGGTCTCATGACGATCGGCATCATCAAGCTGTTCGGCATCGACGCGCTCGAAGCGAACGGCATGACGGCCGTCGAGGCAAGTGCCATAGCCGGCACGGCGATGGCCGTCTTCTACTCGCTCGCCAACGGCATAGGCCGCATAGTATGGGGGACGCTCAGCGACAAGCTGGGACGCAAGATGTCGATCTTCATCATGACCGCCACGCAGGGAGTGATGATGCTGCTCTTCTACTACATGGGCGGGACCCCTGGGCTCCTGTTCCTCGGAGCGGCGATCATAGGCTTCAACTTCGGCGGCAACTTCTCGCTGTTCCCGACGGCCACGGCCGACTTCTTCGGTCCCATGCACGTGGGGCAGAACTACGGCTGGATCTTCACGGCCTACGGGGTCGGAGGGGTCGTCGGTCCGATCATGGCGGGCGTGTTCCGCGACCATGGGGCGGCGGCGGGTGACGTCGGGGCGTGGCTGCCCGCGTTCATGATAAGCGGCGCGCTGTGCCTCGTGGCAGCGGTTATAACGATAGCCACCAAGCCGCCCAAGCTGGCAGCGTAGCCGGTGCTGGGCCCGGGACCGGCTGAGCGGGCGCGGATGGGCGAGGGGGCCCTCCGGCCGATTGGTCACTTGTGGCTTGACAGACCGCAACCACTGCCTATAATCTAGTGGTTTGAGGTAGTCACAGGGAAAGCTGCATGTCTGAGATCGAAGTGGAGGGCCGTTTGAGCTACGCCATCATCAGGAGCGGTGGCCTTCAGTACCGCGTTTCGGAGGGGGACATCGTCCGCGTGCCGCGCATCAGGGCCGACGTCGGCCAGAGCGTCACGATCGGCGAGGTCCTGGCGGTCAGCGACGGCGGGAAGCTCGCCGTGGGGACCCCCCTGGTGGAGGGTGCGTCCGTTACCGCTGAACTCGTCGGGCACGGGAAAGGCAAGAAGGTCATCGTCTTCAAGAAGAAGAGACGCAAGGGCTATCAGGTCAAGAAGGGGCACCGCCAGGACTACACGGAGCTCCGGATCACCGGTATCGCCTCCTAGCCCGCTAGATCTGGGGGTGTCGAGAAGTGGCACACAAGAAGGGTGTAGGAAGTTCGAGAAACGGTCGCGACTCCCAGTCGCAGCGCCTTGGCGTCAAGCGCTACGGCGGGCAGTTCGTGCGCGCGGGGACGATCATCCTGCGCCAGCGTGGGACGAAGTTCTACCCGGGCGAGAACGTCGGAAAGGGCGGAGACGACACGCTCTTCGCGACCAAAGACGGGCACGTCAAGTTCGAACGCTGGGGGCGGACGAGGAAGCGCGTCAACGTGGAGTAGAGCGGAAGGACGAGCGTCCCGGTGTTACTGGAAAGAACCGATCGGGAAGACGGAGTGGCTGCGGAAGACGACGATTCCCGATCGTGGTTGATTCCGGCAGTGAGGATGAGGGGGTGACCATGCGCGGCGCGAGCCGCACCGTGGTGACCCTTTCTTCTTGAATGGCGTCGGGGATGCTCTCCATCGCCATCGGAAGGCGCCGCAGGAAGAGCGACGACCGCTGACTCGCCGGTAGACTTGTGTCACGGAGGTGTTTCGAGGAATGAAGATAACCTGGCTCGGGCACGCATCGTTCCTTGTGGAATCGAAGAACGGAACCAGGATAATCACGGACCCCTACGAGGCGGGATCTTACGACGGGGCAGTGGGATACGCGCCGATCGATGAACGCGCGGACGCCGTGACCGTGAGCCACGATCACGCCGATCACAACGCGGTTGACGCGGTGAAGGGAGACCCGGAGGTAATTCGGGGCGCCGATGAACGAACGGTAGGCGGCGTCTCGATACGCGGCTTGGACACCTTCCACGACGCGTGCAAGGGACAGGACAGGGGACGGAACACGGTCTTCGTCATGGATGTGGACGGCCTGAAGGTCGGCCATCTGGGAGACCTAGGCCACCTGCTGACCGAAGAAGAGACGGCTGACCTGGGCCACGTGGACGTTCTGATGGCGCCGGTGGGCGGGTACTACACGATCGGCCCCGAGCAGGCCAAGGCGGTTGCCGAGAGCGTCGGAGCCAAGGTCATCATCCCAATGCACTACAAGACTGATGCGCTGGGGTTTCCCATTCAGCCGGTCGATGACTTCCTGAAACTCATGGACCACGTGGAGCGCGTCGGCGGCAGGACCATCGAGATAGACTCCGTGGACGCGTCCGATTCGCCCAAGGTCGTGGTCCTGGATTACAAGTAGCGGTCTGGGCGATCTGGGGATCTCCTTGATGAGCTCCATCGTCATCGGCGTTGTCCCCGCGAGACTGGGCTCGACGCGCTTTCCCCGAAAGATGCTGCAGGAGGTTGCCGGCAAGCCTCTCGTCGTCCGCGCTCTCGAGCGGCTCTCCGCGGCGACGAGCGTGACGGAGGCCCTGGTGGCCACGGACAGCGACGAGATCGAGGCGGCGGCTGCGTCTTACGGCGCGGCCGTCGTGCGCGTGGATGGACCATGCGAGAGCGGGAGCGACCGCGTGGCGCGGGCTCTCTCGGGACGAGCCTTCGACGTGGCCGTGAACCTGCAGGGCGATCAGCCCGCCATCGACCCGCGCGACATCGACAGGGTCGTGGCGGCGCTCGTGTCGGGAGACCGTCTCGACATCACCACGCTGGCCTACCCCGACAACGATCCGGCCGCATTCGAGAGCCGCGACGTGGTGAAGGTGGTCACGGACGGGAGCGGACGGGCCCTCTACTTCTCCCGGGCACCCATCCCGTCGTCCAAGGACGAGACCGCCGGAAAGCCCTTGTTTCTGCATCACGTTGGCATATACTGCTTCCGGCGAGACTCTCTGCAGCGCTTCGCCGAACTCCCGTGCGGGCGTCTCGAAGTGCGGGAGTCCCTGGAACAGCTTAGAGCGCTCGAGGCCGGCATGAGGGTCGGTCTCGTGGTCTCGGAGCGCGCGATGCCCGACATCGACAGGCCTTCCGACCTGGGGAAGGTCGAGAGACTCTTGAAAGACGACTAGCGCGACCGGGGCTCTCCGACAGCCGGACGCCGGACCCGCAATCCCGGAGGACCTAGCGCAATGGCCAAGTACATCTTCGTGACGGGCGGAGTCGTTTCCGCGCTGGGCAAGGGCATAGCCGCGGCCTCGATCGGCTATCTCCTGAAGAGCAGGGGGCTGCGTGTCACCCTTCAGAAGTGTGATCCGTATCTGAACGTGGATCCCGGGACGATGAGTCCCTTTCAGCACGGGGAGGTCTTCGTCACGAGAGACGGCGCGGAGACCGACCTCGACCTGGGACACTACGAGCGGTTCATAGACGCTGACCTCCTGAAGGACAACAACGTCACGGCCGGCCAGATCTACGAGGCGGTCATACGCAACGAACGCAGAGGGGACTACCTGGGAGGCACTGTCCAGGTCATTCCTCACGTGACGAACGAGATCAAATCGCGGATATTGCGACTCGCCAAGGGGGGCGATCTTGACGTCATCATCGCGGAGATAGGGGGCACGGTGGGCGACATCGAAAGCCTGCCCTTTCTCGAGGCGATACGTCAGATGCGTCTCGACAACCGGCCGGAAGACACGCTCTTCGTGCACCTGACCCTGGTCCCTTACATCAAGACCGCGGGTGAGCTCAAGACGAAGCCGACGCAGCACAGCGTGCGTGCTCTCCGGGACATCGGTATCCAACCTGATGTCCTGCTCTGCCGTACCGAGCGTCCGCTGACCGAGGACCTCAAGAAGAAGATCGCGCTCTTCTGCAACGTGGAGACGAAGGCGGTCATCGAGGCGAGGGACGTGCCGTCGATATACGAGGTCCCGCTGCGGTTCCACACCGACGGCCTCGACGACATCATCCTCGAGAAGATGCGCATGGGCGACGGAGAGCCTGACCTCTCTGCAATGGAGCGGATGGTCGAACGGGTGAAGCGCCCTTCGCGAGAGGTCAACATCGCGATCTGCGGCAAGTACGTCGGACTTAAGGATGCGTACAAGAGCATCGTGGAGGCCTTCGTGCACGCCGGAGCCGCCAACGACGCGAGGGTGAACCTCGTGTGGGTGGACGCCGAGGAGGTCGAGAAGGCCGGCCGCGCGGACGACGCGCTGGAGGGGTGCGACGGTCTCCTGGTCCCGGGAGGGTTCGGGGAACGCGGAATCGAGGGCAAGATCCTGTCCGCGGGAACCGCGCGCACACGGGGGCTTCCCTTCCTCGGAATATGTCTCGGTCTGCACGTGGCGGCGGTCGAGTTCGCGAGGAACGTGTGCGGCCTCAAGGGCGCTAACTCGACGGAATTCGATCCCTCGAGCCCGCATCCCGTGATCGACCTCCTTCCGGAGCAGAAGGGCATCGAGGACATGGGCGGGACGATGCGGCTTGGCGCCTGCGAGTGCGTGTTCACGCCCGGAACGAAGACCATCGAGGCCTACGGCACGGACCGGGTCGAGGAGAGGCACCGCCACAGGTACGAGTACAACAACAACTACCGCGAGCTTCTGGAATCCAGGGGCCTGCTGTCTGCCGGCATCAACCCGGAGAAGGACCTGGTCGAGATCATAGAACTCGCGGATCATCCGTGGTTCGTCGCTTGCCAGTTCCACCCGGAGTTCCTCTCGAGGCCGGCCCGCCCGCACCCGCTCTTCCGTGAACTGGTCCGCGCCGCACTGGCACACAAGTGCCGGAGGTGCGGCGACGCCGACTGCGCCGACCGATCCGCGAAAGTCGCGGAGGAGGCCTCGTGAACCGCCGTGTAGTGAGCATAGGCGGGGTTGAGATCGGTCGCGGGAGGCCGCTCGCGCTCATCGCGGGGCCGTGCGTGCTCGAGGGAGACGAGATGGCGCTCAGGGTGGCGTCCGAAGTGAGGAAACTGGCCGAGCGCCTGGGTTTGCCGTTCGTCTTCAAGGCGTCCTACAGGAAGGACAACCGCATGTCAGCGGGCTCTCCAGCCGGTCCCGGTCTGGAAAGCGGACTTCGGACGCTCGAGCGGGTGCGCGGCGAGACGGGGGTGCCGGTCGTGTCCGACGTGCACTGCCGCGAGGAGGTGCAGCCGGCGGCCGAGGTGCTCGACGCGCTTCAGATACCGGCCTTCCTCTGTCGCCAGACCAGGCTCCTCGAGGCGGCCGCGAGGACGGGGCTTCCGCTGAACATCAAGAAGGGCCAGTTCCTCGCGCCCGAGGACATGGGTAAGATCGCAGGCAAGGCGGCCGCCGTCGGCAACGAGAACGTGATCCTGACCGAGCGCGGCAGCACCTTCGGCTATCACAACCTGGTGGTCGACATGCGCGCCATACCCATCATGTGCGGGCTTGGATACCCCGTCGTCTTCGATGCCACGCACAGCCTTCAGCTTCCGGGTGGCGCGGGGGAGGTCTCCGGGGGGCAGCCCGAGCTCGTTCCGACGCTCGCGAAGGCAGCAGTGGCGGCTGGTTGCGACGCCCTCTTCGTGGAGACGCATCCTGACCCGCGCAGCGCGCAGTCGGACGCGCACTCGATGGTGGCGCTGTCCGATCTGGAGAGCGTTCTGCGCGGCGCCGTTAAGGTGGCGCGCGTCGTGAGGGAGGCTTCCTAGTTGCTGAAGCTCGAACGCGAAGTCGCCGGACGCATGCGGGTGCTGGTTCTGGACGTTGACGGAGTGCTGACGGACGCCAGAATCGTGCTTGGCGCATCGGGCGAAGAGACGATGGCGTTCTCGGCGCGGGACGGCATCGGCATCAAGATGGCACAGCACGCCGGCATGGAGGTCGTCTTCCTGTCGGCCAGGTCGCCGTCCATCGTCAGAGAGCGCGCCAGGATGCTCGGGGTGAAGGACGTCCGGCTCGGATTCGAGAGGAAGCTCCCCGTTCTGCTGGAGATAGCAACCGATTACGGAGTGGAGCTCGGTGAGATCGTCTACGTGGGCGACGATCTGGTCGATCTCGAGCCGGTCGGCGCCGCGGGGATCGGCATCGCCGTAGGTGACGCCTGCTCCGACCTCAAGGACGCCGCCTCGCACGTCACTGACGCCCGTGGCGGGGGAGGCGCCGTGAGAGAGGTGGTCGAGGCGATCCTGAGAGCGCGGGGCACCTGGGACGAGACTGTGAGAGGGTACTTCGAGAATGCAAAGCAGTAGAGGCGGCGACAGGGACGAGGGCGCGGCCGCGCTCGACAAGAGGGGCCGGAGCGCCGAGAGCGACTCGCTCATCCGGGCGGCGCGCGAGGTGCTCGAGATCGAGGGCGACGCGGTCCGGCAGCTTGCCGAGCGGATCGACGAGTCATTCGCGCGCGCGGTGCGGGTGATCCTTGCGTCGAGCGGGACCGTGATAGTCCTCGGGGTCGGCAAGTCGGGCATCGTGGCGCGGAAGATAGCAGCGACGATGTCGAGCACCGGGACGCGCGCGGTCTTCCTCCATCCCGCCGATGGAGCGCACGGCGACATCGGCGTTGCCGCACCGGGCGACGTCGCGGTCGTGGTGTCGAAGAGCGGCGAGGGAGACGAGATACTGGCCATGCTCCCACTGCTCTCGGACATGGGCATCACGATGATCGCGATCACCGGAAACCCGGCATCGACGCTGGCGTCGAAGGCCGGAGTCGTGCTCGACTCGCACGTCGAGCGTGAGGCGTGTCCGATGGACCTGGTCCCGACGGCCAGCACGACCGCCGCGCTGGCGCTCGGTGACGCGCTGGCGATCGCCGTGCTGCGCGAGAAGCGTGTCGGTCGCGAGGAACTGGCGGCGTTCCATCCGGGAGGGCTGTTGGGACGGCAGCTGGCACTTCGGGTCTCCGACGTCATGCACAGCGGACAGGATCTGCCGGTCGTCGAGCGTACTGTCCCAATGCGCGAGGCGGTGGTCGAGATAGCCAACAAGAGACTTGGGGCGACCACCGTGGTCGACGCGGACGGCACTCTGTGCGGCATCATCACGGACGGTGACCTCAAGCGCATACTCATGAGCAGGCCCGACCCGCTGGACGCAGAGGTGGGTGAGGTCATGACCGGGAGTCCCAGGACCGTAGCCGGCGATGAACTGGTGGCTCGGGCGCTCGAGCTCATGGAGACCAATTCGCCCTCTCCGATCACGTCCCTTGTGGTGGTCGACTCCGCCGGGCGACCGACCGGCATGATACATATCCACGACTGCCTCAAGGTCGGCCGTTGAGCGGTCCGGCGCATCTCGACCGTCTCACCGCGGTCCCCGTGCGATGAGCTGCGGCGTTTCTTGACCGCCCCCTCATGACTCTGCTATCCTGCGTCCGCGCTTCTTGAGGGCGGAGCGCCTGTCGGGTATATTGGTGCTCGTGCTACCGAATGGAGCGGCTAATGGGGATGGCGCGCGGCCGCATTGCGGCCTTCATGTTGCTCGCGCTTCTGGCCCTCGGAATCCCGACCCTCGAGGGCTGTCAGAGCAGCGAAACTCCCGGAGAGCGTGAGGAGGGGTCCGTTGTCCCCGACCAGGAGATTGACGGATTCTCTCTCACTCAGACGCGCGATGGCCTCAAAGTGTGGGTTCTGAAGGCCGACCGCGCGCTCGTCTTCGAGGAGCCGGGGCGGGTGGAGATGACCGCATTCCGCGTCGACTTCTTCAAGGACGACGGGGACGTTCGCTCGACGATGACCGCCAGAGAGGGTCTCTTGCTCCAGCGCACGAACGACATGGAGGCCTTCGGCGACGTGGTCGTGTACGCGGACGATGGCACGACACTGACGACACAGCGCCTGACGTGGAACGAGCGGACGGGCAAGATAGAGTCGGATCGCTTCGTGCGTGTCGTACAGGGGCGCGACGAATTCACGGGCGTCGGTATTGAAGCGGACCCGGACCTCAAGAACATCAAGGTGAAGAGCGAGTTCAAGGCCTACGTTAGAACGCCTGACGGAGAGCTGATCGAAGATGACTGAGCCGAAGCCCGAAAGGCCCACGTCCCGTCCGCCGCGCACTCTGCGCGCGTCGGGGTTGGTCAAGAGGTACGGGAGGCGCGCCGTAGTCGACCACGTCGACGTGGAGCTGGAGCGCGGAGAGGTCGTCGGACTCCTCGGACCGAACGGAGCGGGCAAGACGACCACGTTCTACATGATCGTGGGACTCCTGGCGCCCGATGAGGGGTCTGTATTCCTGGACAGCGAGGACGTGACGCGCCTGCCCATGTATCGGAGGGCCAGACGCGGCGTAGGCTATCTGTCGCAGGAATCCTCCATATTCAGGGGTCTCACGGTCGGCGACAACGTGATGGCGATCCTGGAGACGCTGAACCTTCCGAAGGCGGAGCGTGAACGGAAACTCGAGGAACTGCTTGCCGAGCTGGGCATCGAAGACCTGAGAGACAGGAGGGCCGACACGCTGTCGGGCGGCGAGAGGAGGCGAGTGGAGATCACGCGCGCTCTTGTGACAAACCCCGCGTTTCTGCTGTTGGATGAGCCCTTCGTCGGCATAGACCCGATCGTCGTTCAGGACATTCAGGCCATCATCAAGAGGCTCCGCGAGAGGGGCATAGGGATCCTCATCACCGACCACAGCGTTCGCGAGACGTTGTCGGTGACGGACCGAGCGTATATCATGTACGAGGGTCGCATACTGCTCGCCGGGAGCGCCGGTGAGCTCGCGACCAATGAAGAGGCAAAGAAGCTCTATCTAGGAGAGCGCTTCCGGCTGTAGAGAGCGCGAGGTACGCCGGAGGCGAGACGGACGCAGCCCCGGGCACCGACGGACGCCCCCAGAGATACGAGGAAACGCATCCATGGAGTTGAAGCAGCACATGGGGCTCCACCAGCAGCTGGTGATGACGCCCAGACTCCAGATGGCCCTGAAGATCCTGCAGGTGTCTACGCTGGAGCTCGAGCAGTTCCTGAAACAGGAGCTGCTTCAGAACCCCCTCCTGGAGCGTGACGAGGAGGACGTGGAGACCGATTCGGCGGACGAGTCGGCCGAATCGTCGGAATCCGTGGACGGCGAGCCGTCGCGAGACACGGAGTCGCCGCAGGAGGCCGCACCCGAACCCGAGCCCCAGCGTGAGCCTGAGCCGACGGCGGAGCAGGAGGCGAAGGACGAGGACGTCGACTGGGACGACTATCTCGACGACATCTATGCGCATGCGTATGGGCAAAATCTGGAGCGTGACGAGGACGACGAGAGGTTCGAGCGCGTCCCGATCGCCGTCGTGACCTTCGAGGATGGTCTCAAGAGCCAGCTCCACATGGAGTGCTCGGACGACTCTCTCATCGGCATAGCCGAGTACATCATTGACGAGCTGGACAGCGACGGATTCGTGCAGGACCCGCTCGAGGAGATGGCTGCCACGCTCAGGGTGACGCTCGAGGAGGTAGAGAAGGCGCTTCTGATGGTCCAGTCGCTCGAGCCCCCGGGAATCGGCGCCAGGACTCTGGAGGAGAGCCTGCTCATACAGCTGCAGAGGAAAGGTCTGGGAGACACGCTTGCGGCACGCGTCGTGAGGGAGTCGTTCACCGAGCTCAGAACCTGCAAGTACGACCAGATCCGCCGAAGACTCGGGGTCACCACTGAGGACCTGCGGGCCGCGATAAACGAGATCTCAAAGCTGGACCCGCGTCCGAAGACCGATTCCGTCGTGCCCGACGCCGGTTACATCACGCCGGACCTCGTCATCGAAGACGTCGACGGGGAGTACGTCGTCTACCTCAACGATTCGGACGTGCCCCGCGTACGCATAAGCCCGACATACAGACGGATGCTGGGCGGCGACGCCGGCACCGAGGAACGCGAGTTCATATCGAAGAAGCTCAAGGCCGCGCGGTGGATCGTGCAGAGCATCGAGAACCGGAGGCGGACCATGGTCCGCGTGACCGAGAGCATCCTGAACGCTCAGAGTGAGTTCTTCGCCAAGGGTGTGTCCGCCCTCAAGCCGCTCACGCTGCAGCAGATCGCGGATGATGTCGGCATGCACGAGTCTACGGTGAGCAGGGTGACGCGCGGCAAGTACGTGCAGACACCGCGCGGCACCTATGAGCTCAAGTACTTTTTCTCGAGTGGGATCAGGACGAGGGACGGTGAGGAGGTGGCCTCGAAAGCCGTCCGCGACTCCATGCGGGAGATCATAAGCAAGGAAGACAAGAGGAAGCCGCTCTCCGACCAGAAGATAGCCGAGGAGCTCAAGAGACTGGGATTCACCATCTCGCGGAGGGCCGTCGCCAAGTACAGGGACCAGATGCGCATTCTGAGAGCCGGGCTCCGTAAGGAGATCTGACGGTCTCGGATGGGGGCTTCGACTTGCTCAGAGATCTCGAGTTCCGGCCGACCGAGACCGACGCGGTCGAGTTCAGGGTGTCGTACTGGAAAGTCGACCGCGGCGAGAGGGTGGCCGAGGGTGACGAGCTTCTCGTCGTTGAGTCGGTCGAGGAGAAGACGGCGCTGGCCGTCCCGTCTCCGTTGGCGGGCGTGCTGGTCGACATCGTCGCCGGCGAGGATGACACGGTTCGGCCCGGGGACCTTCTGGGGAGGATCGACGTCGAGTGATGGACGGTACGAGGCTCCCGAACTGGCTCACCAGACCGCTTTCGGACCCGTCGCAGGTTCGCGGCGTCCGCCGGGCTCTCGAAGCGCATCGGCTTAACACTGTCTGCGACGAGGCGAGGTGCCCCAATCGCGCCGAGTGCTTCGCGCGCGGCACCGCGACCTTCATGATCCTCGGAAGCAAGTGCACGAGGAACTGCCGCTTCTGCGCCGTCGCGACAGGCGAGCCGGAGCCTCCGGACACTGACGAGCCGTCGAGGGTGGCAGCGGCCGCGCGGGAGCTGGGCCTGAGCTTCGTGGTAGTGACGTCGGTTACGCGTGACGACCTTCCTGACGGAGGCGCAGCGCATTTTGCGGAGACCGTGGGAGCGGTGCGCGAGGCCCTTCCGGGCGCGGGTGTCGAACTGCTGGTGCCGGACTTCTGCGGGAGCTCGGGTGCTCTCGCGGTGGTGCTCGAGGCGGGGCCGGACGTACTGGGACACAACGTCGAGACCGTGGCGCGGCTCTATCCCTCGGTAAGATCCGGTGCGGAGTACGGCCGGTCGCTCGAGGTGCTGAAGCGCTCGGCCGCCTCCGGTCTCGTCCGCAACATCAAGTCGGCGATCATGCTTGGGCTGGGGGAGACACGGGGCGAGGTCGAGGAAACGCTGCGCGACGTGCGCGACTCGGGCGCGAACATCGCATATCTGGGGCAGTATCTTCGACCGTCGCCAGAGCACGCGCCTGTGGCCAGGTTTGTGACGCCGCGTGAGTTCGATGAGATCAGAGAGTACGCGATATCGCTCGGTTTCGATTGGGTCTCGGCGGGCCCCTTCGTCAGAAGCTCGTACCGGGCGGCGGATGCGTTGCGCGCGGCCGGCTCCTTGGAGCCCGGTCGCGCCGCGTAGTGTCTTGAAAGGAGACGGCATGGACATCCACGTGACCGCACGACACTTCGATCTAGATCCCGCAATGAAGGCATACATCGAGGATAAGATCGAGCATCTGTCTCACTATTTCGACCGCGTGGACGAGGCGCACGTCGTGCTGGAGGCAGAGGGGCACAGGACGGTGGCCGGCGTGACCGTTCATGCTTCGAGAGCGGTCATATCGAGCGAGCAGGAGGCGACCGACACGCGCGCTGCCTTCGACAAGGCAATCGACAAGGTGGAGCGCCAGATCAGACGGTACAAGGACAGGCTGCGCAGCAGGAAGGGCGGGGAGCCGGTGGCTGAGGTGGCGGAGCGGGTGAATGGCGCCTCGCTCGACCAGATCGGAATCGTGTCGGAGGAGTTGGCGGGCAAGCCGATGACACCGGAGGAAGCGTTTCGGGAACTGACGGAGCTGAACGCGCGTTTCCTCGTCTTCTGGAACTCAGAATCGGAGTCGGTCAACGTCATCTACAAGCGCGACGACGGGGACTACGGGCTCGTCGAGCCGGGAGCGTAGATGGAACGGATAACCGCGTCTCAGCTCTTCGACAAGCTGCACGACGAGCTGGAACTGACGATGGCGTCCGACACCTCCGAGTCGTCAGCGGATGTCGATTGCGCCAACTTGTCACTGCCCGGTCTGCTTCTCGCCGGATACGACAAGGGGTTCCACCCCGAGCGCGTCCAGATACTTGGCAGCGCCGAGCTGCACTACCTGGAGGCGCTACCTACCGATGAGTGCGAAGCGGCACTGGACAGGCTGTTCGTCTCCGGGGTGCCCTGCGTTGTGATCCCGGAGGGACTGACACCGCCGACCTTTCTCATCAGCCGGGCTAACACCTGTGGAATTCCGCTCTTCGTGAGCGCGCTCAGGGCCGACAAGCTCATCCGCGGTCTCTCGTCGTGTCTGGAGGAGGTGCTCTCGCCGAGCACGACCATCCACGGCACGCTGGTCGACGTGTACGGGGTAGGCCTCCTCTTCACGGGCAAGAGCGGCATCGGCAAGAGCGAGTGCGGGTTGGACCTTGTCGAGCACGGGCACAGGTTGGTGGCGGACGACGTGGTACACGTGTTCAGGAGCCCCCAGAACCACCTGATCGGACACGGGAACGACCTTCTGCGTCACTACATGGAGATCCGGGGCGTCGGCATCATCGACGTGAAGTCGATGTTCGGAATCCGCGCGATCCGGCTGAGGAAGCGTGTCGAGGTGGAGGTCAAGCTGGTGGCGTGGTCCGATCTGGACGACTACGAGCGGCTGGGCATCGAGGAGAAGAAGACGGAGCTCCTGGACGTGGAGATATCTCAGGTCATACTCCCGCTCGTGACCGGGAAGAACATAACGGTCATCTCGGAGGTGATCGCTCTCAATCATCTACTCAAGCTGCGCGGCGTCAACCCGGCCAAGGAGTTCGACGCGAGGCTTCGCGACCTCGCCGGCCGGGAACCGGACGAGCAGGACCTCTCGAGAGGCGACAGCGAATGATCGATGGGCGCAAGAGGGTCGGGTGCGTCATCGTTGCGCACGGCACGATAGCCGAGTGCCTGATGGACGGCATCCAGGGCATCCTCGGAAAGCAGGGCGGCTGGGTAGCCGTGTCCAACAGAGGCATGGGTCTCAAGGAACTCAACGATGCAGTCTCGAGCGCTGTCGCGAAGCTCGAGAAGGAACACGACGTTATCGTGTTCAGTGACATGCCCGGAGGAAGCTGCCACCATGCCTGCCAGGAATACCTTCAGAACGGCGGCGTGACGCGCGTCGTCACCGGGCTGAACCTCATGATGCTGCTCGAGTTCTTCGTCAAGCGCGACCATACCGACCTCGAGAAGCTCGTCGACCTCATCATAGACAGAGGGCGGGATTCGATCCGTCTGATCTGAGGAGGCGATGCTGTGGCGCTCGACCTTGTCAGGGTGGACGACCGCCTCATTCATGGCCAAGTGACGGTCGCGTGGGGTTCCTGGCTGTCACCTGACAGGATCGTGCTGGTCAACGACGACGTGGCGGCCGCTGAGTGGAAGCGTGAGATGTACAGCGCGGCGGACTCGATGGGCGTTCCCACATCGGTCCTCGGTATCGGAGAGTTCGTGAACGCCTCGAAGGAAGGTCTCTGGGACGCCGAGACGGTGCTCGTGGTCGTCGAGTCGCCGGCGGACCTGCTCAGGATCGTGCGCGCCGGAGTGGCAATAGCCGAGGCCAACATCGGCGGTATGCATCACTT
>CAZLTC010000052.1:0-16666 GCA_964562405.1 uncultured bacterium | reverse complement strand
GCGAGTTGTCGCGCTGCGGGCGGCCGTGCTTCCCCGCGGTGCTCAGACACCGCTCGCTTCGCGAGCAGAACTCGCCCGCGGGGAAGACGAGCCGCCCCAGTGCGGCATGTCTGAGCCGGAGGCAAACGGTCGCAGGCCCAAGCAGTCAACGGACGGGAACGCATGAAGATTCGCGCCAATCCCAACCGCATGCAGCTTCTGAGACTCCGCCGGAGGCTTACGCTCGCGAAGCGCGGCCACAAGCTCCTGAAGGACAAGCAAGAGGAGCTGATGCGACGCTTCCTTGGGCTCGTCCACGAGGCCCGCGACCTCCGTGCCGCCGTCGAAGAGGAGCTCAAGCGCGCGCACGCGGCGTTCGTCTCGGCGCGGTTCGACATGGACGGCTCGGCAATGGCCGCCGCGCTCGCGTTCTCCAGGCGGATCGTGAGTCTCAAGGCCGACCGCGAGCAGGTGATGAACCTCAAGGTGCCGGTCTTCTCGGTGGAGTTTCCCGAGGAGGCCGAACTGGGCTACGGCTACCTCGACACCACGGCCGATCTCGACAGGGCCCTGGAGCTCTACGCGGCAGTCCTTCCCAAGCTGATGAAGCTGGCCGAGACGGAGAAATCGGTTCAGCTCATTGCGACGGAACTCGAGAAGACCCGCCGTCGCGTGAACGCGCTGGAGCACATACTTATCCCGAGCCTCGAGGAGACGATCAAGTTCATCACCGACCGGCTCTCCGAACTCGAGCGCGCGACAGCAACGAGGCTAATGAAGGTGAAGGAGATCGTCAGGGAGCACTAGCCCCATCGACTGGCATGCGGATTTCAGGGCCAACGTCCTGACAGCGGCACTCCTTCCGACGCTCGCCACACCCGCCAAAGCGTGGGAAGGCGGGCGTCTCCCGTTTCAACTCAAGGTGGAATAGTGGAGAGCCGGCCTGACTAGCGTGTGCAGCGGACGTCACGTGTCTGCCACCGGATGGCGAGGAAACGAACGATGTCGCAGCGCCTCTTTGCGCCCGGGTGTGCACTTGTGTTGTACAAGAGCGCACTCGTCGACAGACTGCTGGAGTATCTTCGCCGCAGGTACGGTGACGTGGACCTCCTACTGACCTGCTGTCGTCACACGCCGATGGCGGCCGTCGGCAAACACGTCATCAACGTGTGCCCGGGTTGCGACAAGCGCTATCGTGAGAACTACGCGTCTCCATCGACCGTCAGCCTGTGGGAGGTCCTCGCTGAGAGCGATGACTTCGAGTTCCCGGACTACGGGGGGCGGCGCATGACCGTGCTGGATGCCTGCCCGACGAGAGACCAGGCCCGCGTCCAGAACGCGGTCCGCAGACTGGCCGAGAGGATGAACATATCGATCGTCGAGCCCGAGAAGACGAGGGAGCGCAGTACCTGCTGTGGTGACACGTTCTATGGGGTGCTTCCCACCGAGGAGGTTCTTCGTCAGATGAAGGCCAAGGCCGCGACGATGCCGGTGGACGACGTCATCGTGTACTGCGTCTCGTGCAGCAAATCGATGTACAACGGGGGCGTGAGGCCGCGGTACATGATCGACCTCCTGTTCCATGAGGAGACTGTCCCTGGGACGTGTGAACCGGACGCATGGCACGCGCAACTGGACGAGTTCATCGCGGCGCACGACGAGGGCTAGAGGGGCGCCGTTCGCGCGCGACCACGACGCCTGTAATCCGGAGAAGCCGATGGGCACCATGACCGCCGCCGATCTGAGCCGCCTCGTCCTGTTGTGGGGGTGGCTGCTCCTGATCGTCCTCTTCGCGCGCTATGTCCCGTGGAACGAGGGGCTCCGTGCCGCCACCGCAGGTGCGCGTCAGGCGCTCGTCGGTCTCCTTCTGCAGGGTGGCTCCTTCGTTGTGGCGGCCATGGCGCAGCGAACCAATCGAGGCATGATCCGGGCAGCACCCTCGGGGCCCGACGTCGTGCTCCTCGTTCTCATTGCCGCGCTCGTGCTTGCGGCGATCTGGTTCTCGGTCGGCGGGGCCCGGGCGCTCGGGAGGCATTGGGCGATGGGGCCTAAGATCTCCAAGGCGCAGCGTCTCGTGACGAATGGGCCGTTCTCCTGGGTACGACATCCGATCTACACGGGTCTGGGCGCGATGCTGATCGCGTCGGCGCTCGTGTACTCCACGTGGTGGGGGTTGCTGGCAGCGCTCGCCGTCTACGCTGCGGGCACAACGGTTCGTGTGCGCGCCGAGGAGGAGGTTCTGTTGGAGGTGTTCGGGAGCGACTACGAGACATATCGCGGCCACGTTGCGGCCGTGTTCCCGTGGCGGCGGTGATGCCGGGGTTCCCGCGAGCATCACGCATCCGGAAGTGAGGTGTTGCATTGGGCAGAGGCCGTGATCCCGGCGGCGCGGGAGGCATCGATTCCGTCCGACGCAAGCAAACGAGGCGGGCGGGCGCGGCTCGCGCGCAGCAGGCACACAGGGAGAGGCTCCGCGCGACAGCGTGCAGGAACGCGAGGCGGTTTCTCTCTCCGGCGACGTCCGTCGCCAGGCGCCAGGCTCGCGCCATCGGCTCGGAGGTCCGCGTGGAACGAACGGGAGGAGGCGGGGGATGGAGAGGTCGCGCGCGCTGGGCCGAGGCGATCGTTGAGCTGGTCGGCCCCGGCGTCTCCCTGTTTCTGAGCCCAGGCGACAGGAGCGGTTCCGGCGGCACGAGTACGATCGATGTGCGCATAGGTCGGCGGCGGGTGAGCGTCTGTCCACCGGAGATCATCCAGTCCGGCGATCGTCGCGCCTTCGTGAAATGGCTAGACGATGCGCTGAGTGCGGCGGCGGAGCGGGCACGGAAGGGAAAGTGACCCCGTGCACCCGTCCGAGAATGCCCTCGTTGCGACGCCGACCGGCCTGGTGCGTTGCCCAACTGGACGACAGGAGCGTGCGATGTCCGTCAACACCGAGATCAAGGCACGCGTAAAGGACATGGCGGCGCTCAGACAGCGGGTTCGCTGCCTTGGCGATAGGGAAGCGGAACACCTGTGTCAGGAGGACACGTATTTCCGCGTCGCGGATGGTCGGCTCAAGCTGCGCATGTTCGACGATGGTCGAGGGGAGTTGATCTTCTATACGCGCGCCGCGGCCGCGGGACCCGTTTCGTCGACCTACTTCATCAGCAGGACAGACGATCCCCAAAGCCTTAAGGTGGTCCTCACAGCGGCGCTTGGCGTTAGGGGCATCGTACGCAAGAGGCGCGAGCTGTTCATGGTCGGACGCACGAGAGTGCATCTGGACGTCGTAGAAGGCGTCGGTTCGTTCATGGAACTCGAGGTGGTGCTCGCGCCGGGCGAATCGGACGAGTCCGGGCGCGCCGAGGCAGTCGCGCTCATGGACGGGTTGTGTATTGAAGCGGAATACCTGTTGGAGGAATCGTATATCGACCTCGTCGAGTCCCATGCCATGGGCTGATCGGGGAGCGCACATGCTCGAGTGGGTCCAGGCTCATCGCGAGCTGTCCCTCTGGATGGCGGGCGTCTCGCTCGTTACATTCCTGGCGGCGCTCGCTGTCGTGCCGTGGGTCATCGTCCGAATCCCGGCTGACTACTTCGCAGGGCGACGACGGCCGGACAGGCACAGCCTCCGGCAGACTCCGACGATTGCCTGGGTGCTGCTTCGTATCGTGAAGAACGTCGTGGGAGGCGTGCTCGTTCTCATCGGTATCGCAATGCTGGTGCTGCCGGGTCAGGGCGTCCTGACGATCATCCTGGGCATCGCCCTCATGAGCTTCCCCGGCAAGTTCGGACTCGAGCGTTGGATAGTCTCACGCGGTCCCACGCTCGAGGTCATCAACAGGCTGCGCCGCAGTAGGGGCCGGCCCCCGCTCGTACTCGAGAGGGAGTCGAGCTGGAGGTGAGCGCGGTGGGGCGCGCGTCGCGCCGTGCAAGACGGGCATGAAGAGCGAGGTGAATGTGGAATCACGAATCCTCTCGGCGATACTCGATAGCATCGACGCCCCGGTCCTTTTCGCCGATACGGAACATGTCGTCCGGTACATGAACCGCGCCGCGGTGTCGTACTATGAGGAGGGCGCAACCCTCATCGGCCGGCCGCTTCTCGACTGCCACAATGAGAGATCGTGCGCGGTCATCCTGGAGACGCTCGAAGCTCTTCGCGCTGGAGAGGACGAGCGCCTCATCACCGACAACAGCAAGCACCGCATCTACATGCGCGCGGTCCGGGATGAGGACGGTGAGGTCGTCGGGTACTACGAGCGCTACGCTCCACCTGCCTGAGCCAACGGCGAGGCTGACCAGGCCCGCCAGAGCACTCCTGGTCCTCGGAGTCGGCACAACCGCGCAGGAGAACCGGTATTGCGGGCCGGTTGACCTCGAAACGAACGGGGAAGCATGAATGAGAAGAGGGGCGCCTCCATGAGACGCCCCTCGTTCGTTGCTCCCGGACTCCGGAAGACTAGAAGTAGAAGTCCATCCTGAGCGAGTACTCGAGCTCCATGATCGTAGCACCTGGGCCATCGAGCGTCTCGCCCATGCCCTCGAGCTTAGTGCCGTAGGACGAGTACTTGAAGTAGATCTCCGGGCCGATCGCGATCGAGTCGTCAACGAGATACCAACGACCGCGAAGCAGCGGGCCCGCCGCCCAGCCGGACAGCGTCGCCTTGAGCTCCTCGTCACGGGTCGTCTTGTCGGGGATGTTGACCTTGCCGCCGAACGACATGTACTGATAGCGGACGCCGACGTCGAAGCCGTAATCGCTGGTGCTCATGATCTGCATGAAGAGCGTGCCGCCGAACGACATGATGGAGAGCTCAGGCTCGACGCTATCGAGCGACTCGTCCAGGTTGTCCAGGTCCGTGAGCGAGGCCTTGGTGTAGCCGAGTGCAACCTCGCCGCCGAGAGTCCCGGACTGCATGCCGATCGCGAACTCCTTCATGTTCAGGGGACCCGCGAAACGCAGGCTGGCATACGTGGTCGCCTGAGCCGCACAGGCCACGAGCATCACTCCAACAACGAGCGCCACCATGAGTCCACGACGCATCGCTTCCTCCTCTGGTTGTGCCTACGGTCGCTGCGCCAGCCACATCTCGGTTCACGCATACGCCGCAGACTCCCACGCAACAACAACAACCTCATGAACTTCTGCTCACTTGCTGACGTCCCGGCGAATCTAGCCGATACACCGAAAACCTTGCAAGCACGAAATATCCGTTGACTGAATAGCGCTCACGACGTGTGACCGATACGTTCGCATGAAAGGCTGCGGCTTTCAGCCGCCGCTCGCGTCCATGCGGGTGCGCGGCGCCTCGCTACTCAAGCACCGTCTCCAGCTCCGTGGTCCACGGCGGGTCCACGAGACACAGGAATGCGAGGTCGATGCGCCCGGTGTTCTCTATCCACTGCTCCTTGCCTGGTGGTATGTAGACGCAGTGCCCCGCATGGATCGGCTCCGATTCGTCGCCGACGTGCATGGTCGCCGACCCGAATATGATGTAGTAGACCTCCGAAGCATCGAGCTTGTGTCTGAGAGATCTCAGCCCGGGCTTCACGACCGCACAGGCGAGGCTGCATCTGAGATCGACGTCGTCCCTGTCGGGGTGGAGCAGCTCACGGAGTTCACTGCCGTCACCTGCGACGATCGGCGCTATCTCCGCTACGTCCTTGACGACCATGCCGGGTCTCCTTCCGCGACGGTTCCTGATGCCTGCTTGGGTGGATTCTGCCAGATGTGGCCCCGTGTGAACAGGGAAACGCCAGTCTTTTGATTCAAGTTGTCAAGCCGGCCGCGTCTGCGCGCTTGTATGGACTCGACTCATGATATAGGATTCTGCTGAGGTTGAGGGGGAGGGGCGACTTGCTTCAAGGCTGGCACGCGGAGACGACTCCGCGGCGTAAGGAGGGTGCGATGTTTCGTTATCTAATCGGCGCGTTCGCCGTTGTGCTGGTGCTGGCCGGTGCGGCGGCTGCGCAGGTCTGCGCCGACGACCTCGGCGTTGGGTTCACCGGCGCGATGATGCAGCCCGGCGGCGGCGACCAGGACTACGGCGACTCAGGGATGATGCTGGGTCTCGAGATCAAGAAGCTGCTCACGAGCAACGTGACCATCGCCGTGGAGTACCGCCGCGGTGTTACCCAGAGCGGAGACGAGCCGAGCATCGTGAGCACGACGTCCCGATTCTCCGGCTGGGGCGACGCCGAGAACTTCAGGACGGTGTGGAACTACGGTGGTGCTTCCGCCATATACAACTTCATGCCTGATGGGAAGATCAACCCGTTCGTGAGCGGTGGTCTCGGCCTGACCTTCTGGGAGGTCCAGGACTGGCGCGAGACGACGGCCCAGGAGGGCGAGGTGCCGGACGGTTACAACACCGACGGCAACATCGAGAAGCTCGAGGGCGCTAACCTCACGGCGGTGTTCGGCGCGGGCCTCGAGCTCTTCGCGACCGAGCGCCTCGCCGTCAACGTTGGCGCGAGGTATTACCTGCTCTTCCAGAACAAGACCGACAACGTCGGATGGAGCGCGGCTCACGGGGCCGAGTACGTCGACGCGAACAGCAACATTCTCGAGGCCTATGCAGGCCTCTCGTACTACTTCGGCGCCGGCGACTGCGACGGCGACGGGATCACAGGCAAGCAGGACGAGTGCTGGAAGGTCCCCGAGGACTTTGACGGGTTCGAGGACGAGGACGGCTGCCCCGACTACGACAATGACCAGGATGGGATCCTCGACGTCGACGATGCGTGCCCTGACCAGGCCGAGGACTTCGACGGGTTCCAGGACGAGGACGGCTGCCCCGACGTCGACCGCGACGGCGACGGCATCCTCGATGACGTTGATGTTTGCCCGGACGATCCGGAGGACTTCGACGGCTACATGGACAAGGACGGCTGCCCGGATCCGGACAACGACGGTGACGGCGTCCTCGATCCGATGGACAAGTGCCCGGACACTCCGAAGGGCGTCGAGGTCGACGCGAAGGGCTGCCCGAAGCCCAAGGCGACGCTCATGGCGGTCATGGTCAACTTCGACCTGAACAGCTCCAAGCTGGACGACACGGCCAAGACCAAGCTGGACGCTCTGGCGAAAGCGCTCATCGAGGACGAGGCCTACACGATCGAGATCGACGGCTACGCCTGCGATCTCGGCACCGACGAGTACAACCAGATACTCTCCAAGAAGCGCGCGATGAGCGTCGAGAAGTACCTGCTCGACAAGGGCATCAGCGAGGACCGCGCGTCCGTCGTCGCCTTCGGTGAGTCGCACCCGCTCGTTCCCAACAGCGACGAGGCGCACAGGGTGCAGAACCGCAGGGCCACGATAACGCCGTCCCATCCGTAGGGACGGTGGTTAGTGCTCTTTGCAACACGAGGGGGGAGCGTGCGTCACGCTCCCCCCTCCGCACGCCCCGGCGCCGGATTCGACGGCCAGCGCCGCGGAACGGAACCGCGGCCGACGCGGGAGCCCCAGTTCAAGGGCCGCCCTGATGTCACCCCCGAGCATCGCCTCGGTCGGGCGCGTGGCACACACCTTGCTAAGTTATGAGTACGTAGAATCGATTCCGGCTTGCCCCAAGTGGGCGGACGAGGCCGGCGTGTCCACTACGCGCCTCAGGCCTCCAGGGGGAACTTATGTCACTGAGGGCCTGCCAGCCCACGCGGAAGAAGATACTCGTATGGTCCAAGGACCGTTCTCGAGAGGTCGAAGTGGCCGACTGGCTGCATTCCGCGGGATACGAGACGGTCGTCTATCCGGACGTACACGATATCGTCGCTGTCTGCGCCGCCGAACTCCCGAACCTGATCGTGATGGGCTCCTGCGACATGGGGTCTCTCGACAGGCTGGACGAGGACGCCAGATCGCGTCGAACGCCGGTCCTTTTCCTTTCAGACAGTGATGACGCACCCACCGGGATCGCCGCGGACCGGGCCTGTCTCACCGATTGGATGACGAGGCCGCTGCGCGAGGACGACCTGGTCGTCAAGGTGCGCGCAATGCTGCGCGTGGCGTATGCGGAGAGCACCTCTGCAGAGCCATCTGAGCGGGACGGGCTGACGAAGCTCTACAATCGCCGCTACTTCGACGAGCGGCTCGAGAGAGAGGTTGAGCGCGCCCGCCGCTATGGGCGAAAGCTAACCTGCGTTGTGATGGATGTGGACGATTTCGGGGGAGTCACGGGGCGTCACGGGCATCGCGCGGCAGACCGGATTCTTCGGATGCTCGGCGACATGCTTCTCTCGACCACAAGGTGCTCCGACATCATCGCCCGCTACGGCGCACAGGAGTTCGTTATGCTGCTGCCGGAGACCGTCGGCGGCGACGCGCGGATGCTGGCCGAGCGGATCAGGCGGGCGTTCTCCGCGCGTGTGTTCGAGTCAGACGGCACCGAGCTGCACCTCACGATGAGCTGCGGCGTCGCGAGCTATCCCGACCACGCGCGGGACGCGGCGACGCTCATCCGCATGGCTAATTCCGCAATCTTTCAGGCCGTTTCGGACGGTGGTAACTGCACGGTCGTCGCGTTCTCGGACCGAGACGAAGAGCGTCTGGTGTGCGAGGCCGGACCGACGATCCTGATCGTTGAGGACAACGACTACAACAGAAGCGTGGCCTCTCTCGTTCTGCGCGCGAGTGGGTATGAGGTGCTCGAAGCCGGAGACGGCGTCACCGCGCTCTCCATGGTCAAGAGTGCGCATCCCGATCTCATTCTGGTCGATGTGCAATTGAACGGGAGCGACGGAATGAACGCGACCATTGATCTCATCGGGATGGAGGAAAACAAGGACATCCCCGTGGTCGTGCTGACGGCGCGGGATTCCAGCGTCGACATGGACGAACTCGTGAGGGCGGGGTGTCGCGGCTACATCGTGAAGCCGATAGATACCAACAACCTCGCCGTGCAGATACGCTCATATCTCGAGAGGTAGGAGCGCGGCGCCCCTTGGGGCGCCTTGACTGATGCTCCGGGGCTTCGGGCCGGCGGCCTCCGCCGCCGGCCTTCCCGTGTCCAGCGTCCGTCGGCCGCTCCGGAAGCGGCAGCCTTCGTTCTGTGGTAGGATGGTCCCGCGAGCTGGTTCCTGGCGGAGTGAGGCATCGACGGCGGACGTGGAGGAGTCTTGGGTCTCCGAAGAATCTCAGCAGCGCTTGTGCTTTCGTGCTGCGCCGCGCTCGCCGGATGCGCGGCGGTGCGCGCACCGTCCATTCATCCCGGCGAGGAAGCGGTCACCTTGCGGCCCGGCGACGGCAAGAGGGTGTGCTCCGTCGTCGAGGGCGATGGCGATGCTTCGTGGCGCGCGGGGGAGGGGGAGCGCTCCTGGAACGACCGCGGCAGCTACTTCGTTGTCGCGGAATCGGACGTCGCGTCGGGCACGGGCGGCGGCGAGGCGGGCGAGCGCTATGCGAGCGCGGACGAGGCGGAGAGCGGCGCAGTCGCTCGGGCGTACGAGTTTGCGTTCGAGAAGCTCGCGTCCAGGGGTGTGGCGTACGAAGACCGGCAGCTGCGCAGGATGGTCAATGAGCGCGTCGACATCTTCATGCAGGGAGGAGAAACCGACTTCCCACGCATATCGATCAACGATGTCGTCATCGAAGCGTGCGGCCATCCCGCCCGCGAGGCGGAAACGTACAGGGCGTCCGTGCTTGCTGAGTATCCGATATCTCGCCTCAGGGGCGACATCAACAATGCCAAGTGGTACGCGGCGCGCGTGCTCAACGAGGCGGGAGTGCTCGTCTCGTCCGCCCGGTCGCTCTTCAGCGATGGGAGATGGCTGGACGCGCTGCTGGAACTCAAGCGAGCACGTGATCTTCTGGACACGGCGTGCAGGCAACCCGTCGTTGAGGGCCCCGCGGAGCAGGTGCCGTCGCTCATGCAATGGGCGGCCGGCTCTCTGAGTGTCGAGGCGGAAGAGGGGATACGTGTGCTCGACGTTGGGGAGAGGCGCGAGGTCGACATCCCGTTCCGATGGTCGTATGAGTGGGAAGGTCGGAAGGTGATGGCCGCCAGATTGCCCGTGACGTTCAGGGCGCACGGGTTCGACGCCGTCTTCGACAGCGACCCGGAGACGGACGATTCCGGAACCGCCGAGTGCCGCGTCGTCGTCGCCTACGGCGACCCCGGTGAGTACGCGATCGAGCCGAGGCTCGACTTCGGCGTCCTCTCAAGTGCTCTGGGCGGGGCCTACGCCGCCGGGCTCGAGCCCTTCTCGGGTCCGCTCCACCGCGTCTTTCTCGTGGAGAACGCTCACGCGCTGAGCGTCTGCCTGGAGGTTTCGGGAGTCGGAGCTTCCGACGAAGGGCAGCTGCGCTCAGGCTTTGCGCGCCGGATGGAGCGGGACGGATTCCGTATCGAGGAGTGCGGACCTGACGTCGACGTCGTTGTGAGTGTGAGAGCGGAGATGAACTCGCGCGCCATCGACGACGGTTGGAGTACGGTGGTCAGCGTCGACGGGAGCGCGTTCGACCAGCGGACGGCTCTGGTGATAGGGAGACCGTCCGTGCTGTGCGAGGAGAGGGCGGGGACCGGTGAACGCGAATCGGAGGTGCTGGCACTGAAGGAGGCCGGACGGCTTCTCGCCGCCTACCTGACCCACAGGATCCTGATGTCGGGCGAATGACGCGGCTACCTCAACGCAGCGCTGTCGAGCACGACGACCTCGAAATCGCCGGACGAGTCCCGGTACGCGATGCTGTAGTAACCCCAACCCTCGTCGGCGACGTTCCCCTCGGCGCCTGACTGCGGGAACCTCCCAGCCACGGCCCAGACCACTCCGGAGAAGACACCGGCCGATCCGACCTCGGTCGCGTCCAGCGAGACGGACGTGCCGCTGACCGCGATGTCCAGCTCCGTCGTACCCTGAGTCCCGTCGAGGGCGGCCTGCACGCGGTAGTAGTCTGCGCCGTTGGATGCCGTCCACGACAGCGTCAGCGGCTCGCCGACAGTCACGGTCTCGGGGGCGGTGACCTCGAAGGAACCGGGAACGGCCTCCTGTGAGGTCGCGATGCCGAACTCGGTCGTCACTTCGAGAGGACAGCTCGTGCCCGTTTGCCATACGATCTGGGTGTCGGAGAGGGTCATCAGGAACCCGACCTGGTCCTCGGCCTCCACCGGGTCGGAGAGCTGTCGTTGGGCGATCGTGGCGCTCAGCGACCCCGGGCTCATGCGCGGGTCGCTTGCGCAGTAGACCTCAACCTGCGTGCTTCCCGCTCGCCCAGCGCCGACCTCCTCGACGCGCGCCACTATGTATGGCGTCGTCTTGTCGGCGCAGACGACGTCGTCGGAGCACCCAGCGACCCAGACCAGCCCCGCCGCGGCGAGGGCGACCGCGCCCAGTCCCGGACGCAGCCTAGATCGTCCCGGGCAGCCGTTCCTGATTGAGCAGAAGGTCTTCATACGTGCCTCGCTTGCGGACCGTGATGACGCGGCCGTCGAGCACCATCGCCTCGGCCGGCGTCGGGTGCGACAGGAAGAGCTGTGGGCTCATCGAGTAACCGTAGGCGCCGGCGTTCATGATGCCGACCAGATCGTCTATGGCTGTTGTCTCCGGGACTCCGATGTCCTGGCTCGTTATGTCGATGGGCGTGCAGAGCGGTCCGGTCGCCTTGGCCCTGATGGCCGCGGGCTGATCGAGCCTGTTTAGTACGGCCGCCTGATGGCGCACCTTCATGAGCACCGGCCTCACGAACTGGCTTATGCCGCCGTCGGTGATGACGTAGCGTTCTCCGCGCGACTCCTTGAGCTCTATGATCCGGCTCACGAACACGCCCGCGTCGGACACAAGATACCGGCCCAGCTCGATCATGAGCCTGGTTCCCTGCTTCTGGAACGGCGCGAAGACCTCCTCGACCCGCGCGCCCAGCGCGGGCAGGTCGAGAGGGGTCTCCTCTTCGTAGTGAGGTACGCCGAGTCCTCCACCGAAGTCTATGGACATGATCTCGCGGCCGGTGAGCTGCTGCACCTGACGCGCCGCGGCAGCGGTGCGCTCCGCGTTGGCCACGACCTCGTTCGCGTCCAGGATCTGGCTGGCCGTATAGATGTGGACGCCGACCAGCTCGATGCCGGGCTCGTGCATGTACCGGCCGAGCTGATCGAGTTTTTCCTCGTCGATGCCGAACTTGGACGGCCCGCCCGCCATCTGCTCGTGCAGCGGTCCGGCAGAGCCGCCGCCGGCGCGCGAGAGGCCGGCGGACGTGTTGATCCTGAGCGCGACCCTGGCAGGAACGCCGACGAGCTTCGATATCCTGGCCACGCGCTCGAGCTCCCTGAACGACTCGACGTTGATCGCGAAGATGCCCGCGATTATCGCCTCCTCCAATTCCCTGTCCGTCTTGCCTGGACCGGCGAAGACGACGTCGAGCGGGTCGAATCCGATCCTCTCGACAACGAACAGCTCGCCGCCGGAAGCTATCTCGATGCCCGCGCCCAGCTCTCTCAGAAGTCCGAGGACCGCGAGCGATGGATTGGCCTTCATCGAGTAGAGCACCTCGAACGACGGGAAGGCCTCGCGCACGGCGGCGTATCTCGCTGATATCGTGTCCGCGTCGTATATGAAAACGGGCGTCCCTGTCTCGCCCACTACCTGTGTGACCGGGAGGCCGCCTATCATCAGGACGCCGTTCTGTACCTCGTAGTTGCGGAGCAGATCTCCTCCTTATTTCCTTCTGTAGATGTCGATACGGGTGGTCCCGCCAAAGATGTAGAAAGGGAACGGCTCGGCCACGGCCGAGTCGACCCCCAGCTTGACGTATTCATCGCACAGGTTCGCGCCGGTCTCGCAGAACATGATGAGCTTCGTTCCCGACCTGCGCGCGGCATCGAGTATGTCCTCCATCGTGTCCGTCGAGATGATCATTCCCGTCATCACTGCCGCGTCGCACCTCTCGACCATTTCCACCGTGCGGTCCTCGCCGTAGACGGGGATCCCTTCCAGCTCGGCGCCGACCAGAGCCGGGTCCTCATCGGTCCCGTAGACCGTGAGCCCCTTGTGCGAGAGCATCCTGACTATGTTCCCGATGACGCCGACGTTCACCACGCTTCCGCCCTCTATGCCCGCCAGCTCCAGGAGGCGCAGCGTCTCGTCGACGATGATGCGGCTCCTCCACAGAGCCTTCTCGGCCGACGTCCCGCTCATACTGAACGTTTCATCCGGGGTCTTCTCGAACGCGGAGTACATGGCGTCGGTCGTTGAGACCTCGAAGCAGCGGTATTTGAATTCTGCCTCCCTGCAGTCCTGTCCCAGCAGGTAGTAGCCCTCCTCCAGGAACGGGATCGTCGAGCAGTAGCACGCGCCCTCTCTGACAGTCTGGACGAGCATGTAGACGTACTTGAACGTCCGCTCCACCGGATTCGGCTGGAACAGGAGGTCCGTGCGCCAGAGGCCTCTTATCCGGAAGGACTCGTCCGGATAGTCCTTGCTCTTGTCTATGCCCTTCTCTCGAAGGAATCTCAGATAGTTCATAACCTGTCCAAGGGGAAGTGTCGAGTCACGCCAAGTCAAATATACCACGGCTGAGGAGGCGGTCAAACCACCTCCTGCGGGGGTTCCCGATGTCCGGGGGGACGTGGGGCCTCGCGTGTGGCCCCGCGGCGGCTTCAAGGGAACGCACGGGAGCGCGGGATCAGCGGAGGATCACGACCTTACGGTGGAACGCGCTGCCTCCGATTCTGGCCCTCACGAAGTAGACTCCGCTCGCCACGCCATGGCCGGCGCCATCGGTCGCGTCCCACACGACGTCGTACTCCCCGGCGTCCGCGGCACCCTGCTCCAGCGTGCGGACCAGTCTGCCGGCGCAGTCGTACACGTCGATCTCCACCCAGCAGTGGTCCTGCCCCACGGAGTAGTGTATCCCGACCGACCTGGGCGCCGGGTTCGGAACCGGAAGCTCCAGCGCGTGGCGGGGAGCGACGTCCGGCACGCTGACCGCCCAGGGCCCGCGCAGAGTCTCCTCACCCGACTTCTCTACGACCCTCAACCTGTACGAGTACTCAGTCGCAGGTTTCACCGTTTCGTCCTGGAAGGTGAAGCGGCCGCCGGGTCCTGGGAGTATCGGTGCGGTGTTGAGCCGCGCGTAGCCGTCGGGGGCGGCGCCGGCCGGTCCGCGCTCGATGTGGCACCCTTCGGGATCGTGCGGAGGGTTCAGGTACCACGTCAGGGTGACCGACGAAGGCACGGCGTCGTGGTCGAAGAAGACAAGTTGTGACGGCTCGTGCCAGTCGGCCATCTCACCGAGGAGCGCGTCCACCAGGGCGGCCGTCGGAGCCTCACGGAGGTAGTAGAACGGGAACCCGAAGTACGCGAACATTCCGGTCGCGTCGTCGGGATAGGTGAGCGTAGCGCACGGGGCGTCGCGCAGTGTCGGGTTGAGGAACGAGTCGAACAGGTAGATGCGGCGGGTCCCCGGCGCGGGTCGCGCCGTCTCGCACCATGGAACGCCGCCGTAGAGGATGTAGTTGGGGTGCCACTTGCCGAGCGTGTCGACAGGGACGTCGTCGAAGCACGAGCCGTGAATGGCGATGCCGCCAAGGAATGCCCAGCCATACGTGTCGGGGTATGAGGCGTTCACACTGCCGCCGGCGTTGCGCACGCTGTCGACCCCAGCGTGCGTGACCACGAACTCGGGAAGCGGGGTGGCAGAGTCGTACTCGAACGGCTCGCGACCGACGAGGGCGGTGATCGGCGCCATTCCCTCGAGTATGAGATCGCCGCCGGCGCGGACGTAGCCCTCGAAATAGTGATACGCGCTCTCGGCCTGCGCCGCTCTCAGGAAGCCGAATCCGGGACCGACGCTCCACATGACCGCCCTGTAGCGCCCAACCTCCTCCATGTCCGGAAGCGTCGGGCGGCCCTCCTCGAGATGCTCGACCGGGTCCCACACGTCGCGCTCGTGTCCCAGAAAGACCTCATCGTAGAAGGCGTCGTGCGCCGCCTCGGGCACGTCGCCGCCGTACCAGTCGTCAATCTGAAGGAGCGGTCGGTCCATCGTGGCCTCGACCGGCGCAAGTCTCAGGGCCCCCGTCGTGAGCGCGCCGTCGGCGTCACGCGCCGCGAAGTGGACGATCGTGTCCTCCAGGGTCGGCCGGAACGTGAACTCGCGCGGCGTCTCGAACCAGTCGCCGGGCCCGGGCGGGGTCCCGACGGCGAACGCCACCGACTCCGGTAGGCCGCAGTAGCCGGCCGCGTCGGCGTCCAGCCTGAAGATGAGGAACTCGTTCTCGTAGACCGATTGCGGACCATTGGCGCCTCCTTCGCCGTGGAAGAGGAGCGGCCCCGGCAGGAAGTTCGACCCGACCGCCAGGTACGGAGAGAACGTGTCGCTGACCGTGAAGGCGTGCCCTGCTGGTGATGGGTCCTTCGCGCCGTCGTCGTCGACGGCGCGGACCCGGAAGTCATACTCGCCCGGCGGGAGCCCCGCGAAGGAGGCCGAGCGCTGAGTTCCCGGCACCGACGTCCACGTTTCCGGGGCGCCCTCGCCGGCGAGCGTGTACTCGTACGCCTCCACGGCCCCATCGAGGTCCGCTCCGGTCCACTCGAACGTGGGCGACGGCGATACCGCGTCGTTGACTGCCGCACAACCGGACACCAGGGAGGTCTCGGGCGGGAGGTTAGCATCTTGGCCTACCACGCCCGCGGCGGCCGCGGTAGCGACGATGTTGAGCGCAGTGACGGCCGTGGCGAGTTCGACGCTCAGGTTCCCGGAGACGTCGTTGGGCGTGTGCATATACGGCGACGAGGGTTCTACCGCCGTGTCCACGACGTTGTAGCCGGCCTCCCAGAAGCTGTTCTGGTCGCTCGCCCCCAGAGGCTGTACCTCCGGCTCGAGCGCGTAGGCGGTGTGCGATCGCGCTATGTCACAGATCCATGCCGCGAGTGCGAGCGCGCTCGAGTCCGCATACACCACACCGTCGGGGAGCGGCGGCGAGCCGTAGCCGATGCAGTCAACGTTGAGGTAGATGAACACGCTTGTCGATCCCGCTACCGCGTCCGCCACGAACGCTCTGCTGCCCCACAGCCCCTCTTCCTCGGCCGACCAGCATGCGAACAAGACGCTCCGATCCGTTTCCACGCCGGCCAGGACGCGGGCGGCCTCGAGGACGCACGCGACGCCGGAGGCATTATCCTCAGCGCCCGGCGCCGGAGCGTCCGGGTCGTCGAAGTTCTGCGTCGTCACGGAGTCGTAGTGGCCTCCCAGGATGACGTACTCGGAGGGTCTCGTCGCACCTCGTTTGCAGGCGATGACGTTCACGGCTCGGACCGAGTCCTGCCAGGTCCATGTTGTGAACGTGTCCATTCTCGTTTCGGCGTAGCCGTACTCGATGAAACGGTCGCGGATCCATCGCGCGGAGGCAAGACAGGAATCGCTCACGACGTAGCGGGTCTCGAACGACTCGAGCCGCTCGATCGTGGCTCGGATGTTGACGGCGCTCGTGGACTCGATGAGCGCCGCTATGAACGACTCAGGGGGGACCGAGAGTGGCGGGTTGTCCAGGCGCCGCGCCCTCTCGGCGGCGTCCGGCACGCGATCGGCAGCGGCCCGGACGTCACCTGTCGTGACGGCGAGGGACTGCCGCAGCGAGGGAGCGCGCACGCCCGTGGACGCGGCCGCGGCTGCCATCAGTATGAGGAGCGCGAGCCTCGTTCTTGCATGGAACATCCTGTCAGCTCCGGTGACGTTGCAACAGGGGCACACAGTGGATTATACACATGA
>CAZLTC010000051.1:0-17099 GCA_964562405.1 uncultured bacterium | reverse complement strand
CCCACGTAGGCGACCACCATTTCGTCAAGCCTCTTGCCGCGCTCGGCGCACGTCTGCAGGTCTCCCATTATCTGGCACGGGTGCAGCAGGTCGGTCAGACCGTTTATCACCGGGATGTCGGCTGCCTCGGCCAGCTCCACGCAGTTGGAGTGCGCGAACGTCCGGATCATGATGCCGTGCACGTAACGCGAAAGCACCTTTCCGATATCGCTCGTCGACTCGCGCTGTCCCATCTTGATCTCGGCGTCGGTGACGTACATAGGGTGACCGCCGAGCTCGAAGACACCGACCTCGAAGCTCTGGCGCGTTCTCAGGGACGGCTTGTGGAAGATGAGGGCGACGGTCTTACCCTCGAGATCCTGCCTGGGACGCCTGTCGCGCTTCACGCCGGCGGCCAGTTCGAGGATCCTCTCCATGTCGGCGCGGTCGATATCGGCTATCGAGATGAAGTCCTTCATTCCTCCTCCTGCTCCCGGTGGGAGCTGAAGTTGCCGTTCGCCGACGGCTCGTCGGGCCGGCGCGGACTCACCGGCCGCGCGCGGGCCACGGCCGTCAGGCGCGCGGGTGCGCTTTCTTGTATATCTCCTTGAGCCTTGCAGTGGTCACGTGCGTGTAGATCTGCGTGCTCGACAGGCTGGCGTGTCCCAGCAGCTCCTGGACGGCGCGCAGGTCGGCGCCGGCGTCAAGCATGTGCGTGGCGAACGTGTGTCTGAGGACGTGCGGCGAGAGGTGCCTGGCCTCCGAGACCTGCCCGAGCCTCTTCGTGACTATCCTCTGCACGGTCCTGGCCGAGATCGCGTCGCCGCGCGCGTTGGTGAAGAGAGGTCTTCCGCGTCCCTCCCTCGAGCCGGCCCGCGGACCCAGATATCGTCTGAGCGCCTCGGCCGCGGCGCGGCCGACCGGCACGACGCGCTCCTTGTTGCCCTTGCCGAGGACTCTCACGAGCCCGTTGCGGAGGTCGAGGTTCTCTCTGCGCAGGCCGGTCAGCTCGGAGAGCCTCATGCCCGTGCTGTAGAAGAGCTCCAGCATGGCCCTGTCCCTGAGTTCCCGCTCGGACCCGCCTCCGTCTCCCTCGAAGAGCCGCTCTATCTCGCGCCTCCTGAGGAACGACGGCAGGCGTTTCTCAGGGCGAGGCGCCGACAGTCCGGTCGTGGGGTTCAAGTCGAGCGCTCGCTCCGCGACGAGGTAGCGCGCGAACGACTTCACCGCCGCGAGCTTTCTCTGCACGGAACGTCGCGCGTACTTGGCGGCCGTCAGTGACGAGACGAACCTCCGGACGGCCCTCGGTGTGAAGTCGGGGGCGAGCGGCTCCTCGTCGCGCTTCAGGTCCCTCAAGAACCTCTCGAACTGGATGAGATCGCCGCGGTAGGCCGCACGCGTGTGGTTGGAGAGGTTGCGCGCCTCCAGCTCGTCCATGAACGAGTCGATATGCGCGCGGACCGTACGCCTGCTAGACTTCGTCATCTCCGGGCGTCCCCCGCGCCTCCTCCGCCGACATGCGCTCCCCGCACTCGAGACAGACGAGCACCTTCTCGCTCTTATTCCCCTTCTCCACCATGAACCCCGCCTGACACGACGGGCAGTTCACCGGAATGGGCTTGTCCCAGATGGCGTACTCACACTTAGGGTACGCGCTGCATCCGTAGAAGGTCCTTCCACGCTTCGTGCGCCTCTGTACGAGCACTCCGTCGCAGTTCTCCTGAGGGCATCCGACGCCGGTCGGCAGCGGAGACGTTCCCTTGCAGTCGGGGTAGCCGGAGCATCCGAGGAACTTCCCGAACCTGCCGTGCTTGACGACCATCGGTTTGCCGCAGAGCTCGCACTTGACGTCGAACTCCTCCTTGGCCTCGTCGTCCAGCGGCATCGTGAACTTGCAGTCCGGGTACGATGAGCAGGCCAGGAACCTGCCGTTCCTGCCCCACTTCTCCACCATGACCGAGCCGCACTTCTCGCAGCGCTTGTCGGTCTCCTTGATGAGCTCCTGCTTGAGCTCGGCTATCCGTCCCTCGACCTCGTCGAGCCTCCTGCTGAACGGCCCGTAGAAGTCACGCACTACCGAAACCCAATCGTCCTCGCCCGACTCCACCTTGTCGAGTTCGGTCTCCATCTGTGCTGTGAACTCGACGTCGAAGACGTGCGGGAACCCGTGCTTCAGGAGGTTCCAGACGGTGCGTCCGAGGTCGCTTGGAACGAACTGACGACGTTCGATGGCCACGTACTTGCGCTTCTTGAGCGTATCGATGATCGTCGCGTAAGTGCTCGGGCGCCCGATGCCCTTCGCCTCCAGCTCCTTGATGAGAGTCGCCTCGGAGTAGCGCGCCGGCGGCTTCGTGAAGCGCTGGTTCGGCGTCAGAGACCGGAGCTCCAGCTCCTCTTCTTCCTCGAGGGTGGGCAGCTCTTTCACGTTCTTCCAGGAGGCCGAGTAGACGGCGGTCCATCCCGGGAACCTGACGACCGATCCGGTCGCCTTGAACTCGTGTCCCCGTGCCTCGATCGTTGCCGTGGTGTTCTCGTAGACGGCGCGCTCCATCTGCGTTGCCACGAACCGTCGCCAGATGAGCTCGTAGAGCCTGAACTGGTCGGTCGTGAGAAACGGCTTCATCGACTCGGGAGTCCGCTCCACGGATGTCGGTCTTATGGCCTCGTGCGCATCCTGCGCTCCCTTGCGGGCCCTGTAGCGGCGCGGCTTGTCGGGCAGGTACTGCTGCCCAAACGCGGAACGTATGTGCCCCCGCGCCTCCTCGATCGCCTCGGTCGCCATTCGAGTGGAGTCGGTCCTCATGTACGTGATCAGGCCAACGTTCTCGCCGCTCACCGACAGGCCCTCGTAGAGCTGCTGCGCGACGACCATCGTGCGTTTCGACGAGAACCGCAGTCTGTTGGCGGCGTCCCTCTGAAGCGTGCTCGTAATGAACGGAGGCAGCGGGTCTACCCGTCGTTCCTTCTTCTGCAGAGCCGAGACACGGAATACCTCGTCCCGGAGCTTCTCCACGATCGCGCGAGCGGTCTCGCCGTCTCCGATGTGAGACTTCTTGCCGTCGACCTTGTCGAGCCGCGCTTCTATCTCGTCGCCCGCGGCGTTCGCGAACACGGCGTCTACGGTCCAGAACTCCTCTGCGATGAACGCGTCGATCTCGTCCTCACGCTCGCATATCAGTCGCAGTGCGACAGACTGGACCCTGCCCGCCGACAGCCCGTAGTAGATCGTCTTCCACAGGACCGGACTCACCTTGTATCCGACGAGCCTGTCCAGCACTCGTCTGGCTTGCTGCGCGTCGACCTTGTGCATGTCGATGTCGAGCGGGTGGTTCATGGCGTCGAGGATCGCCTTCTTCGTTATCTCGTTGAACACGACGCGCCTGAACTTGCCTTCGGGGAGCTTCAGCATTTCGGCTATGTGCCAGGCGATCGCCTCTCCCTCCCGGTCGAAGTCGGAGGCCAGGTAGACCATGTCGGCCTTCTTGGCTGCGTCCTTGAGTTCCTTCAGGACCTTGCTCTTGCCCCGTATCGTGGCGTAGGTCGGTGCGAAGTCGTTGTCGACGTCGATCGACAGACCCTTCTTGGGTAGGTCGCGCACGTGGCCTATCGATGCCTTGACCGTGTACGCGCGGCCCAGGAACTTGTTGATCGTCGATGCCTTGGCCTTAGACTCGACAACGACAAGCGACTTGCCCATCGGTCCTCCGCAACGCTAGCTCTTGCCGCAGCACTTCTTGTACTTCTTCCCACTGCCGCACGGGCAGGGATCGTTTCGCCCAACCTTCTCTTCCCTCGTGACCGGAGTGCCCTTCTCCCTGTGCTCTTCCCCGCCCTCTCCCCGATGTGCTCGCATGCCTCGCGGCGAGCCGAACTGGGGAGACGGCGTCATCGACGTGTTTCCCGGTGCTCCCGGCGCACCGCCGCCGGCATCCGGTCCAGGCGCCACTGCCGCCGCGCGAGACGCGCTCGCCGCGTCGGGCTTCACCGCCTGTCCCTGGGGAGCGGCGCTCGGCGCCTCGGGCGGCGCCGACACCTGCGCCCTGAAGAGGAACTGCACCGAGTCCTCCTGTATGGACTCGATCATGTTCATGAACATGTCGAAGGCCTCGGCCTTGTACTCCAGAAGCGGGTTCTTCTGCCCGTAGGCGCGCAGCCCGATCCCCTCCTTGAGCCGGTCCAGCTCGTAGAGGTGGTCGCGCCACTGGCGGTCTATGACCTGCAAGAACACCAGCCGCTCGACGCGCCGCATCAGCTCAGGTCCGAGCTGTTCCTCGCGCCGGTCGTACGCCAGCCTGGCGGCCTTCATGAGGTTCTCGCGCAGCTCCTCGCGGCGGATCGTAACGACGTCTGTCTCCGAGAAGTCGATGTCCACTAGGAACACCTTGCGCATGCTCTCGCGTAGCCCGTCGAGGTCCCACTTCTCCTGGATCTCGGACGTCGATGTGTACGTGTCGATGAACCTGTCGATGATGTCCCCGAAGATCTCGAGGACCTCGTCTCTCATGTCTCCGCCCTCGAGCGTGTTGAGTCGCTGCGAGTAGATGACCTCTCGCTGCTGGTTCATCACGTCGTCGTACTCGAGAAGGTGCTTTCTTATCTCGAAGTTGTGTGCCTCGACACGCTGCTGAGCGCGCCCGATAGCCCTCGTGACCATCGGGTGCTGGATGACCTCGCCCTCCTGCACGCCGAGCGTCGTCATGACCTTGGAGATGCGCTCGGAGCCGAAGAGCCGCATGAGGTCGTCCTCGAGCGAGACGAAGAACTGGGTCGCGCCAGGATCTCCCTGCCTGCCGCTGCGGCCGCGCAGCTGTCGGTCGATGCGTCTCGCCTCGTGGCGCTCCGTGCCCAGAATGCGCAGGCCGCACGGGACGTCGGCCAGGCACTCCTCCGTACGGTCGTGGCCCGTGGGGCAGTCAGTGCAGTTCTTGTCCTCGCACTTCAGGCAGCACTTCTCGCATCTGAGCACGCCCGGCCCGAGCTTGATGTCGGTGCCGCGACCGGCCATGTTCGTCGCGATCGTCACGGCACCCGCGAGTCCCGCATCGCTCACGATCTCGGCCTCGCGCTGGTGGTGCTTAGCGTTCAGCACGTTGTGCTGGATCTTCCTGCCCTTGAGCAGTCTGGAGATGACCTCGGACACCTCGACGGAGACCGTTCCGACGAGGACCGGCTGTTTGCGCTCGTGCAGCCGCTCTATCTCCTCGAGGACCGCGGCGGCCTTCTCCCGCCGAGTCTTGAAGATGACGTCGTCGTAGTCCTGCCGCTGGATCGGCTCGTTCGTCGGTATGACGTGAACGCCGATCTTGTAGATCTCCTGGAACTCGTCTTCCTCGGTCTCGGCGGTGCCGGTCATGCCGGAGAGCTTGTCGTACATCCGGAAGTAGTTCTGAAGCGTGATCGTCGCGAGCGTCTGCGTCTCCCGCTCGATCGTGACGCCCTCCTTGGCCTCGACGGCCTGGTGCAGGCCGTCCGACCAGCGGCGTCCCGGCATGAGACGGCCGGTGAACTCGTCGACTATCATCACCTTGCCGTCCTGCACGACGTAGTCGACGTTCTTCTCGAACACCGAATAGGCCTTGAGCAGCGCCGAGACGTTGTGTATCCGCTCGCTCGTCTGGGCGTACTGCATGTGGAGATCGTTCTTGCGCTCGGCCTTGGCCGCGTCACCGAGGGTGTCGTCCGCGTCCACGGCCTCCAGCTGCTCGGAGAGGTCCGGCAGGACGAGCAGGTCCCGCTCCTCCGGTGACAGGAGATCGCGTCCCTTCTCCGTGAGAGCCACGCTCCTGCCCTTCTCCTCCAGCGCGTAGAGCAGGTCCTCATCGAGTTCGGTGAGGATCTTGTCCCTCATTAGCTCGTTCTCGGTGCGTTGCACCTGGGACTTGAGTGACGGGTCCTCGAGGAGCCGCAGGAGCCTCCGGTGCTTCGGCGCGCCGCGCGAGACCTGCACCAGTTTGACGTAGCCCTCGTAGCGCGTGTCCTCGTTCTCGAGGAGTCGCTCCGTCTCGTCGAGTATCGAGTTGACCATCTGCGTCTGCTTCCGCACCAGCTTCTCGACCGGCGGCTTCAGCCGGTCGAACATGTGTGTGGAGTGCTCTACGACGCCGGAGATGATGAGCGGCGTCCTGGCCTCGTCGATGAGCACGCTGTCGACCTCGTCAACGATGGCGTAGTGGTGGCCGCGCTGCACGCGGTCCTCGAGGCGGACGGCCATGTTGTCACGCAGGTAGTCGAATCCGAACTCGTTGTTCGTCCCGTAGGTGATGTCCGCCGCATACTGGACCCGGCGCTCCTCTGGCGTCTGGCCGGTCTGTATGCATCCCACCGTCAGCCCAAGGAACTCGTAGACGCGCCCCATCCATTCTGCGTCGCGTAGCGCCAGGTAGTCGTTGACCGTGATGAGGTGCACCCCCTTGCCGGTGAGCGCGTTGAGGTACATCGGCATCGTGGCCGCAAGGGTCTTGCCCTCGCCGGTCGCCATCTCGGCGATGCCACCTCTGTGCAGGACGATGGCACCCATCATCTGGACGTCGAAGGGAACCATCTGCCACGGCGTGTCGCGACCGGCCACGTCCCAACTGGTCCCCACGAGCCTTCTGCAGGCCTCCTTGACGACGGCGAAGGCCTCGTACATGAGATCGTCCACGGTCTCACCGGCCTCGAGGCGGGCGCGGAACTCGCCGGTCTTGGCGCGCAGCTCCTCGTCGGACAGCGACGAGAGCGGCCCGTGGGACTCGTTGATTCGGGCGGCCTCCGGCAGGAGCTTGCGGACCTCGCGCTCGGACTTGCTGCCTATGACCTTCTCCATGAGGTTCTTGAGCACTCTTCCTCCGGACGTGGGTGGTCCTGGGAAGGGCCTCCGGGGGGTTCCGGGAGCCCCTGTGCAAGACAGCCGCACAAACTAGCAGAGATGTTCGAGTCGTGCAAGGGCGGGCTCAGCGTGCCGCCTCGTGGGGCAGGATAACCTCAACTTCTGCGGTATCGTGGAAGTACTTCCCCGAGGAGTAGGTGGGCGTCGCCTCGACGCGTATCGCATACGTCCCCGCTGGCGCGCGTGCTGCGCCTTCCCCGAGCCGTCCGTCCCACCGCTCGGTGTTCGGCCCTATGGCGCGCCGTCTGTTGTTGACGATCCGGCGTAGCTCTCTGCCCCGAGAGTCCAGGACGTCGATGGTCACACGCGAGGTCTCGGTGAGGAAGTACGAGAGCCTCACCGGGACGCCGCCGGGATCGTCTGCGTCGGGCAGCGCGGCAAGCTCCTGTATCTCTGTTCCCACCCAGAGATACTGGGCCCCGGTCCGCTCCGTGACGAATATCTGACCGAACCGTTTCCAGAGCGCGATGCCTCTCGGCTCGTCGAACTCGCGGTCTCCGTCGCCCGTCCGGCCGAACGAGGTCACGTAGTTGAGGTCGAAGTCGAACTTGTGAATGCGTCCACCCGCGCGGTCGGTCGCGTACACGTTGCCGTAGAAGTCCAGAGCGAGCGCCTCGAGCCGCGCGTCGGCGACCGGCAGGTCGCGCGCGTCCAGCCGTGCCTCGAGCCTCCCCTCCCGCGAGAACTTGAGGAGCCTGCGGCCCTGCATGTCCGAGACGACCATGAAGTCTCGGCCGCGCGACACCCAGGGGTCGTCGGCCTCGACGACCGCGATGCCACTGGGGGCGTCGAGGCGCACGCCGCGCCCGGCGTCTCCAGTGATCGTTGTGATATGCTCTCCGGACGAGCTCTGCAGGACTACGCGGTCGTTGCCCGTGTCGCATACATAGAGGGTCCCGGACGCGCCCAGCGCGATCGCCGACGGTCCCATGAACTGGAGCTCCCCCTGTCCCCTGGAACCGAAGGTCTTGATCCAGCGCAGGGCGTCATTCGAGTAGAGCAGCCGGACGATGCGGTCGTTGCCGGTATCGGCTACGAACACGTTTCCGGCCTCGTCGGCCGCGATGCCCAGCGGATGCCGGAACTGGCCCTCTCCGCTGCCGCACGAGCCGTAGAGCGACGCTTCGTAGATCGAGGTGTTGAAGATGATCTCGCAGCGCCCCGAGTTGAGCCCGAACACCGTCAGCTCATCGTCGTCCGACTCGGTCGAGAGGTCGTCCTTCGACCGGAGCTTGACGGCCGCGATGCCCGTCGGGTCGTCGAGCTTCGTGCGCGTGCCCAGGTAGATGAAGCGTTGGAAGTCGGTTACCCTGTGTATGCCCAGGCAGTGCCCGAACGGCGGGTAGACGAGCGTGGTTGGCGTGTCGCCCGCCCGCGCGGCGGTCAGGAAGGCGAGCGCGACCAGGAGTGGCGCCACGCGAAGGGGCGCCGCGCCGCCACGTCCGCCGCGGCCCGTGTGCTCGGGTCTCGAAGCTCGCCCGAGTCCGCTCATCCGGCACCGTCCTCGTCGCTCCTCGCCCCGTTCCAGAGCACGGAGCAGGAACCGTCGATGACGGTCCGACGACCGTCTATCATGACCCGGCCTTCGGCCAGGTACTGGAGCGCCATCGGGTAGATCCGGTGCTCTTCTGCGAGTATGCGGGCGGCGAGCGTGTTCCTCGTGTCGCCGGGCATCACCGGGACGGCGGCTTGCACTATGATGGGCCCCGTGTCGACCCCGGCGTCGACGAAGTGGACCGTCGCGCCCGTCCATTTCACGCCGTGCGTGAGGGCCTGCTGCTGCGCGTCCAGGCCGGGGAACGATGGGAGCAGCGAGGGGTGAATGTTGACGATCCGCCCCGCGAACCGCGCCAGAAAGTCGTCGTGCAGGATGCGCATGAATCCGGCGAGCGCGACCACGTCGACCCGGCTCTCCTCGAGCGTGCGCGCGAACTCCTCCTCCGCGCGCGGCTCGAGCCGGGTCTTGAATCTGCCTGGGGGCACGTGGACAGCCGGGACGCCGGCATTCCTGGCGCGCTCCAGCGCGCGAGCGTCCGGCACGTCGGAGATCACCACGACGACCTCCGCGTCCACGCGACCCTCGAGCGACGCGTCGAGTATCGACTGCAGGTTCGACCCGTTGCCCGACGCGAGCACACCGACTCTGAGTCTCTTCATCGCGTGGCGCTCCTCGTCCCCGTGCCTCCGTGCGCTCTCCGGTTCACGCGCCTCCGTGCGCCGACACGCTCTCGGCGACGACGTCCACCAGGCGCCCGCGTTCCGGATGCGGCAGGAATGACGCGCGCGCTCCCTGCAGGGCCAGCTCGGCGAGCGAATCCCTGCTGAGCCCCAGGCGCTCCGCCGCGAGGTCGTACTCCCTGGAGAGAGTGGTCCGGGAGAAGAACCTGTTGTCCGTGGCCAGCGTGCACTTCACGCCGCGCTCGAGGAACAGCGTGAGCGGGTGCGCGGCGTAGGACGAGATCGCTCCGGTGTGCAGGTTGCTGCTGAGGCAGCACTCGACGGTGGTCCCGTGCTCAGCCAGAAGCTCCATCACGGCCGGGTCCCTGCCCGCGCTCGTACCGTGTCCTATCCTGTCGGCACCCAGTTCGTGGACGGCTCTCGCGATGTGCGAAGGGTCGCTTCCCTCGCCGGCGTGAACCGTCACGCCGAGACCGGCGTCCCGGGCGCGCGTGAAGGCGTTGCGGTATCTATCGGTATCGAAGAGCGACTCGTCGCCGGCCAGGTCGAGTCCGAGGACGCCGCTGCCCGCGAACCGCGCCGCGAGCTCGGCCAACGCATCTATGTCCCGCTCCGGTGCGCCTTCCAGCATGGACACCACGACGCCCGCGCTCATCAGGGCCCCGGAGTCGCCCGGGGCGCACTCCGCGGCTCCTCGCTCCAGTCCTGAGATCACGGTCTCGAGCGCCTCCTCGGCCGCCATGCCTCCCCTCGTGTGAAGCGTGGGGCAGAATCGGACCTCGAGATGTCGGACGCCGTCCAGATAGCAGTCCCTCACGAGCTCGTCGGCGGCCCTCGTGAGCGCGGAGTGGTTCTGCATGAGTCCGACGGTCGTCTCGAACCGTCTGAGACACGACGAGAGCGTCATGCCGGGCTCGAACGCCAGCCGGCCCAGGAAGTCGTCGTCGCTCGCGTCGCTCGGGCAGATGCCCTGTTCGCGGGCCAACTCCATGATCGTGCCGTCTCTCATGGAGCCGTCCAAGTGTACGTGCAGGTCGCAGGTTAGCATGGGCACCACCAGTCTTGGGGAAACCGTTCTTGACCGTCCGTCCTCCGAAGCATAGGCTCAGTTGCGCGTGCGAGTCAAGTCCGCGGCGACGCCGGAGTGCCGGGTCCGCGGACGTTTCTAAATCGGGTTCGGGTGAGCCGTGGCAACAGCCTTCGAGAGGCCGAGCAGGATCACGCTGGAGAACGGGCTCAGCGTGCTTTCCCTCAGGCGCTCCGCGTCCCCGGTCGTGGCGGTGCTCGTGATGTACAACGCCGGGTCGATCAGGGACCCCGAGAGGCTCACCGGCCTCGCACACCTGACGGAGCACATGATGTTCAGGGGCAGCCGCCGCTACGCCGACGGGGCCATAGATGAACTCACGAACAGCATCGGCGGCGTGAACAACGCAATGACGACGAGCGACTATGCGGCCTACTACTTCGTCCTCCCCCGCGAGAACTGGCGGACGGCGCTCGAGATCGAGGCCGACAGGATGACCGGATGCCTGCTGGCCCCGCCCTCCTTCGAGACGGAGCGGAGCGTCGCGATCGAGGAACGGCAGATGCTCGACGACGACCCTGAGGCGGTCCTGGACGAGGCGGTCGAGTTCATGTCGTACGACCACCACCCATACCGGTTCCCGGTGGTCGGTCTGCTCGAGGACCTGGAGCGGGTCTCGAGAGACGATCTCCTGGCGTTCTACAGGGCCAACTATGTTCCCGACAACGCGGTCCTGAGCGTAGTGGGAGACGTCGAGCCGTCCGAGGTGGAGAACGCGGTGAGCGTGTGTTTCGAGGCCGTGGGGGAATCGCTTCCGGTCGGCGGCTCAGGCGTCGGGTGGACCGACCCTCCGCCGGATCCGCCGCAGAGTGCCGCACGGCGTCTGGTGATCGAGCGCGATTCCGGCATCCCGCGGCTGACCGTCGCCTTCCGGTGTCCCGAGGCGGCCCATTCGGACTCACCGGCCGTTGAGATGGTGGCAACGATCCTCGGCACCGGCCGCAGCTCGCGGCTCTATACGAGCCTGGTGGCGTCGGGTGGCGACGTGAACGAGGTCTCCGTCGGCAGAACGCTACAGCGCTGTCAGGGGCTCTTCACCGTGTCCGGCGAGCTTTCGGAGGGCGGCGACCTCCCCGCGTGCGAGGCGGCGGTCCTGGGCGAGATAGCACGCCTCGCGCACGAGGCCCCGGCGATCGAGGAGCTTCAGAAGGCCAGGCTTCAGTGGAGGCTCGACCACACCGTGGGGCGCGAGAGTTCACTGGGTATGGCGGGGTTCCTCGGCTATTGGGAACTGCTGGACCGCTGGGAACTCGGCGAGGAGTTCGACCGGCGCGTGAATGCCGTGACGCCGGAGGACGTGTCGCGAGCGGCCCGGCTCTACCTCGACCCGGAAGTGAGGAACAGCGGGTGGCTGACGATAAGACAAGGGTGAAGCGGGACGTTCTACCCAACGGGCTTCGCGTGCTGGCCGGTTCGTCTCCCGGAACCGGTGTTTTCTCACTCGTCCTCTCGCTTGAGGCCGGGTCCAGGTACGACGGCGATTCCCGCGCCGGTCTCTCGTCGCTCACCGCCGGCGTCATGCTCGAGGGAACGGAAAGCATGACGGGGCAGGACCTCGCCCTCCGCACTGACGCCGCCGGAGCCTCGCTCGACGTCGTCCCCGACTACGAGACGTGCTCGGTCTGCGTGACCGGTTTGTCCGAACGATTCGAGGAGTGCCTGGACATCGTCGGCGAGGTGGCGCGCCGTCCGCGCCTCCGCGCGCAGGAGTTCGAGCGGGCCAGACGCAAGCAGCTGGCGGAGATCGCTGAGGACGAGGATGACCCGTTCACGGTCGCCCGCCAGGCGTTTCTCGATCTCGTCTATGGGAACCATCCCAGGCACAGGCCGGTCAACGGCACCCGCGAGACCGTCCTCTTTCTGACCTTACCGGACGCGGAGTCGTTCTTCCGCTCGTTCCATTCTCCCTCCTCCGCCGTCCTCGCGGCGTCAGGCGACATAGATGCCGGCGCCTTTGTCGACGGTGCAGCCCGCACGTTCGGCGACTGGGAGGGGTCGAGGCCCATACTGACTCCTCCCGCCGCGCCCGCCACTGAGGGCGGCCGCAGGAGCTTCGTCGACAGGGACCGCAGGCAGACCCACGTGATGGTGGGTGGCGTCGGGATCGCCCGTTCCGACCCAAGGTACCACTCCGTGTGCGTGATGGACGTCGTCCTCGGGGACAGTGCGGGGTTCGGGTCGAGGCTCGGACGGAGGCTTCGTGAGTCGGAGGGGCTGGCCTACGTCGTCGAGAGCGATACATCGAGCACGGCCGGTCTGGATCCCGGGGTGCTGTGGGTCTACACGGCCACCTCACCAGCACGCGCCGAGCGGGCGCTCGTGGTGCTCGAAGAGGAGCTGGAGCAGATGAGGCGACTGCCTCCATCGATCGAGGAACTGGCCTCGGCCAAGGCCTATCTGCGCGGGCGCAAGCTGATGGAGAGCGAGAGCTGTGAGGAGAGGGCGGCCCGCATGGTCAGGTCAGAGCGGTACGGGCTCGGTCTCGACTACGACGACCGCTACGCCGCGATGCTCGACGCCGTGACGCGGGAGGATGTGCTCGAAGCCTCAGTGACCCTCCTTGACCCCGCCCGACTCTCGACCGTCGTCGTCGGGCCCAGCTCTCTCTGGCCCTCCGACTAGACGCACGGCTCCTCGCTCGATGCCGCTCCGGAAGCCACGCACCCTCACGCGGTCGTGGAGCACGTCCACGACCAGAGCGCCATCCACATCGGTCCTGAACACCGACGCTCCTGCGGCCTCGAGCCTCGCGAGCGTCACGTCGTCCGGGTGGCCGTACCGGTTTCCCTCGCCGACCGACACCAGCGCGAACAGAGGGCTGGCCGAGTCGAGAAGAGCCTCCGAACTCGACGTCGCGGACCCATGATGAGCGACCTTGAGGATCTCGGCCGGGACGACTCTCCCGGCCTCGACCATGGCCGACTCGGCCGCTTCCTCGACGTCGCCCGTCAGGAGCGCCGTCGCCCAGGAGAGCCCCACTCTGAGAACCACGGACGCGTCGTTCTCCGAGGCGCCGGCGGCGAGGGCCGCGGTGGGCGACAGGACCCACAGAGACGAGCCCCCGGCCGGAGTGAGAACGTCGCCCGCGCAAGCCTCGACAACGTCCGTCCCCAACTCCCGCGCCCTGTCGGCCAGCCTGCTGAGTTCCTCCGAGCGCTCGAATCCGGCGGGCAGCACGAGCGTCTCCGTGCGGAACTCCGACAGGACCGACGTCGCGCCGCCGTAGTGGTCGACGTGTCCGTGCGTGACGACGAGCGCGTCAAGCCTGCTGACTCCTCTCTTTCTCAGGTACGGGGCGACGATGCTGCTGCCGGCGTTGCCGCCCGACGCGCCGCCCCACGACGGTCCGGCGTCGACTAGAACGTGGCGTCGTCCCGGCAGCTCGAGCAGCACCGCGTCGCCTTGTCCTACGTCGAACGCGATCATCCGCGGTCGGTCCTGGCCCGGTCCCAGCGACCAGGTCAGGGCCGCCACCAGGCAGGCCGCGGACAAAGTGGCCGGACACCACACCCGCATCCGTCCGCGACACCGCGACAGACCTACCCCGGCCGCGAGGAGCGCCGCGACGGGCCAGAAGCGGGCCGCGATGCGGGCCGACGAGAGCCAGAGGCCACCCATCGCTCCTGACGTCCACGAGAGACAGGTCAGGGACGCCCAGGCCGAGCCGGCGAAGACCCGGGAGACCGCCGGCAGTGCCGACGTCGCCAGCATCGCCGCGCCGGACGCTACCGAGAAGGCCGCGAGCGGCACCGCGGCCAGGTTCGACAGCGGCGAGACGAGCGATATCTCTCCGAACGCCAAGAGCGCAACGGGAGTCACGCCGAGCTGCGCGGAGAGGGAGATCGCCACGGAGTCGGCCGCGAGTCGTCCCGGCCTTCCGAGTCTTCCCAGCGGCGCCAGGACCGCCCGGATCGCGGGATGGAGAAGCACGATCCCGAGCGTTGCCCCGAACGACAGAGCGAAGCCGAGGTCGAACAGAGAGCCGGGCCTGACAAGAAGGATGGCCAGAGCGGCCGCGCCCATCGTGTTGAGCGTCGGCGAAGAGCGCTCGAGCGACCACGACACGATGAGGGCCGAGGCCATGATCGCGGCCCGGACCGCCGACGGCCTGGCGCCGACGAGAGCCACGAAGAAGCACAGGCATGGTATCACGAGCAGCCGCGCCCACCTGCGCGGCACGCCAAGACAGCGAAGGAGCGCGCCCGCCATCAACGCCACGAACCCCACGTGCAGTCCGGAAACGGCAAGCACGTGGACGGTGCCCGACCGGCGGAAAGACGAGAGCACTTCCTCAGGGAGTCCCGACGAATCGCCGAGCAGAAGCGCTCGCATGACGTCGGCCTGTTCGACCGGGAGTCTCTTGCCGATCTCCCCGCGGACCCAAGCGGCGGCCGCAGAGATGCCGTGCGGCCCCTCGAGCACCGCCACCCGATCCGCCGACATCACCGCGTGGATGCCGCGGTCGGCCAGATACGAGCGGAAGTCGAACGCACCCGGGTTGCTCACCGGACGCGCCGCGGACACCTTCCCGGTCGCGCGTACCAGCTCCCCTCTCACCGGCCCCAGGGCCCCCTCCGGCCACGACACCCACAGCGATCCGCGAGCAGGCTTCATCCTGACCACGGCCCTGGCCCGCCGGCCTCCGCGGCGGGCCTCCACGACCCGCCCCTCCACCGTCACGTTGCCTCCGTCTGCCAGCAGCGAGGCTTCGTCCGGGTGAACGAGGACGTGGCGCGCCGTGTACAGCGCCACTCCGGAGAGCGACAGCGCGCACAGCAGAGCCACGTCGGCGGCGGCCGATACTCGGGCGCGCGCTCTTCCGTTGTGAACGATGTTGACGACTGCCGGGATGAGCGCGGCCAGGGCGGCGCAACACGTGAGGGCCGGCGCGGGCACCGCGTGGCACCCTGCGCTTGCCGCAGCGATGCCGACCGCTAGGGAGCACGCGGCCGCAGCGGCGGGCATTCTGGCGCCGGCGCGCTTCGTCACCTCTGTGGTGCTCCTGGGGTGTACGGGACTGAAGGGGTTGGTCGCGCGGTCGAGCGGCCGCGCGTGGCACCGACGGTGGAGCATCAGCCGTGCCCGGACGTCGTCAGTCGATCTGCTGGCGTCGCACTACGACCACGGTCATGTCATCGGGCGCCGTGCCGCGGCCCGCGAAGGAGTCGGCCTCGGTCACCAGGACGGAGGCCATGATGCGTGCCGGGGCCCCGTGCACCCTCCGCACGGTCTCGACCACGCGCTCATCCCCGAATTGCTCGTCCTCATGGAAGGCCTCGGTCAGCCCGTCCGTGTAGACCACCAGATACTCACCAGGGCGCAGCTCGGTCCTCCCGTGGGGGTACTTCTGCCCCGGGAACATCCCCAGAACGGTGCCGCCCTGGTTCAGGCGCTCCACGGATCCATCCGCCCGCAGCACGATCGGCGGGTTGTGTCCCGCATTGACGTAGGTCAACGTTCCCGAGCGCTCCAGTACGCAGTAGAAGAGGGTGGCGAAGTCGTCGGGTGCGCTGGAGGCCAGGAGCGAGCCGTTGGCTCTCTCGAAGATGTCCGAGATCGAGTAGACGTTCTCTATGTGGGCACGGAGCATGCCCTGGAGTGAGGCCGCCAGCAGCGCGGCGGGAACACCCTCGCCCGACACGTCGGCGACCGCTATGCCAAGGCTTCCCTTCGGCAGGTCCACGTAGTCGAAGTAGTCGCCGCTCAGTGTCTCCCCTGGGAGGTTCACGCCGGCCACGTCGAATCCCGGCATCGACGGGTCTCTCTGTGGAAGCAGATGTTCCTGCACGGTACGTGCGAAGTTCAGCTGCTGCTCGAGGGACCTCCTCCTCGATGCCTCGTCCCTGCTTCGGAGCGCAGCTGCGTGGTTCCTCGCGTTGACGATCGCGACGCTGGCGATGCCGGCGAGTGCGGAGAGGATCTCCTGTTCGGCCAGCCCGAACGTGTCGAGCGTGGGACTCTGCACGTCGAAGACTCCGATGACCTGGTCCCCGAACTTGAGCGGGACGACCATCTCGGACCTCGCGCCGCGCAGACCCGCGAGGTAGTGCTCCTCCCTGGACACGTCCGGCACGATCACGGGGTGACCCGTCTCCGCGACGCGGCCGGTCACACCTCTGCCGACGCTCAGCTCCACCTCCTGGACGATGCTCTCAGGATAGCCGTACCTGGCCGCCACCTCCAGGCGACGTCCGTCGTCACCGATAAGCAGGATGGTGCAATATTCGAAGCCAAGCATCCGATGCGTCAGGTGGATCAGCCGTTGGAGCACCGTGTCTACTTGCAGGGTGGACGCGATCACGCCCACGGCCTCCAGCAGGGCCTCATGCTCTATGTGGAGTGCTGACTCGAAGGGATCCTTCCCAGGAACCATCATGAGATACTCTTGACAAGTTAGGGGACCTGTGCTAGGCTGGAAGTTGTGGGCAGAGTTAGCCCGACAACGCGTCTCCCGGGCGACCCGCGATCGGGAAGGGCTTCACCAGGAGGTGTCTTATGAGCTGGACAGCAAAGACGCTGGGGGTAGCCATTCCCGTGCTGGTGGCCACGAGCTTCTGCCTCAGCGTGCCGTTCATTCTGCTGGCGGCGGACCTGGCCATACTGACGGGCGCCGTAGCTCTGTTCGTTTCCGAGAGGGCCGAACGCAGAGCCGCCGCCGCGAGTCTGCCCGAGCTGGAGTAGCAGCGCGGTCTCCCAGACCGCGAGATGCAAGGGGGCGCCGGGCCCAGGCCCGGCTCAGTCCCGGCCGCGTCTTCTTCTTACAGCCTCGAGTTTCCCTTCCATCGAGAGCGTCTTGTCCTTTCGGTCGTCGACGATGATGGTCGTGAGCACGCGCACGACTCCTTCCCCGAAGGTCTGCTCGTGCATGTCGGCGATCGCGCTCAGGATGTCTCGAAGCTCTCCCTCTATCACGGTCCCCATCGGAGTCAGCCTGTAGCTGAGCCCGGAGCCGTCTGTCATCACCTTGACGACAAAGGCATCGGCGCC
>CAZLTC010000050.1:2733-17879 GCA_964562405.1 uncultured bacterium | reverse complement strand
TCGCGATGGTCTTCACGGGCATGCGGCATTTCAGACACTAGGGACCAGGGGAGGAGCCACATGAAGCGCCCGGGCAAGCCGCTCGTCGCGGTCGTGATGGGAAGCGACTCCGACCGGCCGACGATGCAGGAGACCGAGAAGATGCTCGACGAGTTGGGCGTCCCCTACGTCACCCGAATCTCGTCGGCGCATCGCGCTCCAAAGAAGACGCACGAACTGGCCGAGAATCTGGAGACGGAAGGCATAAGGGTGGTCGTCGTGGGTGCCGGGCTGGCCGCCCACCTGGCCGGGGCCATAGCCAGCGTGACGATACTCCCTGTCATCGGCGTGCCGATGGCCGGAGGCAGCCTCCAGGGCGTGGATGCACTCTACTCGACTGTACAGATGCCGTCCGGCGTACCGGTCGCAACGATGGCCATAGGTAAGCACGGCGCCAAGAACGCGGCGATCATGGCGGCCGAGATACTGGCGCTCTCGGACGCGGAGCTCGCCGACCGGCTCAGGGCCTACAGGACGGCGCTCGAACGCTCGGTGGACGAGAAGGACAAGGCCGTCTCGGGAGAGACCGAAAGCGAGCTCACGGCGGAATCCGTGTCGGACGCCATAAGTGGACTCACGGGGGAAGGGGACCGATGAGCGGCGTGGTGATAGTGGGGATGCAGTGGGGCGACGAGGGAAAGGGCAAGATCACGAACGCCCTGTCGTCGAAGGCCGACATGGTCGTCCGGTTCCAGGGCGGTGCCAACGCGGGGCACACGGTCTCTCTGAACGGGGAGCCGGTGGTCTTCCACCTGCTGCCTTCCGGCATCTCGGTGCCGGGCGTCGAGTGCGTCATAGGCCCCGGCGTCGTGGTCGACCCGGAGGCGCTCGTGTCCGAGATCGACATGGTCAACGAGCGGGGCGTCACGGTCGGCGACAACTTCCGGATAGACGTGGGCGCACACATGGTGATGCCCCACCATCGGGCACAGGAGGCGGCGGAGGAGAAGGCGCGTGGCGGCTCGGCGATAGGCACGACGCTTCGCGGCATAGGACCGACCTACTCCGACAGATACGCGCGCGAGGGGCTGCCCATAGGTCTGCTCGCAGACCCGGCGTCGTTCCGGGAGCGCTACTCCGCCGTAGCACGCAGGAAGAACGACCTTCTGAAGAAGCTGTACGGCGCCGAGCCGATCGACATCGACAGGACCATCGAGCGTTTCACCGTCGTGGCGGAGCGGCTCGCCCCACATCTGGCCGACACGCCGGGTGCGATCCGTGCGGCCATCTCCTCGGGCAAGAGCGTGATATTCGAGGGCGCGCAGGGCACGCTCCTCGACATCGCCTTCGGCACGTACCCCTACGTGACGTCGTCGTACACGACGTCGGCCGGCGTGTCGCCCGGCACCGGGGTGCCTCCGTCGATGGTCGGCAAGGTGGTGGGCATAGCCAAGGCGTACGTGACCAGGGTGGGCGAGGGACCGTTCCCGACCGAGTCCGGCGACGAGAGCGGGGAAGCGATAAGAAGATGCGGTCATGAGATGGGCGCCACTACCGGGCGGCCCCGCAGATGCGGCTGGATGGACGGCGTTGCCCTGCGCTACTCCGCCGAGGTCAACGGCGCGGACCGCCTCATCATCACGAAGCTCGACGTGCTCGACTCGTTCGAGACTCTCCCGGTCTGCACGGCCTATCGCATCGGCAACGGCGTTACGACAACATTCCCCAGGACCGCCTCCGAACTGGCGCTGGCCGAGCCGGTCTACGAGAAGCTGCCCGGCTGGAAGACGAGCACCCGGGACGTGCGAAGACCGGAGGACCTTCCAACGGCGGCCCGTGACTACATCCGGCGCATCGAAGAGCTGGCGGGAGTCCCCGTCGCCGCCGTCTCGGTGGGCGCGGCGGCCCACGCGGTGGTCGAGTTCGAAAGCGTTCTCTAGGCGGTTTCCCGCGCCGAGGCGCAATCCTTTGCGCTTGACGCGCCCCCCCGGCCGTCCATACGATGGGGTGTCGTGCCCCGCGAGCGGCCGGAGGTTCCATGCCAGGCATCCAGGACACCAAGGACGACCGTGAGATCCCGCTCGACGAGGTGGGAGTGACCGGACTCGTCTACCCCGCGACCATTCCAGCACGCGACGGCGCTCCTCAGACGAGCGCGGCCACGTTCGGGCTCTTCATCACCCTGGGCCCCGAAACAAGGGGCGCACACATGAGCAGGTTCGTGTCCGCGCTCGAGAGCGGCGAGCGTGAGCTGTCCGCCGCGGGCGTGGAGAGGCTTCTGCGGACCGTCCGCGAGGCGCACGACTCCGGGACGGCCCGTCTCGAGGCCGACTCCACTCTCTTCGTCGCGAGGAGGGCGCCCGTGTCGGGCGTCACGAGCCTGATGGCGTGTGACGTCAGGATCGAGGCGACGCTGGGAGACGAGTACGATTTCGTGCTGACCGCGGTCGTACCGGTGATGACGGTTTGCCCCTGCTCGAAGGAGGCCACGGGTGGACCGGCCCACAGCCAGAGGGGGCACGTCGCCGTCTCCGTGCGCGCGCAGGGGACCGTATGGGTGGAGGACATCGTCGAACTGGTCGAGGACTGCGCGAGCGGACCCGTGTTCGCTCTGCTCAAGGGCGACGACGAGCGCGCCGTCATAGAAGCGGCGCACGACGCTCCCATGCTCGTGGAGGACCTCGTCCGCAACGTCGCGGAGCGTCTGGATTCCGACGTGAGGGTCATCTGGTACGAGGTCGAAGCGGAGAACCTCGACAGCGTACACGATCACAATCTCTACGCGCGAGTCGAGCGGTCCAGGTGAGCAGACCGCAGAAGAGGAGGGAACCTCATGGAGAAGAAGGAGATAGGGCACATCTCCCACTACTTCGGGGGACCCGGCGTCGCCGCGATCGTGCTGACCGGCGAGCTCAAGGTCGGGGACACGATCTGCATCCAGGGACACACGACGGACCTCGAGCTGGTCGTCAGGTCGATGCAGGTCGAACACGAGACCATCGAGCAGGCGAAGCCCGGCGACAATGTCGGCATCGAGGTTCCTAGCCGCGTGCGCGAGCACGACATCGTCTACAAGGTCATGGGCTGAGGCCGCGGCAGCACCGGAAGAGGGCTCCCTAGCGATGACGAACCTGAGCGTCGCATACGCGCTGGCCGCCAAGGCACACGGCAGCGACGGCGGCACGGCGACGACGCCCCGGGTGGCCGCCAGGATGCGGGCCGCGGCCGCCGCGCTTGGCGAACACCAGCCACGCATCCTCGCGGGCCCGACCGGCGTGATGGGAGACGGCACGCTCGTTCTGCAGCTGGTCTCGGCCGAGGCGGTGCTCCCGGCCATCCTCGCCCTGGCATCCTCCGCCCGCCCGGCGAGGACCACCTTCTGCGCATCGAGCGCGCCGGCCGCCCCGGTGGATGCACCGGCGTCGGGAGACCGCATGGAGTCGACCCTTGCGGCCGCCAACCTGGCTGCGACCGAGGCGTCGGAGCACCTTCCGGAGACCGACTTCAGGGAGGCGCGCGTTCTGATCCTTGGGCCCGCTCCGGCCGAGCTCGTAGGCTCGCTCATGGGCCTCATCCTCGAGGGCCACGACTCGATGACCGAGAGGCAGAGGCAGATCGTGGATCTGGTGCGAGAGAGCGAGACGCAGCAGGAGGTAGCCACGCACCTGGGCATCTCAAGGCAGGCCGTCAATCAGAGCCTGGCGGCGGCGGGGTGGCACCACCTCGAACGAGCGGAAGCCACGGCGCTGCGCGAGCTCGGGGCGCTGTGGGACCGCGACCGAAGGTTGAGACCGGAGGGAGAACACAGATGAGACCGGCTCCTGTTGCGCTCGTTGCGGTCGCCCTGGCCGCGGCACTCGCGGGATGCGGGGGCCCGGCGACCTTCGTGTCTGCCGACCCGCCGCCCGTGACGAAGGCCGAAGCGTGGTTCCTGAGCCCGGTGCCGAACGTCCACTCGGCGATAAGGCAAGCGATGGTCGACAACGGGCTGGGGGTCGAGCCCGGGGTCGAGGAGGCCCAGCTCGTGGGCACCAAGAAGCAGCTGCCTTTCGTCGACGAGGACTCCCAGGCTCCCGCCGAGGGCCCGCTCCCCGTCTACCACGTCACCGCCGACATCAAGAGGACAGGGGAGACCTACGTGAGCCTCGTTCTGATCCCTGAGTGCAGCACGTGTGGCGGCAGCACCGAGTACGAGTGGGAGTACCCGGGTGACATCCTGAGAGACGTGTTGAACGGAGCACAGAATATCCTGTTGGAGAGCAGGCCGAGGTTCGTATATCAGGACCGCTTCCGGCCGGAGACACGGAGGAGGCACCACATGTAGGGGCCTCCCGAACCTCCCGGGAGGCGTGGTGGACAGGACCCCGGGCCGGCAAGTCCAATCGCGCGGGCTCTCGCAGGTGTGTAAAGCATCAGAGGTTGACAAGACGCCTCCAGGGCCTGTTTACCGCCTCTGGAGGCCGTTTCTCGGACCATGGCATGTGGGAACGGACATCCACGGAAGACCCCTCAGAAGCCGTATTTCGCAGCCTGAGAGGGTGCCAGAAAGGAACCTCAGATGGGCCGACTGCGAGCGGGGAGGCCCTTTGCGCGGGCATCGACTCCCGCGAGGACCCCGGCGGGCGTCTGCCTGGCGGCGGCGCTCTCGATCTCGGCCGCGCTCTGTCTGTCGCCCTCACGCGCGTCGGCGCAGGGGACTGAACCAGCGGGAGGGATGACGCCGGAGGCCCTCGTCGTCTACGGTGTGAGAGGCATGGATGGAAGAGACATGCGCGAGGGGCTGGCCGACCTGGAGCGCGCGGTCCAGCTGCGCCCCGGCTGGAAACTCGCAGAGCGCGCCTACGCCTACGCGCTGGTTCGCTTCGGGAGATTCCGCGAGGCCGGCCGGATACTGGTCACGCTGATCGGCCCGGAACTCGCGGCCGCTCTGGAGAAGGGAGAAGCGACGGGGAGCGGAGCGGCAGGCGTCGTCGACCCGGAGGACGTGATGGCACTCGCCATCGTCAGAGGAGAGACCGGGGCGTACAGGGAGTCCGACCTTCTCTACAGGGCGTATGCCGACATCGTGGGGGAGACCACGCCGGACGCCGCGCGGGCCTACAGAAGACTGGCTGACATGTACGAGGCTTCCGGAGTACCATGGGGGGATGCTTCGGTCGAGGCAGCCAGGGCGCTCGCGACAGACCCGGCCATCGAATCGGTATCGACGCTCCCGCGCTACCCGGACCTCACGAGCGAGCCGGGGTTTGCGCCGTACCTGCGCCAGGTGTCGCCGGCGGGCGATCATGAGCCCCCTGAAGGGGGCTTCGACCGGCTCCCGCGACTGGCCGAGTGGCCGCCGCCCGGCGAGAGTCCGGCCGCCGTCCGGTCCGGCAAGACCGCGGAGGTCGAGCTGCTCGTGGGTGAACAGGGACGGGTCATTGAGGCGAGCGTGCCGGAGGACGCGGGGCTAACGAGCACCCAGGCGGCGGCGGTCGAGAACGCTGCGGCCGGACTGAGGTTCGAGCCGGCGCTGTCCGGAGGACTTCCGGCGGAGGCATGGATACTCTTTGAGATGGATGTCCCCGCCGTGGCGGCGGGAGGCGATTCCCTCGACGGTCAGGATGCGCCCGGCCAGGTGCGGCCGGAGCCGGCCGGTCCCGACAGCGTGGACGAAGAGAAGGAGACGAACGGTTGAGACCCATCCTCTACTACTCGGACGACTACTACGCGGACATCGGCGCCCACGTGTTCCCAATGCTCAAGTTCAGGCTCATCAAGGAACGACTCATAGCGACCGGCGCGGCGACCGAGGACGATTTCGTGGAACCCCCACCCGCGACGGACGACGACGCCCACCTCGTGCACACGCGGATGTACATCGACAAGCTGCGCGAGGGGACGCTGTCGATGATGGAGATCGCCAGACTCGAGCTGCCCTACTCTCACGAGCTGGTCGACGCGTCCTTCCTGGGGGCCGGCGGGACCATCGCGGCGGTCAGGTCGTCGAAGGAGAGAGGAGTCGGCGTCAACGTCGCCGGCGGCTTCCACCACTCCTTCTCGGACCACGGGGAGGGATTCTGCGTCCTGAACGACGTCGCCATGGGCGTGGCCCGGGCCCTCAACGATGGGCTCGCGGAGCGCGTGGGCGTCATCGACTGCGACGTCCATCAGGGGAACGGGACCGCGTCGATCTTCGCGAACGAGCACCGCGTCTTCACGTTCTCGATCCACCAGGAGTTCAACTACCCGTTCGTCAAACCGCCGTCCGACCTGGACATCGGCCTTCCCGACGGAGCCGTCGGAGCAAGTTACCTCCCGCGGCTGGAGCATGGCATCGAGAAGGTCCTGGACGGCTTCGGCGCGGAGATGGTCCTCTACGTGGCGGGCGCCGACTCGTATGAGGGAGATGTTCTCGGTGGGCTTTCGCTCTCCGTGGAAGATCTGGCCGAGCGTGACAGGATGGTGATGGAAGGCTGTGCCTCGCGCGGAGTACCGTTCGCTGTGACGCTTGCCGGGGGATACGCGGAGCACACGGACGACACGATCGAGATCCAGGCAGGAACGATCGCCCGTGCGATAGCGGTCGGGGAGGCCCTCCCGCTGCCGCGGTGACCAGCGGCCGCGAGAAGGTGAACGCCGCCCTCGTCGGCCGCTCTCGTCGGAGAGGGCCCAGCCGGTGCGCGCGTCGCGCAACGAGCGCGTGGTTGACCAAGGCCCGACGGGAGAAGATGATGGGCGAGAGACGGAAGGAGGAGCCGAAGGCGCCTCCGGGTATGAAGTGGCTCATCGTCACGTTCATCCTCACCGTCGCTCTGGGCGTCAGACTGCTCTACCTCGCCGAGATACGCGACCACGCGCTCTTCGCCGCCCTGACGGGCGACCCCGCGGTCTACGAGGCGCAGGCGCGGGATATTCTCCGCGGCATCATGGTCCCCGACCACGCGTACTTCCATTCCAGCCCGCTCTACCCGTTCTTCCTGGCGGCCGTCATGAAGCTCGCGGGGTCGGGCTTCCAGGCCGTGAGGATCGTGCAGGCCTGCGTCGGCTGCGTCTCCGTGTTCCTTGTCTATCTCCTGTCCAGACTGACCGTCGGACCGCGCCCGGCAGTGGTAGCTTCGGCGCTGGCCGCCCTCTACGTGCCGTTCATCTTCTTTGAAGCCGAGTTCCTCGAGATCACGCTCGTCGTCGCGTTCCTCGCGGGTGCTCTGGTGCTGCTCCAGCGAGCGGCCGCCGCGCTGGGGACTCCGGAGGCGCCGCGTGGTGAGACAGTGTCCGCTCGGGCGACCGGTGCCAGTGCAGTGTGGCTCTCCGTGGCCGCGGGAGCGCTCCTGGGACTTGCCGCGCTCGGCAAACCCAACCTGCTGCTGCTCGCCCCCGCGGGCGCGGTCTGGCTCGCGGTGCGTTCAGGCTTCCCGCGACGGCGGCGGACCGGAGATCGCACGGGCCTTCTCGCGCCCACGCTCTTCTTCGTGGTCTGCGGTATCACGATACTGCCTGCGACGGTCCACAACTACAGGGCCGAGGGAGACCTGATCCCCGTCTCGTCGAACGCAGGCATCAACCTCTACATAGGAAACCACCCCGGCGCCCCGGGCACGTTCACCGTCCCCACGGAGATGCGGTTCGATCTCCGCACCGCATCGAGGGACGCGGCCCGGCAAGCCACGGGCAGGGACCTGAGCGCCGGCGAGGTTTCCAACTACTGGGCCGGCAGGGCGCTCGCCTTCATCCGGCAGCGACCTGCCATGTGGCTCGAGCAGACGGCACGCAAGTTCGCGCTCTTCTGGAACCACTACGAGATACCCAACCACTACGATCTGAGCTTCGTCGCCGAATCTGCCCCGGTGCTACGGATACCGCTTGGAACGTTCGCCGTCGTGGCACCGCTGGGGATCGTTGGGCTGGTGCTGGCCTCTGTCCGGAAGAAGAACGTGGGGCTCCTGGTCGTGTTCGCCGTCGCGTTCATGTGCTCGGTCGTCCCGTTCTTCATCACCGGGCGCTACAGGCTGCCGGTCGTGCTGGCGTTGCTGCCGGGAGCGGGATATGCTGTCAGTGAGCTTGGAGCGGCGCTCGCGTCGAGAAGGTGGCGCGCGGTGGCGGCCGTGGCCGCGCCGGCCGCTGTCCTGGCGCTCCTCGTGAACGTCGACCTCATAGAATTCAGTGGCGCGCAGATGCACAACACGATGGGCGCCATACTGGCGGGCAGGGGCGACCTCCAGTCGGCGGCGGTCGAGTTCGAGACGGCGCTCGAGGAGAACCCGGGTGACGTGTCGGCGCGCCGCAACCTTGGGCTCACATACCTTGAGCTGGGCCGATACGGCGACGCGAAGCGTGAGCTTGAGCGCGCCGTCGCGATACACCCGCGCTACATTGAGGCCTGGCTTGAGCTGGGGCGCGCCTACGCGGGGCTCGACTCGCTGAGCGCGGCCCGCGAAGCGTGGGCGCGTGTCCTGTCAATGAACCCGCCCCCGGCGATCGGGGCCGAGGCCGAGAGGCTCCTGGCCGATCAAGAGGCGCACACCGAACAGCGAAGCGAGAGGCCGGACGCGGACCGTCCGGCGGGAGAAACGAGATGAGCGAGAGAGAGCCCGGAGCGGGAACGCCGGCGATCGAGCTTCGCGATCTGACCAGGAGGTTCGGAACGTTCGAGGCGGTCAGGAACGTCTCGCTCAGCATTCCGAGGGGTCAGATCTGCGGGTACCTCGGGCCGAACGGAGCGGGAAAGACGACGACGGTGAAGATGGCGACCGGCATGCTGCGGCCGACCGAGGGGACGGCCCTCATCGACGGGTTCGACATCACCGCCGACCCGATAGGCGCCAAGGAGAGGATCGGCGTGGTCCCCGAGACCGGGGCGCTCTACGAGAGCCTGACACCCACCGAGTACCTTACCCTCGTGGCCAGGCTCTATCACATCGACCCCGAAGTGGCGCGCAAGAAGGCCGGGACGTTCCTCGAGCTGTTCGGCATCTCCGCCGAGGCCGACCGCATCATGACGACGTTCTCGCGCGGCATGAGGCAGAAGGTGCTCATCTCGGCGGCGCTCATACACAACCCGTCGGTGCTTTTCCTAGACGAGCCGCTGTCGGGACTCGACGCGAACACGGCGCTCATCTTGAAGGAGCTTCTCAAGGATTTGGCGTCGCACGGCAGGACGGTCTTCTACTGCTCCCACGTTCTGGAGGTGGTCGAGCGCGTGTGCGACCGGGTCGTCATCATCAACCACGGCGAGATCATCGCTGACGGTAAGGTCGACGAACTCAAGGACATGACGAAGCGCGGCTCGCTCGAGGGCGTCTTCAGCGAGTTGACGTCTTCGGGTGACCTCTCCGAGGTCGTCCGTACGTTCTCAGACAGCGTCACCGGCGAGGGAGGAGAGAGGACGTGACGTCACACGACCGGCCCGGCCGCGACCCGCGCGCGGCGGACCGCGGGCAGCTCGCCGCGCTCTTCGCCGCGGGCATCAAGCTCGATCTGAGGGCCTCGCGTGCCATGCACGGCCGCACGAAGGTCCCGCCCCTCGTGATCGCGCTCTTCGTGTACGCGATGATGGGCACGGTGCTCGCGTTCGCGCTCCTCAGGCAGGACGACCCCTTCGTGTACTCGCTCTTCACGATGAGCGCGGCCATGTTCATGACCGGGCTCATGGTCATCATGGAATACAGCACGGTGGTCGTGAACCCTGACGACTTCGACATCATGGCCCATCGTCCCATCTCCTCGAAGACCTACTTCTGGGCGAAGTCGGCGAACCTGCTCTTCTTCGTGACGGTGACCGGGCTGGCGCTCACGCTCCCGGCGGCGGTGGTCGGCGGAACGATGCTGGCCGGTCCGCTCTTCATACCGGCCTATCTGGGGGCGTCGGTGGCGGCGTGCATCGCGATCGCGGGCCTCGCCGTGCTCCTGTACGCGGTTGCGCTCCGCATCTGGAGCTACGACCGGTTCACGAGCGTCATCACGTACGTTCACACCGCCGCCACGTTCGTGCTCGTGCTCGGGTACGTCTTCCTGCCGAGGGCGCTCGGGGGCGACGCGGCCATCCCGACGATCCACCGCGGCGACTGGGTCTTCCTGGCACCCCCCGCGTGGTTCGCCGCCGCCACGCAGCTCGCGCTCGGCAAGGGGACGGCGCAGGACGCGCTGCTGGCACTCATGGCGCTCGGCGCGACCGTCGCGATCGTCGTGGCGGCCGCGAACACGATCTCACTCGACTACTCGAAGAAGCTCTCGGAGCTGGCGACCGCCTCACGCGAGTCGGAGACGCCCGCGGCAACGAGGGTCTTCAGAGGGTCTCTCGGACGGCTCGGCCTCATGTTCTGCAGGAACGACGCGGAGCGGGCGGGGTTCACGCTGCTTGCGACGTACATGAGGCGCGACAAGAAGCTGAGGGCGAGGATATTCCCGGCGTTCGGGCTGCCTCTGGCGGCCTACGTGGCCGGGCTCCTGACCGGGGAGATCTCGGACCCACTCGTCTCCGGCGCAGACGGCATGGGGCTGCTCCAGATACTCGGGTTCTACTCGATGTTCGTCGGGTTCTTCTTCGCGTCCGGGCTCACGCAGTCCGACCAGTGGAAGGCGAGCTGGCTGTTCTACGCCGCTCCCGTCGAGCACAAGGTGGACATCCTGCTGGGGGCGCGCAAGTTCGTGATGATCCAATTCCTCGTGCCGTTCTTCCTGGTCCTCCTGGTCCTGCTCTCGTTCGTCATCCCACTGGCGAGTGCCGCGGCCTTCGTCCTGGTCGTGTTCCTGCTGGCGGTCATCACGTTCGCCGTCCTGTCACTGTCGGCGCCGAATCTGCCGCTGTCGCAGTCGGTCGAGCGCAGCCGCCAGGCGCGCCAGATCGGCCTCATGATGGTCATGGGGCTCTTCATAGGCGTCCTCGTTGCGGCCCAGAAGGCCATGCAGGACGGCCCGGTGCCAGGCGCCATAGCGGTCGCGGCGCTCCTTGCCGGCGCCGCGGTGACCGAGATCCTCGTCCGGAAGCATCTGAGGCGCAGGCTTGCGATGGAGGAGTACCAGGGCTAGCTTTGTGGGACCGGCCTCCGGCCGGCCGCGGCACGCCGGGGGATAGGCGCCGGGAGCGAAGGCTGAGCCGACGGCGCGCCCGGGCACCGGAAATGACACTTGCGCCTGAGCGGGGCAGTCGGGTAGGATGCTCACGTTGCAGGCCACTCACCAAGAGACTGGAGATCAGAATGCCGGAGACGATCACGAAGGAAATGCCGATAGGTGACGTCGTCAAGGACCACCCCGAGACCATCGAGGTCTTCTCTAAGCACGGCCTTCACTGCATAGGATGCGCGGTGGCCTCCTTCGAGTCGATCGAGGAGGGAGCGGTGGCTCACGGCATCGACATCGGCGCGCTCATCACCGACCTGAACAAGACCATCGCTTCCGACAGCGCCGAGTAGCGAACCGAAGCCCAGTGGAGCGTCCCAGTGTCCGTCTTGAGCGAAAGGGAGGACCGATGAAGCTCGAGGAGCTCAAGAACTGGTTGGACTCCCACGATGAGTGGGACTACCAGCTGGACGACGAGGGAGTGCTCCTTCGCAACACCAGGCTGGAGACCCTGACTCACGCAACGTTCAGCGCGGTCGAGAGGAGCACTCTCGAGCAGCTGACCGCGGCGTGCACCCACGGGAAGGACGTCGACCACATCACGAGGGTCACGGGCTACTTCTCGAGGACGAGCGGCTGGAACAAGGGAAAGACCGCGGAACTCAGGGACCGGCACAGGAGCAGGTTCTAGCCTGCGCAGGTGTGGTTGTTGAGGCGAGACGCCCGGCGGTTCACCCAACCGCCGGGCGTCGTCTCGTTGAGGCTCGCCGCGGAAGTTGCGCCGGTCGGCGAGACAGACACGCGCCTGCGGGGGAGGACGACCGACAGGCGTGGGAAGCGACCCGGGGCCAGGAGGAGTGGAATGCCCGAGAAGTGCAGGAACGCGGAAGTGAATCTCGCTCACTGCAACTGCAGCTACGAGCCCTGCAGCAGAAAGGGCACGTGCTGCGAATGCATCGTGTATCACCGCAGGATGGGGGAGCTCCCGGCCTGCTTCTTCAGCGACGAGGTCGAGAGGTCCTACGACCGCTCGATCGCCAGGTTCATCGCGGAGAACTCGTAGGCAGGCTGGCTCTCGGGGCCTGCGGGAGGTTCTGGGGCTCTCGCGACGGCCCCGCTGCCCCGGACCACTCACAGGTTCCTAACATCCCCGGCGGTCCCCGAACCACATGATGGGTTGACGCGTGAACGTGCCTAGGTGTATACTATGTGACTGAGAAGACAAGAAACGCGGCGGGCGCCGAGACGGGCTCGTTTGCGCGAGGTCTGCGTACCGCAGGAAGAACGTCGTCCCGCGCGCATGCGCGAGGGCGGCGGGGGCAAGTTGGAAGGAGGTGGTTTCTGACTCGGATTCGCTGACGGTCGGACCGTTCCGCCACATCGTCGAGACAACATGAACACATATTGATGGTGGGGATTCGACCGTGCGGATGGGTTGGGGCGAGGGATTTCTGCTAACGTGTCTTCGACACATGGAGGAGCCAAATGAAGTATCTGATTACGCTCGCAATCGTCGCGCTCATCGCCATGCCCGCCTGGGCAGACCAGAGCCTGTGCTACAGCTGGGAAGATGGCGGCACGGTGCTCGGGCATTACCCGAACGACGGCAATGCCTGCTGTGAGACGAACGTCACGGGCGTCCAGAACGGACTCACCGGCGATGTCGCTCCGGGAACGTGGACCTGCACTGGTGCCTATGAGGGAGAGAACTACCTGCACGTCGCTGAGGACCCGCACAGCGGCACGCCTCAGTACTACGTTGCCTGGATCACCGGCCTCGCCGAAGGCGACAACGTCTCCGCCAGCTTCTACGGCTGGGACAGCCTCGACCGCGTAAGCACCAACGGCGAGCCCGCGATCCGCATCTGGGGTCACTACTCCGACCCGACCGACATCGAGGCCTACGCCGGCTCCGCCGGAGAGGGCATCGGCAACTCGGGCTACACGACCGCCGTCGGTTGGCAGGAGGTCAGCTCGTCCTGGACCATGCCGGTCGATCAGTCGGCCCTCGTGATAGAGCTCAGGGTCTACAGCTACTCGACCACGATGGATCCCGACCACTCCGACTACTGGGCGGACTACATCTGCGTGACCGCGCCCGACAATGCGACGATTCGCTTCCCGGAGCCTGTTAGCCCGGTGGAGGATTCGACGTGGGGCACGATCAAGGCTCTGTACAGGTAATCCGGATCACCGGCTGACGCGGCCCGCACCAAGCTCGCGCGGCCGCCGCGCCGGAGCGATGAACAGGGAAGGGCCCGGTCCTGCGACCGGGCCCTTCTTCATGCCATGAGGACGCGCCCGTGCCGTTGATTGACAGTAGTGCTTGACTTGTGTGACGGAAATGCGGTATAATAAGTGTTGCAGTGAAGGTCCGAGTGTCGCCGGAGTGCACGCGGCGGCCGACAGGGCCGTTGGCAAGGGTGTCGCACTCCCGCAGGCGCTGGTCGCAAAGACCGGTCGCCACGGGGCAACCGCACCCAGCTCCGCCGAGGAGCTGGAAAGGAGGAAGGGAATGAGAGCGATCATTGTTATCGCTGCTCTCGCGCTGTTCTCGCTGCCGGCAGTGGCCCAGATTCAATGCTGCTACAGCTGGGAAGATGGCGGCACGGTGCTCGGGCATTACCCGAACGACGGCAATGCCTGCTGTGAGACGAACGTCACGGGCGTCCAGAACGGACTCACCGGCGATGTCGCTCCGGGAACGTGGACCTGCACTGGTGCCTATGAGGGAGAGAACTACCTGCACGTCGCTGAGGACCCGCACAGCGGCACGCCTCAGTACTACGTTGCCTGGATCACCGGCCTCGCCGAAGGCGACAACGTCTCCGCCAGCTTCTACGGCTGGGACAGCCTCGACCGCGTAAGCACCAACGGCGAGCCCGCGATCCGCATCTGGGGTCACTACTCCGACCCGACCGACATCGAGGCCTACGCCGGCTCCGCCGGAGAGGGCATCGGCAACTCGGGCTACACGACCGCCGTCGGTTGGCAGGAGGTCAGCTCGTCCTGGACCATGCCGGTCGATCAGTCGGCCCTCGTGATAGAGCTCAGGGTCTACAGCTACTCGACCACGATGGATCCCGACCACTCCGACTACTGGGCGGACTACATCTGCGTGACCGCCCCGTCGCACGCCTGCATACACTTCCCGGGCGGCACGACCCCCGTCGAGGATACGAGCTGGACGACGATCAAGGCGCTCTACAGGTAGTAGATCAAGCAGGGTTCGATCGCCTGTAACTGGCGATCGAATGAGGAAGCCAAGAGGGCTCCGCCGCACGGCGGGGCCCTCCTGGTTTGACACCGGGGCCGCCCGCGTGCTAGATTCTTTGTACTGAGGCCGCCGCAGGAGCGGCGGCGCATCGACACGCAGGCTCGGGGGAGGAGCCCGCCGGGATGGGCACGCGCCCCACCGAAGTCACCGGAGGAACACTTGGGCACACGCAAGCGGATAACGAAGAAGGAACTCAAGCACGACGCGCTCCTGGAGGGCGCATCGAAGACGACGCGCTTCGTCGAGGACCACATGAACAAGGTCCTGATCGCGGCGGCCGTCGTGGTCGTTGTGATCGTCGCCTGGAACTTCGTGAACAGGTCGCGCAGAGCCACCGAGTACGAGGCAGGCGCCGCGCTCACGACGGCCACCCAGACGCTCGCCGCCGGCCTCTACGAGCAGGCAGCGGACCAGCTCCAGGCCGTCGTCGACGAGTACCCGGGCACCAGGAGCGCCGGCTCCGCCCTCTGCCACCTGGGCGCCATACGCTTCCAGGAGGGCCGCTACGACGATGCGCTGTCGACCTTCGACGACTACCTGAGCCGCTACGGCAACTCCGGCATCCTGGGCACCGCAGCCATGGAGGGACGCGCCGCAGTGCTCGAGCAGCAGCGCGAGTTCCTCGCGGCCGGAGACTCCTACGCCGAGCTGGCCGAGCGCGCCACCGACAACCCGTCGGCATACGCCCGGTACATGATGGCTGCGGTGCGAGCCTACCGCTCGGAGCCCGACTGGGAGAGGGCCCGCAACGCCGCTCAGCGCGTCATAGACAAGGCGCCCAACTCGCCGCTGGCCGACCAGGCACGCATGGCCGCTGCCGAGGCCGAGGAACGAATGGGAGCCTAGCGCC
>CAZLTC010000050.1:0-2633 GCA_964562405.1 uncultured bacterium | reverse complement strand
GACCAGGCACGCATGGCCGCTGCCGAGGCCGAGGAACGAATGGGAGCCTAGCGCCCGTCACACCACGCAGCAACGCACGAGCGAGCCTCCCGGACCCCCGGGAGGCTCGCTTTTTCACGCCTCATCGCGCTATTCTCAATGTGACGCATAATACATATTATGTAAACTAAGGTATTGAGAGTGCCTTCCGCCCACTGCATCCACCTACTGCAGAGGCCGGCGTCCGCTCGACGCCGGCCTGATCCATCTCTCCCCTCGATCGAAGATGTCCAAGATCGCGTGGACGTTCTACAGTGGACGTTCTCTATGTGAGCACGCGACGTCCGGCGGTCGCGACGGTGCGCCGCTCAGCCGACGACGAGATTCAGCAACCTGTCGGGCACGAAGATGACACGACGGACGGTCTTGCCCTCAAGATGCTTGGCGATCTTCTCGTTCGCGGACGCGAGCTCGACGACGTCGTCCTCAGACGAGCCGCGCGCCACGTCCACGTCGCCCCGGAGCTTCCCGTTGACCTGCACGGCGATGGTGACCACGTCCTCCGCCGCCGCGGCCTCGTCGTACGCGGGCCACGAGTGCCGGAACACCGACGTCTTGCCGCCGCAGTCCTCCCAGAGTTCCTCGGCAAAGTGCGGCACCATAGGAGCCAGAAGCAGCACGAGGCTCTCGAGCGCTTCTGCAACCGCCTTCTGTTCGATGACTGAGGGTTCATGACCCACGGCGTCGGTGAACGCGCGGAGCGAGTTCGAAAGCTCCATCATCGAGGCGACGGCCGTGTTGAAGTGCATGTCCGCCATGTCGGCCGTCACCTTCCTTATCGTCTGGTGCGTCTTCCTGTGCAGCACCCGGACGTTGTCGGGGAGGTCGTCCCCCGACAGCTCGCGCGAGAGCGCTTCCAGCTCCCCGGCACGAAACGGGCTGTCTCCCACGGCGTTCCAGACGCGGTTGAGGAAACGGAAGGCGCCCTCGACCGCGGTGTCGTTCCACTCGGCGTCTCTGTCCGGCGGGCCCATGAAGAGCGTGTAGAGCCGCTCCGTGTCGGCCCCGTACCGGGCGATCAGCTCGTCGGGGGGCACGACGTTCCCTTTCGACTTCGACATCTTGAACCCGTCGAGCGTGATCATGCCCTGTGAGAAGAGCGTGCCTATGGGCTCGTCCACGCCCAGGTAGCCCAGGTCATGCAGCACCTTCGTCATGAACCTGACGAAGATGAGGTGGCCGCAGGCATGCTCGATCCCGCCGATGTAGAGGTCGACCGGGAACCATCGATCGACGTCCTGCTTGACAAACGGCACGGACGTCTCGCCGGGCGATATGTACCTGAAGAGGTACCAGCTCGAATCGACGAACGTGTCGAGCGTGTCGGTCTCGCGGCGAGCCTCTCCCCCGCACGACGGGCACTTCGCGCGGAGGAACGTCTCGGAGGTCGTCAGCGGCGACTCGCCCTTGCCGGTGAACGTCACGTCTGTCGGGAGCATGACCGGAAGCTCGCTCTCCGGCACGGGCTGAACGCCGCACCTTTCACAGTAGACCACCGGTATCGGCGTGCCCCAGTAGCGCTGCCTGGATACGAGCCAGTCGCGAAGGCGGTAGCTGACCGCCCGGCGGCCGATCCCCCGCTCCTCCATCCAGTCTGCGATGCGATCCATGGCCTCCCGGTTGGCGATGCCGTCGAACTGGCCGGAGTTGACCTGCACGCCGTCCTCCACGTAGGCGGCCTCGAGACCGCGCCGGGCGTGGCTCTCGTCGGGGTCGTCGATGACGACCCTGACGGGCAGACCATACTCGCGGGCGAACTCGAAGTCGCGCTGGTCGTGCGCGGGCACGGCCATCACGGCTCCGGTCCCGTACTCCATCAGCACGTAGTTGGCCGCCCACAGCGGAACCTTCTCGCCGTTCGCGGGATTGATGACGTGCCTGCCCGTCCAGACGCCCTCTTTCGTCGCGTCCGCCGCACCGCGGTCGAACTGGCTCTGCGCTCGCACACGCTCTGCAAAGGCAAGCACCTCCTCTTCGCGGTCGGTGCCGGCCACGAGCTTGCGGAGCATAGGATGCTCGGCGGCCATCACCATATAGGTCACGCCGAAGATGGTGTCGACCCTGGTCGTGAAGCAAGGCAGCGGGGCGCCCGTCTCAGCGACCGAGAAGTCTATCTCCACGCCCTCGCTTCGGCCGATCCAGTTGCGCTGCATCGTCTTCACGCGCTCCGGCCAGTGGTCGAGCCCGTCGAGTCCCTCCAGGAGCCTGTCCGCGTAGTCCGTGATACGGAAGAACCACTGCTCGAGATCGGTTATGGACACCTGGGCGTCGCAGCGCTCACACCGTCCCTCGCGGACCTGCTCGTTGGCCAGCACGGTCGCGCATGAGGGACACCAGTTCACGGGCGCCGACTTCCTGTATGCGAGCCCACGCTCGTACAGCTTGAGGAAGATCCACTGGGTCCAGCGGTAGAAGGACGGCTGGTGCGAGGCGAATTCACGGGACCAGTCGTAGCCTATCCCCCACCTCTCGAACTGCGCCTTCATCTTCTTGATGTTGTTGTCCGTCCAGACGGGAGGATGTACCCCGCGCTCGATGGCGGCGTTCTCCGCGGGCAGACCGAAGGCGTCCCACCCCATCGGCGACAGGACGGA
>CAZLTC010000049.1:0-18224 GCA_964562405.1 uncultured bacterium | reverse complement strand
GTGGCTTGAATGGACCCGCCGCGGGCGCTATGCTTGTCGTCGAATGGGTGCTTGAACCAACGGTGGACGCGCACAGGAACGGAGACACCGACATGACACGCTCGAGCATCGCGAACCGCACGGCCGCGGTTGCGGCACTGCTGGCCATCGCGCTCGTCTCGGTCCTCGCGGGCGGGTGTGCCCACGTGAGGCCCGCTCCCACCGAGACACCCAGGAACGTAATACTGATGATCGGGGACGGCATGGGGGTGGCGCAGGTCACGGGCGCCATGGTCGAGGGCGGCCCCCTCAACATGGAGAGGCTCCCCGTCGGGGGCCTCGTCACCACGTACACGGCGACCGATTTCCTCACCGACTCCGCCGCCAGCGGGACCGCGCTCGCGACGGGGCATAAGACCAAGAACGGGATGCTCTGCATCTCTCCTTCGGGCGAGAGGCTCAAGACAGTTCTCGAGTACGCCGAGGACGAAGGGCTTGCGACCGGCCTCGTGACCGCATGTTCAGTCACTCACGCCACACCCGCGGCCTTCGTCGCCCACGTCGAGAGCCGCGACATGCACACCGAGATAGCCTCGCAGATCGCCGCGAGCGGCGTCGATGTGCTCTTCGGCGGCGGCTGGTGCTACTTCACGCCGGACTCGGTGCCGGGCGGCGCGAGGAAGGACGGAGCGAATCTGCTCGACGGGATGAGGGAGCGAATGCCTGTCGCCCTCACGGCCGAGGAGTTCGAGGCGTTGCCCGACGAGGGTCCCGCCGCCGCGCTTCTCTATCGGGAGCACCCTCCGCGCGCGTCCGAGAGGTCGGTTCCGCTTGCCGAGCTGACGCAGAAGGCGCTGGACCTGCTGTCGGACGACGAGGCCGGATTCTTCCTCATGGTCGAGGGCTCGCAGATAGATTGGGCGGACCACGAGAACGACGAGGAGTGGCTGATGGAGGAGGTTCTCGACTTCGACCGTGCGGTGGGAACAGCGATGGACTTCGCCGAGCGCGACGGGCGGACGCTGGTCGTCGTCACGGCCGATCACGAGTGCGGCGGCTATCTCATCATGGACGCCTCGCGCGAGTCGCACAAGGTCACGTGGTGGAAGTTCGGGAGCGACAACCACACCGCCACCATGGTCCCGCTTCTCGCCTACGGACCCGGCAGCGCGGAGCTGGGGGGCATCAGCGACAACACGGACCTCGGAAGGACGCTGATAGGATACGTTAGGCGCTAACGCGTGAGCGCGGTGGCCGGATGAGCGCGACAGCATCGCCGCAGATCCGGCCGCGAGCCGGCTACGAGCGCGCGGTCTGAACCCGGGTCACACCCGGCGCGCCTCGACCATCTGGGCTTCCTTGTGGTCCAGCCGGCGGAACTCCCTCGCGAGCATGATCAACGTCACGGTGGCCGACAGGGAATCGGCCGCCGGGAACGACGCGAATATCCCCCACAGACCCACCAACCTCGACAGGACCAACACCAGCGGGATCAGGAACAGCACCTGGCGTGACAGCGTAAGCAAGAGGGCCTGCGGGGCACGGCCGAACGCCTGGAACATGGCCGCGCCGAGCATCTGCAGTCCGATGACGGGGAACGCAGCGGCGACGATACGCATCGCCGGAACGGCCATGCGTATCAGTTCGGGATCTTCGGTGAACATCTGAACCAGAAGCTGAGGCAGCAGCATGATGATGGCGAACGACCCTACGGAAAACGCCGTCGCGCGAATGCCGGAGATGCGCATCGCGCGCTTCGCCATCTCGAACCGTTTGGCGCCGTAGTTGAACCCGGCGACCGGCTGCAGCGCCTGCGCGAATCCTATGATCGGCATGAACAGGAATTGAGTCATCCTGTTGATGAGTCCGAAGGCTGCGATAGCGAGGTTGCCGCCGTACTCGCCGAGCAGATGGTTCAGCACCACCATCACGACGCTCCCGGCCGCCATTCTGCCGAACGAGGCCGACCCGACCGCGAGAGTCTCCCTCACGATGGCAAGATCGGGACGCATGTCGCTGGGGCTCATCCTGATGCTGCTTCTGCCGCTCAAGAAGTAGTAGATGATGAACGAGGTCGTGCAGCCCTGCGCGATGACGGTGGCCAGCGCGGCGCCCTTCATGCCCATGTCCAGACCGAAAATGAAGATGGGGTCCAGGATGATGTTCACGATCGCGCCGACCATCATCGTGACCATCGCGACGCGGGCGCGTCCCTCCGATCTGATGATGTTGTTGTGCGCCATCGCGTAGCAGCGGAAGCCGGTTCCCCACAAGATGATGGTCAGGTACTCCCTGGCGTACGGCAGAATGGCGTCGGTCGCGCCGAAGAGCCTGAGGAGCCCATCCAGGTACCCGAAGCCCGCGGCGGTAATGACACCAGCCGCGATGAGCAAGAGGGTGAGCACGTTGCCGAACGTGCGGTGGGCCCTGGCCACGTTGCCGGCGCCGAGGGCGCGGGAGATGATCGAGGCGCCACCCATGCCGATCAGCTGGCCGACCGACATGACGATGAGCTGAAGCGGGAATACGATGGCGAGGCCGGCCAGCCCGAGTGAGCCCACTCCCCGTCCGATGAATATGGCGTCGACGAGGTTGTACGTCGCCATGATGGCCATGCCGACGGTCGCGGGTATGGACAGGCGCCAGAGGAGCGCGCCTATGTTCTCGTCGGCCAGTATGTGGTCGCGCGGCGGGCCTCCGGCCGCCGCCGGGTCCTGTCCGCCGCGCCCGCGCTCGTCACTCAAGATACGCCCCCATCACCTTTCCGCAGTGAGAGTGTCCAGAGCATCACGGCCGCCACAAGAGCGAGCGATGCCCCGAAGAGGAACGGAGCCGCGGCTCCGAACCCGCTCCACCCGCCCGCGCCCTGCCAGAGGAACCCAGCAATCAGGCTCGCCGGGAACGCGGTTATGCCGACAGCGGCATTGTAGACGCCGTACGCCGTGCCGCGGCGCTCGGACGGCACCAGGTCCGCGACGTACGCCTTCGCCACGCCGTGCGTGGCCGCATAGTAGACGCCGTAAACGCACATGAGCGCCCACGCGTGCCACCCCTTCGACGCCGCGGCGAACCCGAGGTAGACGAGCGCGTACAGCAGCCACCCGCCTACGAGGAACCGCTTTCTGCCGAACCTGTCGGACATTGCCCCCGCGGGGCTGGCCACGAGCGCGTAGACGAGGTTGAACGTCAGCATCATCCCGAGCACGCCGGGAACCGACAGCCCCGCGCTCTGGGCGCGCAGTATCAGGAAGGCGTCAGACGAGTTACCCAGCGTGAATACCACGACGACCAGCAGGAACACTCTGAACCGTCGGTCGAACCCGCGGAGCGTGAGAACCGGCCTGCCCGTGGTTCCCTCGCGCGAACCGGTGTCGCGCGCCCCGAACGCGAGGACGGCGACCGCGAGCGCGGCCGGGATGAGGCTCACGAGCACGACCGTCTGGAACGTCGCCCTCGTTAGCTCCAGGCCTCCCCTGCCCGCCGCGAGCACGATCAGGAGCGCCACACCTATACCGACCACGGCGCCCAGCGTATCACCGGCACGGTGAAGCCCAAACGCGATGCCCCGCTGTGTCTCGTCGACGCTGTCGGCGACCAGGGCGTCGCGCGGGGCGGTCCGGACCCCCTTGCCGAGGCGCTCCGCGAACCTGACCGCGAGGACGCCGCTCCACGTGGTCGCCACATAGAGAAACGGCTTGGCGAGAGTGGAGATCGCGTAACCCAAGACAGCCAGGCCCTTGCGCGTGCCGAGCCGGTCGGAGAGCCAGCCGGAGAGCATCTTGAGCAGGCTGGCAGTTGACTCGGCGACGCCTTCGATGACGCCTATGGCGGTCGTCCTCACGCCCAGCACGTTGAAGAGGAAGAGCGGGAGGAGGTTGGTGAGCATCTCCGTCGAGATGTCGGTCAGAAAGCTGGTCAGGGTGACGACCCAGACGTTCTTCGGCAGGGAGATGCCTCTCCTGGGAGTGGCCACGCACTGCTCCTCTGGCACGGGACAGGTAGCGCGCGGGGCCCGCTCACCGCGGGTCCCGTCAGGCATGCCGCAACTTCTCTACCAGTATGCACCTGAGGCGCGGCGAGGGCAACCGGTGGGTTGGCACCACACTTAGGCGAGCGCGAGGTCGACCATCCATGATATGATGGCGCGCCAGCGGTTCCCGAAAGCGCGACCCGGATGCGGACAGGCCGGGGCAGCGAGATTAGGACGCCGGAGGCAGGTCATACACAACTCCCAGTGAAAGAGAACGCAATGTCCCGTCACACCGACACGAGCAGGATAAGAAACGTGGGCCTGACGGCCCACATTGACGCCGGCAAGACAACGGTCACCGAGCGGATACTCTTCTTCTCCGGTCGCACCCACCGGCTGGGCGAGGTCCACGACGGCGAAGCTCAGATGGACTGGATGATCCAGGAACAGGAGCGCGGCATCACGATAACTTCGGCCGCCACGACGGCCTACTGGCAGGACCACCGCATCAACATCATCGACACCCCGGGACACGTGGACTTCACGATCGAGGTCGAGCGATCGCTGCGCGTCCTCGACGGCACCGTGGCGCTCTTCTGCGCCGTGGGCGGCGTTCAGCCGCAGTCGGAGACCGTCTGGCGCCAGGCCGACAAGTACGGCGTACCGCGCATCGCGTTCATCAACAAGATGGACCGCATAGGAGCGGACTTCGAGGGAGTCGTGGCCGCGATCAGGGAGGAACTGGGTGCGAACGCCGTCCCGGTCGTGCTCCCGATAGGCGCGGAGGATGCGTTCAAGGGAATCGTCGACCTGATCGAGATGAAGGCCTTCTACTACGACGAGGAGGACGGCGGTATCAGGATCCGGGAGGAGTCAGTTCCGGACTCGATGCTCGAGGCCGCCAGGGCCGCGCAAGCGGTCATGATCGAGCGCATCAGCGAGCAGGACGACAAACTGATGGCGAAGTTCCTCGAGGGCGTGACGCCGGGGAGGAGCGAGTGCGTCGCCGCCATGAGGCGTGCCACGATAGCCGGCGACATCATCCCAGTCCTGTGCGGCGCTGCGTTCAAGAACAAGGGCATACGGCGGCTGATGGACGCCATCATCGACTATCTACCCTCGCCCGTCGACCTGCCGCCGGTCATAGGCACCAAGGAGGAGAGCGACGCCGAGATAGTCCGGCAGCCCAAGGACGACTCTCCTCTCGCGGCGCTCGCGTTCAAGATCCAGGCCGACCGCCACATGGGAAAACTCGTTTACGTTCGCGTCTACTCGGGCGTCCTGAAGTCGGGAGAGGTCGTCTACAACTCGACGCGCGGGAAGCGTCAGAGGATCGGTAGACTCTTCGAGATGCATGCAGACGACAGGCTGGCCGTGGATGCGCTGTATGCAGGAGAGGTGGGGGCGGTGGTCGGGCTTGGTGAGACGAGAACCGGTGACACCATATGCAGCGAACAGCACCCGATCGTCCTCGAGTCGATCGAGTTCCCGGCGCCGGTCATTGGAATGGCCGTGACCCCGGAGAGCCGGACCGATCGCGACAATCTCCAGAAGGCGCTCCTGCGACTCGCGGAGGAGGACCCGACATTCACCGTCGCGTCCAACGAGGAGACCGGCGATGTGGTCATCTCTGGCATGGGCGAGCTGCACCTCGAGATCATAGTGGACCGCCTGAGGCGCGAGTTCAACGTGAACACACAGGTCGGGAAGCCGCAGGTCGCCTACAGAGAGACGGTCGTCGGCTCTGTCGAGCACGAGTACAAGCACGTCAAGCAGACTGGTGGGCACGGTCAGTACGCGCACATCAAGATACGAGTGGAACCCGCCGAACCTGGGTCCGGCCTTCACTTCAAGAACGCCATCATCGGAGGCAACATCCCTCGCGAGTACATACCCGCGGTCGAGCGCGGTGTGGTGGACGCAATGGCCAAGGGCCCGTACGCCGGCTTCCCCATGGTCGACTTGAGGGTCGAGCTCATCGACGGCTCCTACCACGAGGTCGACTCGTCGGAGATGGCCTTCAGGATGTGCGCCTCCAGGGGCTTCAAGGAGGCCTGCAAGAAGGCCGGGCTCGAATTGCTCGAGCCCGTGATGAGCGTGGAGGTCACCGCCGCCGAGGAGAGCACCGGAGCCATAACCGGCAGCCTGTGCGGCAAGCGGGGCCGCATCATTGACATGGAGACGCGCGGAAAGACCAGCATCGTGAGAGCGCGCGTTCCGCTTGCCGAGATGTTCGGCTACTCCTCAGAGCTCCGCAACCTCACGAGCGGGCGCGGCGAGTTCACGATGCACTTCGAGCACTACGAGGCCGTGCCGTTCTCCATAGCGGAGGAGATCGTAGAGGCGCGAGGGAAGAGCAAGTAGAACGTGGCGCAGAATCCGAACCACTGGAGGGACTCGTGAGAACTGCCATCATCGCGTTTGCGTCGGTCTCCGTGGTGGTCGTGGCGGCCGTGTCGGCCGCTCAGGTGACACGCGACCTGATTCCACCCCAGCTGGACGACATCTGCAACAGCGCCGCCCAGCCGTACGGCACGATGACGGTCGACGTCGACATCGTCGAGAACGATACACCCACCGAGGCCGGAGAGGCCTCCGTCTTCTACTCCAACGACGGTCAGGCGACATGGAACGAGGCCGAGCTCTATGAGGTTCCGTCCTACGCTGGCGGAACGTGGGAGACGTCGTTCGACGTCGGGGACCAGCCGGTCAGCTACTACTTCGTGGTGCACGACGACAACTCGGCGACGTTCAGCTCGCCCGTTAACTCCGGCGACGCGTTCCCGCCGCCCAAGAACCTGATGGCCAACCCGGGCACCGAGGTCGGGGGCGACATAGAGGACCCCCTCAACTGGGCCCTCGATCTCGACGGGTTCTGGGTCGGCTACTCCGACACGCACCTCTATGCAACGCTCTCCAACGTGACGGGCTCATGGCCCACCGCGCACACGATCTTCGGCCCCTGGTTCATCTACTCCCTGGTCGTCGACAACCCCGATGCGGGGGCCGACAGCTTCGCCTACGCCCTGGTCTACGGAGACGTCCCGCTCGTCGCCGCCAGCGGACTCTACTTCGTGGACGCGCGCGACACGAGCTACACGCGCCTGGGTGACATCGAGACCCAGATCTCGGACGGCGACCTCAACATGAGATGCGACCTGGCGGACCTGTACGGCGAGCCCTACTTCGGCCCGGACAACCCGAGCGGCTACTACAACCTGGGCGTGGGCACCGCGACGGTGTGGCTGGCCAACCTCGGGAACGCGGTCGACAGCAGCTGGATTCACGCCTACTATCACAGAACGGACGTCGCCGCGCTCGGCGGCAACACCGCTCCGCAACTCGACGGTCCGAGCTACGACTTCTCGGAGGAGCAGGGCGTCAACGGGGCCGTGGTGACCCTTGCCGTCACCTACTCGGACCCCGACGGCAACCTGCCGACGGTGCGGCGCGCGTTCATCGACGGTTCGCCCGTCGACATGGGCTCCGGCCCCGACCACGACTACGCGTCGGGCGTGGAGTTCACGGTAGACGTCGACGTTACGCTCGAGGACCACGCCTTCTACTTCAGCTTCAGCGACGGGGTGGCCACGGTCGAGACGACCCCGGACACGATACCGCTGGGCAGCGGTGTTCCGGACGAACCACCGGCCACGGCGGTGGCCGTGCGCTCGGTGTGGCCGAGTCCCACGCGCGACGAGGCGTCGGTCCACTTCTCGCTGCCACCGGAGAGCAGGGGCACCCTCTCGATCTACGACGTGAGCGGCAGGCTCGTGAGGAACCTGTGGAGCGGCCCCGGTGGCGAGCGCTCGTGCATCTGGGACGGAAAGGACGGTTCCGGCGCGCCGGTGCCGTCGGGCGTCTACTTCGTCAGACTCGCCTCCCCGGCAGGGATCGACAGGGCGAAGCTAGTGCTGCTGAGGTAGCTCCACCCCCTAATACCGCACGCCGATCACACACGGGCTCCACTGCGTACAGACGCGGGGGCCCGTGTCCTTGATGCGTCGCTCACAAACGCCGGCGGACGAAACCTGCCGGACCGATCTCGTGTCCAACCATGTGACCGGGGAAGATCCACCACGCACTTGTGACCAGCTCGCACTCCTGACCCCCCAGTTGAGGGACTGCCGCCCCGTCCGCCGTATGCCGGGTCGAACCAACGGGCGGGGCGCGGCTCTCACCGACGAGGAGCTCCCAATGACGTTCGGAAAGAGGATGATCCGCCTGAGAAGGAGCCTCGGCCACGTGTTCGCGCTCGCTGCGGTGGCTCTGCTTCTGACCGGTCCAGCGATAGCGCAGGTCATGCCGGGCGAGGACCACGTCGCGACGACGCCGGAGCTGCACGCGGATGGTGCTCTCACGGATGACGAACTCATCGTACTCCGAGTCTCGGAGGGCATCCTCACGCTGTTCGAAGACGGCGGAGCGGACGTTTGGCCTGGTTACTCGCTCGCGCGTCAGCCGTTCCTCATCTACATGCCTGAGAAGTGGGCGCTCGTCTTCAACGTCGGGGGCGCGGCTGACGGCTTCGGCCCCCCGCCTGAAGCGTGGAGGTGGGTCGGCCACGGCGCGCTCTATCACGAGGGCTCCTTCGACGGGCTCGTGGGGCAGCTTGCCTTCGGCGTCCCGGTAGGGGACGTGGAATCGGTGGCGCTGGGATTCCCCGAAGGCATGTCGGAGAGCATCGAGCACCCCGAGCGGGAGGCCTTCGCGTACATCGTGCACGAGGCCTTCCACCAGTATCAGGCCTCGGCGTTCGGCGAGACGCCCTGGGAGCGCGAGGAGAGATACCCGATAGCGGACCGGGACAACGCGGCCAGAGCCTGGCTCGAGATGCGCGTTCTCGAGGACGCAGTGGCCGCTCTCTCCGCCGGTGACGACGAGGCGTGCGCGACCCGCACCGCCGAGTTCGTCGCGGTGCGCACCCGACGGTGGGCGGCGGCGTCACCCTTCGTGGAGAGCTACGAGCGCGGCAAGGAGTTGCTGGAGGGAACGGCCAAGTACGTGGAGCTCAAGTGCATCGAGCTGATCGGTGATTTGAGATACACGTCCGCCCTGGACGGCCGAGCCGCGCCGCTGGCGGACGCCCTGCCTCGCACGTCCATGGCCGCTCTCCTTCTCGACGAACTCAGAGAGAGAAGAGGTGAGGCCGCACTGGAGCCTCAGGACATCCCGAGAAACAGGATATACGCCGTTGCGAGCGCGGAAGGCGTCCTCCTGGATCACTTCGGGGTCGACTGGAAAGGGGTCGCCGAGGAATCGAGCGCCGACTTCACATATGTCTCCCTCCTGCAGGAGCGACTCGGGCTGGACGACGCCCGTCTGGCCTCGTTGGCCGATGAAGCGGAGTCGCGCTACGGCTATGGCGAGATCCTCGCCGCGGCGAACGAAGCGGCCCGCGCCTACGAGGAAAGCTACTCTACGCAGCTGGCGGAGTTCGAGAGCCAGGAGGGCGTCCGCATCGATCTCGCGGCGCCATCCTCCGGCGTCTCGAGGTCGCGCTCCAGCCGCAGGACGAAATGGCTCATGGAAGAGGGTCGGATCACGCTGTGTCCGCTCTTCGGCGTGTACACGCTCAAGGCCGACGACTGGAGCCTGGAACTGCACGACGCCGGCCTCATGGAGATCAACGACTGGGACGCCCGAAACAAGGAAGTGGTCTTCTACGGAGAGAAAGTCGAGTCCGTCTCAATCGACGGGAGGACCGAGAGCGAGCTGGAGCACGGTTCCAGGGACTTCGAGTCCATCGAGATATCTGGCAAGGGTTTCACCATCGCAAGTGGACGCCAGGGCCGACTCGACGTCACGGACGACGCCGTGAAGATCGCGCTCGGCCGGAAGTAGGAAGCGCCTTGCACCCCCCACAAAGCGAAGAAGCCCGGACGTATTCGTCCGGGCTTCTCGTTCTCGACTCGCGGCTTGCAGACTCCTGACCCCCCAGTTCGGAATCCACGTCTCATTAGGCTATGGAGGAGAACGAATCTGACCCTCCGTATCCCTTTGATCGACCACGAGCCAGAATCAAACATCCAGAGCGGGTCCGATGGCAGTCCTTGACGCCCGTCCTGACGGAGGACTACGAGAGTGGTGGCAACCACGACAAAGAGCCAACGGACCCGCCGGTCCCAGCGCGAACGGAGTGAGAGAGGAGGAGAGACAAAGAGTCTCCCGGGAGGCCCGATGCTGGTCGGGCGTTCCCGGCGCCTGCTTCATGCGCGCGAAGGACACTTATCCAGTTGTCAATGCCCGGTGCAGTCTGGAGGGGGCCTCGTCGAGCCTCTACGGGTCCCCCTCCGTCGCTCCCGTGCCTGGGGAGCTAGTGCGTCAGCCGCAACCACCTACCTGCCGTTGCACCGGGTCTTGTGATTGTCGAAGATCGATGGGCGCTCGATGAGTCCTGCCTGATGCTTTCACCACTGCGCCACGCCCTCTCTTAGGGCATGGAGCGTGCCAGACCCGACCGCCGTGACCGCTCACGAGCGCATTCGTTGTGTGCCTGTAAGTTGTTACCCCTGAATGCGTTACAGTGTCACCCGCCTTGCCCGAGGTAACCCACGAACCGGCCCTTTCGTAGCATTCGAGACATGCTTATGGCGACCGCCATTCACAGAGCCTGTATCTGCTTGTTCGGAAGTGAGTTACTCGAACGTCGAGAACACGACATGGCGTCGTGAGCGTGACGTCAGTATTGGGCAAGGATCGGATGTTGTGGGAAGCAGCTGAGGAGACACGCGTCGGGTCTGGGTCCCGGCGCCCTAGTCCATTCCGTACTTGCGGAGCTTGGTGTAGAGCCCGGTCCTCGAGAGCCCCAGCTCAGCTGCGGCGAGCCGCTTGCTGTTGCCGGCCCTCTCAAGAGCCTGGGTTATCCTGACGCGCTCGAGCGCCTCGACCTCTCCCTTGAGAGACACGAAGTCGGCTTCATGGCGCACGTCCGAGTCAGAGGAGGCCTCGTGGCGCGCCCTGAGCTCGGGGCGCAGATCTCCAACCTCTATGAGGCCACCATCTTCGCACAGGGCGACCCCGCGCCGCACCTCGTTCTCGAGCTCTCGGACGTTGTTCTCGCTCCAGTCGTAGCCAAGGAACAGCTCCCGGACCTGGCGGCTGAAGCCTCGCACCGTCTTGTCCTCGAGCCTGCTGTACAGGTCGATGAAGTGCTCCATGAGGAGCGGGATATCCTGAGGCCGCGCGCGCAGCGGTGGTATCTCGATGACGAATGTGCTCAGCCTGTAGAACAGGTCGCTCCTGAACGCACCGCGGCGCACCTCATCCCTGAGGTCACGGTTGCTCGCAGAGATAACGCGCGCGTTGCTCGTCCTCACTACGCTCTCCCCCACGCGCCTGTACTCGCCGCTCTGGAGGAAGCGCAGTAGCTTCACCTGCAGTTCGGGGCTCATCTCCCCGATCTCGTCGAGGAAGAGAGTGCCGCCCGCCGCGGCCGCCACGAGGCCCTCTCTGTCCCTGTCAGCATCAGTGAAGGCGCCCTTCACGTGTCCGAAGAGCTCGCTCTCCTGGAGGTTCGGCGGAACCGCTCCGGAGTTCAGGGCAACGAAGCGCCCACCGCCACTCGAGCCGTATATCGTGCGCGCAAGAACGTCCTTGCCGACTCCCGACTCCCCGAGGATGAGGATGGGGATGTCGCTTCCGCGCAGTCTCTCCACACTGGAGAGGATGCCTAGCATGCCGGGGTCGCGAGTGATGAAGTCTCCGGAGATCGACTCGGGCTGGTCGCCGGCGACCGCCTCGTTCGCAATGGTGGGCATGCGCTCGGCATGCACCATCACCAGCATTCGGACGGCCGCGGCCATGAACTCAACGTCGTCACTGCCGAAAGAGCCTTTCTGCCTGTCCGCGTAGAGCACGTGGCAGATTGAGCCATCGGCATCGGCCAGCGGGAACACCACCGCGGACGCCAGGCCGTCGGGCGCCGAGGATCCCGCCAGGATGACGGGCTTTCTGCAGGACAGGCTCTCCACGATGGAGCGCACGGTCCTGCGAGCCTCAGCCAGGCGCCGGCCCGTCCTGTCGAACGAGGTCGCCACCGTGGGGATGTCGCCCGGCCGCGCTTCGAAGAGAACGAGCCTGTCGGCAGAGATCGCGTCCGCGACTCTGGACGCGATGCCGTGGAGCGTGTCGGCCGTCACGTCCTTCTCGTAGAGGCGCCTGTACCCGTCGGCGATGACCGCGTACCTCCCGGGCGGCGAGGTAGCGGTCCCCGCAAGTTCCCTGTCGATCTCACGCAGGAGCGACGAGGCCTCAGCCAGCGCTTCGTCCTCTCGGACCATCTCGAATGACTCTCGCGCTCGCTCGAGCCAATCCCGTGCGCGCCCGAGTTCCCCCTTCTTGCGCAGTGCCCGCGCGCGCTCGAAGCGGCAGCGACCGACCCAGTATCCGGAGCCGATGCGCGAAAACAGCTCCTCGGCGGCGAAGAGCCGCGCTTCGACCTGTTCGATGGGGACGTCCGAACCCTCGGATGTGTCGACAAGCCCGCCGGCGGCCACCAGCGAGGTTCTGGCCAACTCGAACGACTCCCCGGTGCGACGCAGCGCCTCCTCTGCCGCGAGGACGCGAGCGCGCGCTCCGGCCCTGTCCCGTCTCGCATACATGATGCCTGCGAGGACTCGGAGACCGGCGCCCTCCTCGAGCCTGTCGCCAAGCCTGACGGATAGCTCGAGAGACTGAGCGCAGTCCCTCTCGGCCTCGTCTATCCGCCCCGCGGCCAGAAGCACCTCGGCCCTCCGCCTCAGCACCTCGCTGACCGCGTCGTTGCTGGCCGAGAGCTGGTAGGCACAGGCAAGTGCGTCGTCCAGCAGCTCGATGGCCTCTTCGTAGTGGCGTCTGTCGGCCTCCAGCTCGCCCAAGAACTCGAGCGCCAGGGCCTCGGATCGTCTGTACCCGGCGTCGCGGCTGGCCTCGAGCGCGCTGGTCAGATACCGCCTCGCCCTGACCCAGTCCCGCTTGGCGCGGTAGACGTTCCCGAGAGCGGACTTCACGGACACGACGTCCCTCGCCGCGCCGAGCGCGGTGTACATCTCAAGAGACTCATTCAGGGTCTTCTCGGCGTCGTCCCAGCGCGAGAGCCTGTAGAGCGCCACGCCCAGGTTGTTCAGCCTGCGCGCGACCGCCGCGGTGCGTCCAAGTCTGCGGTCGATCTCGATGGCCTTCTCGAAGTACTCGATGGCCGCCCCGAGGTCGCCCGTCCGCTTTGACAGAATACCAAGGTTGTTGTAAGCGCCCGCAACGCCCGCGTCGTTACCGAGCCTGCGGTACGTGACGAGGCAGTCGATGAAGCAATCCCGTGCGGCTGCAGTGTCCCCGAGTTCCGCGTGAGCCGTGCCCATGATCTTGCTCGCATCTGCGAGCAGCGCGCACTCCTCACCTTCTCTGAGGACATCGTACGCGCGCTTGGCCGCCGCGAGCGCCTCGCGGAACCGTCCGGCGCGCGACTCGGTCCTGCCGACAATGACGTCGGACTCGGCGACCATTACCGGGTCGTCCGGATCCAGGGTCCCGAGCGCCTCGGCCCAGCTTCGGGCCTCCTCGTGCATGCCGAGGCCAACGTACGCGCGCGCCAGGCCTGAGTACAGCCGGGCGAGGTCCGTGGTCTCGAGCCGCTCGAGAGACGGGTCCTCGGCCGCGCGCGCGAAGCTCTCTATCGCCTCGACGTAGCTATCCGACTCCAGATAGAGAATCCCCATCCGGATCTCGGACAGAGCGTCGGCCTTCCGCGAGGTCCGCTCGGGACCTTCACGTCCGGCATCACGCCCGCGGTTGATGTCAGAGTCCCTGGTTGCCACTCGTCACGTCCTCGTCCTGCACGTCGTCGGGATAGAGTCAGCGTACGCTGAACGCCACCACCCAGCTCCGGAACAGAAGCCTCAACCAGACGACCGTCCGTCCGTCCTCGCCCGCGACGGCACCCGGAGTCTCACCAGTCCACCCGTCCACCACACGTGTCTCGGCGTCCACAGGCCCGTGGACTCCCGGAAGCGGCTTGTCCCAATTGTCGTCGTCGCCTATCGCGCCGTCTCCAGGCTCGACAACATCGGGACCGTCGCCACCGTCCTGCGTGACGTAGCCCGACCCTGTGCCTGCGTCGCGGGGGGCCATCTCCGAACGAGACACCGCCGAGCCACTGAAGAGCATCAGGCTCAGCGCGACGATCACAAGCAGGGCGAAGGTCCACTTCGCGCTCATGATCTTCCTCCTTGGGGGTACCCGGTTCTCTCTACAGTTTAGACACTTACAAGCGCCGCTCGGTGCAGGGAGCGTAGCCCGTCCCTGCAAGGGGGGTCGAAGCGCGGAAGGCCATCCGGCCCCTCCACGTAGGGGCGCGCACCGGGGGGTCTAAAACGAGTCCACTATCCAAGTTACCACCAGCCGGGAGCGGTGTCAAGACGGCTGTCGCTCTTGACTGACGGGGCAACGCCGGGCTACAGTCCCGCAGACCTGCCGAGCATGGGCCTTGCATTGGGGAATATCATTCAGAAACCGAGGACGCCACCATGAGAAGTGCGCCACTGCTACTCGCTCTCACTCTCGCCTGCTCGACCCTCGCCCACTCCGCGCCGGTCGATGCGTCGAGGGCCGCCCACGACGTGATGTTCCGGACACGCGGACGCGAGAGGGCCCTCTTCGAGGGTTTCGAGACCAGCGTTCCCCCACCCGGCTGGACGTCGGTCGTGAACAACCCCTACACGTGGGAGCAGGCGGGACTCCCCTCGTACACGCCGTACGACGGCAGCTACTTCGCCGCGTGCTTCTATGACGAGGACCACACCGGCCCTCAGGACGAGAGCATCTGCTTCGACTACACGATCGAATCCGGCGACGACTGCCTGTGGTTCTACGCGATGGGCAGCACGTACTGGGCGGTCGATCCGTACCAGAACTACAACTTCATAGTGAGGATCGACGACGTCGATGTCTGGAACTACCATGACGACAACGACGGGGCCGTGAACTGGCAGTGGCAGCGCTACGTCATCGACCTGGCGGGATACGGCGTTGGTGAGACCATCTCCGTCTGTCTGGTCTACCAGGGACAGGACGGGGCGCAGGCCAGCTTCGACGCGCTCTCGATCGGCGAGTGTCCTCCTCCGGAGCCGGAGCCGTGCTGCCCGTCGGCGAACGTGTGCGTCGGACTCAACTTCGCGGCATCGGGCGGAGGAGGAGGCACGGCCGCGTGCGGCGCCGGCCCCATCCCGTGGTCCTGGGGGACGGTGTCCGGGATCCCCGATACCGACTGCGACGGCGACCCGTTCGACAATGAGTGGGCCACCAACAGCAGTTCAGACTACCCTGCGCAGAAGGGCCAGTCGCTCGTCTTCGGGCCCTTCGACATCACCGCCGAATGCTCGTGCATGGGACTCTGTCACTACTACCACACCGAGTCCGGCTTCGACGGCGGCAACGTCAAGGTGTCGACCGATGGCGGCTCGACTTGGGAACTCGTCTACCCGTTCGACGGATACGACGACATTCTCGATTCGTCGACCTACATAGCAGAATGCGTCGCCGGCGAGGAGGTCTTCACGGGCAACAGCGTCGACTATGTGCGCGACTGCTTCGACCTCTCAAACTACATAGGCGAACAGGTCAGGATCGGTTTCTTCTTCGGATCCGACAGCTCGAACCAGTACGCGGGGTGGTTCCTTCGCTGGCTCAAGCTGGGAAGCGACATGTCTCCGGTGCAGCAGTCGTCCTGGGGCGTCATCAAGGCCATGTACAGGTAGCCAATCAGGTTTTCCGACCGCCCGACCTACGAGTATTCGGATCGCACGCCCACCGTGATCGCCAGGATCGACATGGAGCAGATCGATGTTCGACATAAGACGTGACCCGGACGGCACGATCAGATTCACTGGAAGGCTCGACGCCGCTCACGCGGAACGCGCGAGGGAGACCATGTCCCTAGCTACGTCGGGCTGCGTCGTGGACATGAGAGAACTCGAGTACATCTCGAGCGCCGGCCTGAGCGTGCTTCTAGAGGCCCAGAGACGTCTCGTGGATCAGGGACGCGGGCTCGTGCTGCGAAGCCCGTCGAAGCACATCTTCGACCTTCTTCGCGTGGCCGGATTGGATGCCGTATTCGAGATAGAGCAATAGCGCACTGCGAGTCCAACTTCCGTCGGGGTCGGCTGTATTGAACATTGAAGAGGAAAGAAGGCTCGCCCTGGAGGCAGCGGCGGGCGACGAGGGTGCCTTCGAGGCCATCGTAGAGCGTTACGAGAGGACCGTCTACAACGCCGCCTACAGAATTGCAAGGGATCCCGACGATGCAGCCGACATCACCCAGTCAGTCTTCATCAAGGCCCACCGGAAGATGCACACGTACGACCCTTCGTACAAGCTCTTCAGCTGGCTCTACAGGATCGCCATCAATGAGGCGATCAACTACGTCAAGCGAGCCCGGCGAATGGTGCCTGTCGAGGACGAGTTGGGAACCAGCCGTGAGTCTCCGTCGGCCGACTTCGCGCAGTACGAGGCGAGCGACCAGATCCAGCACGCGCTCATGCGGCTCAAGCTCGACCTTCGAATCGTCGTCGTTCTCAAGTACTTCCTCGAACTCTCGTACTCCGAGATCAGTGACATCGCGGGGATCCCTGAGAAGACCGTCAAGTCGAGGCTCTACAGCGCCAGGCAGGAGCTAAGGGACGTGCTGATCAGACAGGGGTACGAACCATGATCCACGATAGACTCAAGCTGCTCATCAACCGTGAGATCGACGGCGAGAACTCGCCCGAGGAGAGCCGCGAACTGGAGGATGCGCTCCGTTCCGATCCGGGAGCGCGCCGCTATCGCGACGACCTGCTGGAGCTCGGCAGTCGCTTCGCACGGGCGGGCCTGATCGACCCCCCTCCCGCCCTACGCCGAGGGATACTCGCGGCGACGACGCGCAGGCCAGCGGTCGCCCGCCGCAGGCGTCAGCTGATGCCGGACGCGATTCGCGAGGCGTTCACCCCCAGGCTCGCGTACGCGTTCGCAGCCGGAGTGGCCGTCTGCGCGCTCGTCTTCGCGCTTCTGAACGGACCCGGCTCCGGGGCCGGACGCGTTCCGCCCGACGCCGCTCGCGGAACCATGGCCCCGAGGGACGCCTCTGGTCTGGAGTCGGCAGAGTGCATGCAGTTCGACGTGCCCGGAGGGAGCGGCACCGGGTGCGTTTCGTACTCTTCCGACGGCATCCGCGTTGCGATCTCGCTCGACTCGGGGAGTGAGACCCGACTCGTCCTCAGTCACGAGGGTGACGTTCGCTTCGGTGAGTATCGGGCGACCGGAGCGGGCGAACTCGGCATCGCCGATGACCACGTTACGATAGAACGCGCCGCAGCGGGCGAGTACGAGGTGCTCTTCGAGGGCTCTTCGCCGCACTCCCCCATCGGCGTCGAGGTATACGCGGACGGCGAGCTCAGGTTCAGCAAGTTGGTGGAACCGCGTCACTGATCAGGCTCCGGTGGAAATCGTAGGTACGCTGTGCTAGACTCCCGTGGCTGTGCTGACCGAACAACGTCTGCAAGAGAGCCGCGGGAGCAGCAATGCCCTCCTCGTTAGATGCGATCGCCTTCAGCAGTCTGGCGATCTCCCTTCTGCCGGTCATTGTCTTTCTCGCAGGCTTGTCGGCTCTGGACAGCTACAGACTCGTGCGTCCGCGAGCCGTCGTGGGCTCTCTGGCGGTAGGCATGGTTGCGGCACTCGCCGCCCTGGCGACCGCCTGGACGGTTCTCACACAGACCGGATGGACGAGCATGCAGTACGGGACGCTGGTCGGTCCCGCTGCCGAGGAGACGCTCAAGGCGTCGTACGTGGCATTCCTCGTCGCATCGAGGAGAACCGGCTTCTCCATCGATGCGGCGATACACGGCTTCGCCGTGGGTGCAGGGTTCGCCGTCGTCGAGAACGCGTTCTACGTGCTCGCTGTGGATCCCTCGGTTCGGCTTGCGCTCGTCCGCGGATTCGGGACTGCCATTCTGCACGGCGGAGCAACCGCGGTGGTCGGAATCGCGGCCAAGCGGTTCGCGGAACAGCGGGGTGTGGAGGGATGGAGGGGTCTGGCGGTGGGCTTCGCGACGGCTGTCGCTCTACACGTGCTCTACAATGTGGCCTCGTCCCGACCGTTTCTGGCCGCGGCCGGGGTAGCGGTGGTCGTGCCGGCGGTGATGCTCGCGTGGTTCAGGGAGAGCGAGGAGGTTCTGAGGAGATGGCTCGGCATCGGCTTCGACACCGACGCGGAGCTTCTCGAGATCATGGGGCGAGGTGGTCTGGCGAACAGCAGGATCGG
>CAZLTC010000048.1:0-18319 GCA_964562405.1 uncultured bacterium | reverse complement strand
GCTGCTGCGCCATCTGCTGAAGCTGCTGCATGAGCTGCTGCATCGCGCCACCCGCACCCTGCGACTGCCCCTGGTTCTTGGAGAGCAGGCTGACGATGAGCCCGTTGACGCCACCCAGCGCTCGCTTGGCCTCTCTGTAGCCGGCGGACGTGCCGCCATCAGCGATCTTCGCGGCGGCGTTCGACATCATGGACTGCACCGCGCCCACCTGTCGCAGCAGCTTCGGGTCTATGACGAAGGAATCCTTAGACTTCTGGAATGTCCTGTCGGCGATGGCCGACATTGCCTCTATGAGGTCTGTCTGCTTCCTGGCCAGCTCGACGATCTCGGCACGCGGCACCCTTTCGCGCTTCTCGACCGCAGAAACGATGCCCTCCTGCTCGGTCGAGACGCCCAGGAGCTCGTCTATCGCGCGCATCGTGGTCTCGCGGTCGCGCTGATTGATGTTGCACGCCATGGAGCCCTGGCACGTTGACATGCGGGTGAAGAGCGCCAGCAGGTCATTGGCTGCCGACTGGCACTGCGACTGCGCGGACGACGGGTTCTGGCCGGCGAGGTCTACCGACGCCTTCTTCATCTTGTCGATCGTCCCCGACTCCTCCATCTCCTTGAGGGCGTCCCGCATCTCTTGCGCGGCCGACTCGTCGACCTGACCCATCTCCTCGGCTGCCTTCTCGACGTCGCGCTTCAGCTGCTCCGCCTGCTGCCTGAGCTGCTCCTGCTGTTCTGCCATGGTCTGACACGCGGCCGCGTCGGGGTCCTGGCCGGCCTTGTTCGCCATCTCCTGCTCTTCCGAGGCCAGCTGCTCGGCCCGGTTAGCCGCATCGGCCACCTGCTGCTCGGCCTTGACCCTGCGGAGCAGATTGAGTGTCTGCTCGAGACGGCGCAGGTAGTCGTCCTGCGTGATCGACATACGCTCGACCGCCCGGCTGAGATCGTCCGCGCTCAAGTTCTCCATCGCCTGCCGGATCTGGTCGAGCAGCTCGCGCATCTCGTCGGTCGAGACCTCGTCCAGGAGCTTCGTGATCTCCTCGGCCTTGTCGAGCGTCTCCATCGTGACACGCTCGCTCTCGCTCATGCTCTCGGTCAGGTCGCTCATCCGATCGGCCATTTCACCGACGTTCTCCGCCGCCTGCTCCTGTCGTTCGAGCGCGTTCTGAACGCGTTCCTGCTCCTGCCAGTCGATCGAAGGATCGCTCCTGACCTCATCGCCTATCTCCTCGAACTCGCTCTTGAGCGCCTCCTGCTCCTCGCGAAGCGCATCGAGATCGTCGAGGACGTCATCCTGCTCGTCCATCACGTCGCTGTAGAGTTCGGCCATCGAGGGGAAGCGCAGCACGTAGCTCTCGCTCCTCGACACCTTTGGTCCGCTTACGAGGTCGTTGTCGGTCACCTCGGCGAAATAGACGAGCACCGATCCCGGGATGATGCCTGTCTCGGAGAGGTCCCACGCGAACTCACGCGCCACCTCGCGCGGCCGGTCGGATTCGTCGTAGGAGGCGACCGGAACCACTCCCTCTTCCGCGCGTCCCTGTATCGCGTAGTGGATGGCTATCGTCGAGATGCCGTAGTCGTCGATGGCCGACAGGGCGACGGGCAGTGTCATGTCCCGAGGTACCTCTCCGTCCTCCGCGGGTCGGACGATGCGGACGAGCGGGTTCTCGTCGCGAACGGCGACGACCGAGTACTTCGCGGGGTCGGTGTTCGAGAGCCCGTCGCGGTCGACGACGTCTATGGAGTAGGTAGCGCCGCGATCGACGACAAGTCGTCCGGAGAACGTGCTCGGTCCCTCGCGCTCCAGCTCCACGACGCTCCCGTCGTCGAAAGACAGAGACGAGCGCTCGAGCGGCTTACTGGCATCGACGGTCAGTTCGACACGCGTGCCCCTCAAGGCCATCACGTCCCCGGTATTCTCGTCGACGGTCCTGGGCACGAGACCCGAGTAGGCAGGGAACCGGTAGTCCAGCCTTATGCCCGTCACGAAGGGTCTCTCGACCACGTCGACCGAGTAGCGCGGGCTCGAGACCCCGCCGGCGGTCACGACGTACTCGAGCGGAGAGCGGACGTTGTCGAGCACGGCCCCGTAGCGCCCATCGTCGGTAGGAGTCATATCGCGTCGCAGCGGAAGCTCGCCCTCCATCTCGAACGACACGGCGACGCCCTCGTGGGGACCGTCGATCGAGGCGGCCACGTTGAGGTCGTCCCCCGCCACCAGCCTCGCATCGCCCGGCTCGACCGAGATCGAAGTGAGCGCCACCGCGGGAGCTCGGAACGGATGGAGCATCCGTTCCGCGACCGGCCCGAGACGCGGCCACGCGACGGCGAGACCGGCGGCGCAGACGACCGCCGTTATGAGCAGCGATCTGGACCACTTCGCCCGGTCGGCGTCGCGGCCCTCGCGGGAGAAATCTATACCTGCGCTTTCGGACACTGCCTTTGCGATGAGCGCATCTATGAGCTCGACCGAGTAACCGGCACGCCCCTTGCCCCTGACCGAGCCCAGCTCGGCCGCCGACTCGAGCATCTCCCCCAGTTCGGGGTGCTCGCGCTCGATCACGGCCGCGGTGCGAACGGGATCAATACGTCTTGCCAGTGGGCGCAGCACCCACAGCCACAGACCCGCTATCGCGAGCACGGCCGCGCCAAGCAACCACGCCGCGCGCAGCCATGTTGGCAGTGGTCGAACCGAGTCGAGGACAATGACGGGAACGAGTACGGCCAGGGCGAGAGTCGCGAGGCGCATGCCTCCGACCGCCGCGCTGCGCCGCCTCCACCGCTTCCCTGCGGAAGCTATTCGCGAAAGAAGTTGCTCGTGCCGCTCGATGATGTGCCCCTCTTCCACAGCCGCACTCGGAAACAACTAGTTCGACAGCGCGTAGACCACGATGTTGATGCCCATCCGAAGCGCCGCCTCGTGCTTCTCCGGAGGGTCGCGATGAACCTCCTCGTCCTCCATCCCGTCACCGATGTCCGTGTTGAAGCTGTAGAATGCGACGAGCCTACCATCATGGAACAACCCATACCCATGAGGCGGCCCACCGTCGTGTTCATGTATCTTCGGAAGACCATCGGGGAAGTCGTAGAACGAGTGGTAGATCTCGTGGTCGAACGGCAGTTCGACGAACGTCGCATCCGGAAGCACCTTGCCCATCGCCTCGCGGAACGAACGGTCCATGCCGTAGTTGTCGTCGGCCCAGAGAAAGCCGCCTCTCGTGAGATAGTCGCGCAGCCTTGAAGCCTCGTCGTCGCTGAACGTCACCCTGCCGTGTCCGGTCATGTGCACTATCGGGCAGAGGAAGAGCCCCTCCCCGTCCGGCGACACCGTCACCGGCCGGTCCGCGACGTCGATCGCGGTCCTCGCCTTGAGCGCCGCCATGAGATTGGGCAGGCTCGTCGTGTTCGCGTACCAGTCGCCGCCTCCGCGGTACTTGAGCCGGCCCACCGCCACGCCGGGACCGGGTTCGGCTGCCCGGGCCTCACCCACCAGGCAGACAAAGGCGAGCACCGCGCACGCGAGGGCGGCGGCAAGGCGCGCTGTTCTAGCTGGGCGAAACGCAGCCATGAGGAACTCCGGTCGGTGATCGGGCGACGCGTCCGCGCCGATCCCGTCGATGCCTGTGCACCCTCGCCGGCCCTACGCCGGCGAGGAGTCGCGCATATATGTCAGACGCCCGAAGGCGCCTGAGCGTTCACTCGCGCTCGCATACGGAGCATTCTAACCGCCGAGAGCCCGAGGCCAAACGCGGAGCGGCGCCCCTGGAAAGGCGCCGCCCAACCGTACGGATGTTCCAGTGTATCGAACGCCCCGCGCCCTACTTCTTGAGCCGCTTTCTCCTCCGCGTCTCTTCGTGGATCTGCCACTCCACGACGAGCGGGCTCGCCACGTAGATCGACGAATAGGTACCGACGATGACGCCGATCATGAGGGCGAACGCGAAGTCCTTGATGACCTCGCCGCCGAAGAAGAAGATACACAACACCACGATGAGAGTGGTCAGTGATGTGATGAGCGTCCGCGAGAGCGTCTCGTTGATGCTGATGTCCACGATGTCGACCAGGCTCTTGCCGTACAGCTTCCGCCTGTTCTCTCTGATCCTGTCGTAGACGACGATAGTATCGTTCAGAGAATAGCCGACGATCGTCAGGAACGCGGCTACGACCGGAAGCGATATCTCTCTTCCGGTCAGGGAGAATATCCCGAGCGTGATCGCAACGTCGTGTACGAGCGCTGCCACCGCGCCCACGGCGAACTTGAACTCGAACCTGATGGAGATGTATATGAGGATCAGCGCCAATGCGATCAGGATGGCGTTGGTCGCCTTCATGCGGAGCTCGCTCCCCACCTTGGGACCCACCAGCTCCTCGCGCCGCACCTCCGCCTTGTTGTCTGGGATCGCCTTATCCAGAGCGCCCAGGATGACGCCCGTAAGGTCTCCCTCCTCCTCCTGCTGCACCCGTATGATCGCCTCACGATTGCCGCCGAACCGCTGGATCTCGGCGCCGCCCATCCCGACCTCGACGAGCGCGTCCCTGATCTGGTCGGCGTCGATAGGCTTCTCGAACTGCACCTGGACGAGCGTGCCTCCCTGGAAATCGATTCCCAGCCTCGGCCCGCCGTGGACGATCAGCGATATCATGCCGATCACGATCAGAGTCCCCGACAGGATGAACGCCGCACGTCTGTGACCCAGGAAGTTGATGTGCGTCCCAACAAGAAACTCCATCGTGCCTCCTAAAAGCGCCGGGTCGAACTTAAGCCCCGGTCGAAGGCCCGCCGCGCCTCACGCGTTGAGGCGCCGGACCCGGGCTCCTAGATGCTCAAGTGCTTTACGTTCCACTTGATGGTGACGAGATCGAACACGACCCTCGTCGCGACGATCGCGGTGAACACACTCGCGAGAATGCCGAGTGAAAGAGTGACCGCGAACCCCTTGACGGGCCCGGTCCCGAATCTCAGAAGTACGCCGGCAGCGATCAGAGTGGTGATGTTCGCGTCCATGATGGTCATGAACGCACGCTCGTAGCCATCCCTTATCGCGGCGCGTATGGTCTTCTGGTTGCGAAGCTCTTCCCTGATGCGCTCGAAGATGAGCACGTTGGCGTCGACCGCCATGCCGATGGTCAGGATGATGCCCGCCAGTCCCGGCAGCGTCAGCGCCGGCCGCGGATTCACGGGCAGGCCCGCCATGAGCGCCACGATGAGCAGCAGGTTGACGACCAGCGCCCCCACGGCGACGACCCCGGCGGCCTTGTAATAGATGACCATGAAGAGCACGACGAGCGCGCCGCCTATGAGCATCGCCCTTATGCCGAGTTCGATCGAATCTCGTCCCAGCGACGGGCCGACGGTCCTCTCCTCTATAACGGTCATCGGAGCGGGCAGTTTTCCGGCCCGAAGCATGATGGCCAGATCACGCGCCTCCTCGTCCGTGAAGCTGCCGGTGATGGACGCCGGTGTGCCGGCCGGGATGCGCGACTTGATCACGGGCGCCGACTGTACCTTGCCGTCCAGCACCATTGCCAGATAGTTCCCGATGTTGTCGGCGGTGTAGTTCGCAAAGAGACGGCTGCCCTGCCGTGTCAGCCTGAGCGAGACACCGGGTGTGTTCGGACGGTCGCGGTCAAGCCCCGCCCTGACGTCGGCCGACACTACGGCGGCCCCCGTCATGAGGGCGTCCGCCTTCAGCACGTACAGCGGCCGGTACTGGTTCTCGTCCCGGAGGGTCCAATCCTCCGCGCCCCACAGGAGGCGTACCCTGGGCACTCCCGGCTCGCCTTCCTTGGAGGGGAGGACCTTGGTGAGGTCGAGCCTGGCCAGCTGCTTGTCGACCCACTCCATGTCCTCCACCCGGAAGAACGCAAGGTTCGAATAGTAGCGCGCTTTCGAGGAGAACGGGTGTTCGCGCGCCAGCGCCTCGGTCTCGTCCGCGGGCGCCTCGGCTTCTTCGGGGATCTCCCCGTCCGCCTTCATGACCGAGACAAGAGCACGGTCGATCATTCGGAAGACGATGTCGATGCCATCCGTCGGCTCCGCCGAGACGAACTCGAGAAGAGCCGTGCGCCCGATCAGGCGCTTCGCTCGCTGCTCGTCCTTGAGCCCGGGGAGCTGGACGATGATCCTGTCGGCGCCCTCCTGTTGAATGGACGGCTCGGAGACGCCGAACTGGTCGATGCGATTCTTGATGACCTCGAGCGCCCTGTCCATCGCGTCTCGCTCCTCGTCCGCCGTCAGCCCCTCCTTGTCCACCTGGAGCACGAGATGCATGCCACCCTGAAGGTCGAGGCCCAACCTGAGAGACTGGCTCGCCAGGGACTCGAGCTGCTCCGGGGGCATCGCGGCCTTCTGCTCTTCCGTAAGCGAGAAGAACCTGAACGTGTAACTGGCCTTCCAGGCCGATAGGAGGACGACCAGGACCACGATCAGTGTTCTCCACCTCATGTTGGACGTCATTAACTCCCTCCGGAATATCACAACCGCTCGCGGAGAGGCTCTGTCACCGGACCCTCTCCTGAAGTGAGTAACTCTTTATGATAGCCCGAGCGCCCGCCGCGGGTCAACGCGAAACCCACGGCTCGTCAACGGGGGCCTGGAACGGCCCACGCGCAGGGCCCGGCCGCCGCCGGCCCAGCGGAACCCGGCCTTCCGGGGCGCCCCCCCTCTGGACCCTCCGCATAGACGCGCCCGCCGGCCGGGAGAACTTGGCCCGCGGCGTCTTATGGGATAGGCTTGTCTGTAGTTCTCGCGTTGACCGCGACCGACCAAAGACCCTAACACTACTGGGGGCCTCAAGATGTCAACCGAGTGGTCGCCGTACTGGCAGGACGTCAGCAATCTCAGGTGGACCGACGTTGACGAGGTGGTGCTCGAAAGGGTGGCCAACGAACTCGGATGGGGGCCGGAGCGCTCCCTGCTGGAGTACGGCGCGGGCCGTGGGACACACAGCAGACGCCTCTACGAGATGATGCGCTGCGACGAGCCGGACCTCTATGAGGTGAACCCTGAGATGCTCCTCTATATGGGGAGGCAGGGTCTCAACGCGATCGGCGAGACCGACAAGCTGCGCCGGCAGTACGACATCGTGTGGTCCTACGGGGTCCCTGAGCACTTCCAGGAGCCGCAGCGACAGGAGATCATTGACCGGCACTTCGAGCTGAGCCGCGAATGGGTGCTGCTGGTCATTCCGCGCGCGACCTGGCTCAGGGCCGCTCTCGGCCGGCACGACAGGATCCCCGCGCACGACTTCACCGACGTGGAACTCAGGGACCGTCTCGCTCGTGGGGCGGAACGCCACTGGGGAGGCGTGGACGGTGTGGACATCAAGGTCGAGTCGTTCTGCCCGCTCTTCGGCATCAGGCACATACCCGCCGGCTTCTACAATGTCACGGATACTCTGATGGGATGGACTCTCCCCGGAGGGCTCCTCCTCGGCACCGCCCGTTCCCGCCGCTGACCCTTGGGTTGACTCAACCGCCACAAAAGCGCTAGTGTGCCCTTGCCGGGTCGCCCACGGCCGATCAGCGCCGCGGCGTGACCTCGGGACGCGCTCATGGACACACTCGCGGCCAGTGCCGAGGAGGTTCAGATGCCTGCGGGACTCTTCCGACCTACGTTCGTTCTCCTGCTCGTCGCGCTGTCCTGGTCGACATGCCCGGCGGCCGACTCACGACATCCGGGGCACGACGTCGTATGGTCACAGCTTCCGACGACGGACGAGATGTATCTTGGGTATTCCAGCACCCAGCTTCCCGACCAGGCGTTCTTCTCCGAGAGTGTCGCCGACTTCGAGCCTTCGGAGTCCTGCGAGATCGTACACGTCCACTGGTGGGGAACCGGACTCTACTTCGCCCCCAGGGACGGGGAGCCACGGATATCTCTTCAGCGGGTTGATTGGAGCGGAGAACCCGTCGGTCGCCAGGTCGTCTGCGCCGGCAGGCCGTCCGTGGGATGCGGCACCGCCATCACGGACAGCACGTACGGGTATCCCAGCAACGTGGACTTCTACGACTGCGTGTCATGGAACGAGTCGGGGCCCGAGGCCGTGTACCGCCTGGTCGTGCCGGCGGACGGCGCGGAGGTCACCGCAACGGTGCTCAGCCACGGCCCGGCGGACCTGGACCTGTTCCTGCTGGACGAGTGCGACGAGAACACATGCATAGACCACGGGGAAACCAGCATCACCAGAACCTTGAACGCGGGGTACTACTATCTCGTCGTGGACGGGTACCAGGGCGACGCGGGAGCGTTCGATCTGTCAGTCACCTGCGGCGGCATTCCTGATACGTTCTTCGCCATTCGCTTCTACGAGGACATCGAGGTTCCGGGGCGCAGCGGGAGCATGCCCGGAGACCGCCTGTATGAGATCTGGGTCGATGACGGGCACCAGGCGTTCATCGATACCATGGTCTACAGCTATTGGGCCGACATCCCCCCCTTCCCCGTGGAGATGGGCCACAGGTACTGGTTCAGCGTGCAGGCGTACGCGTCGAGCATGGACCACGGCATCTGGTACTGGATCCAGTCGTCGCCGCGCCTTCTCGAGGTCTCTTACATGGACTACCCTGTCGTGGCGCCCCGGTGGACATCGTTCCCCGACGCGGCGCTCGAGGACGTCGACCTGGCCTTCGAGCTGTCCAGGTATGATTCGCCGGTGAGGCGGAAGAGCTGGGGAGCCATAAAGGCGCTTTACCGATGAGATGGCGCGGGAGGATGGCCCGGCAGGTCAGTCACCCAGCAGCGCGAGCATCTCCCGAACCGCGAGGTCCATCCCGACCGAGACGGCCCTCGATATCAAGCTGTGGCCGATGCTGACCTCGTCGATCTCCTCGATCGCGGCTATGGGCTGGATGTTCCTATAAGTCAGGCCGTGACCGCCGTGCGCGCGCAGCCCCATCTCGTTGGCCGCGATGGCCGCCACACGCACCTTCTCGAGTTCCCTCGCGGCGACCTCCACGGTCTCGGCGTCGGCGTAGATGCCGGTGTGCAGCTCGACGATGTCCGCACCGACCGCCTTGGCCCGGCCCACCTGAACGACGTCCGGGTCCACGAAGACGCTCACTTCGATCCCCTCGGCCTTGAGCCTGGCGACCGCGCTCCTGATGGCCTGCTCCTCGCGCATGATGTCGAGCCCGCCCTGCGTCGTCAGCTCTCCCTCGCCCTCGGGCACGAGCGTGCACATGTCCGGCCCTATGCTCGTCGCTATCGCGACCATCTCGTCGGACGCCCTCATCTCCAGGTTCAGAACCCCCACCACGGTGTCGCGGAGAACATCCAGGTCACGGTCCTGGATGTGCCGCCGATCGCCGCGGAGGTGGACCGTGATGCCGCACGCCCCGGCCAGCTCGGCAAGCACGGCCGCCCACACCGGGTCCGGCTCGTCGGTCATGCGCGCCTGGCGGACGGTGGCGACGTGGTCAACGTTGACTGACAGTCTCATTCGGATGCTCCTTTGGCTGCCGCTCCTTAGCGGCTGACGCCCCTGGCCAGCTCGGACACAAAGACGAACCTCACGCCGCGCCCGGCCATGCGCGGCAACTCGCTCTCCAGTATCTTGAGCGTCTCGGGATGAGGGTGGCCGATACCGACGGCGTAGCCGCGCTTCCTGGCGATCTCCTCGAGCGCCGACAGCTGCGAGCGCACGTCTATTCTACCCTGTTCGTCCAGTGGGCTGTCGATGAACATGTTGTTACGGGCGAACGGCACGCCGGCGCGCTCCGCCTCGGAAACGCCCTTCGACTGGGGCGTGGTCATGCTGTCCACGTAGAGCAGACCACGGGCCGAGATGACCGACATCATCGAGCGCATGCGCCCCCTGTCCTGCGAGAACGCGGAGCCCATGTGGTTGTTGGCGCCGACGGCGTGCGGGACCGCATCAAGCGCGGCGCCCGTCAGTGACGAGACCTGCGAGTATGTCTGATCGAGCATCAAGGCCCCCTCGCCCGGATCCGTTTCAGGGTAGCTCTTGGGCTCCATGGGGATGTGAGCGAGAACCTCCTTCCCATCGCGAAATGCTTCCTCCGCCAGCCGCGACGCGTAGGGAGTCCCCGGAAGTATCGAGACGGTGAACGGGTAGTCCAGGCTCAGGAAGCGCTCGAGGTCAGCCGCGACGTTGTACCCCAGGTCGTCGATGATGATGGCTATTCTGGGGGCTCCGTCCTCGAAGACCGGGCGGCCCGTGCCCGAGGAAGCATCCGACTGCTTGAGGACGATGTGATGGGTCTCGATGTCGTCGAGACCGAACCGCATGTCGAGCGTCAGGCGCCCGCGCCAGTCCGGACCGTGCTCGGTGACGCGGATGATCGAACCTCCGGTCCTGAGCACCGCCCTCGTGATGGTCGAGTTGCAGTCGAACACGCCGACGCCGGAAGGAATGTCCCCGGACTTCTCCCAACGCGTCCAGACGTGGCGCTCATCCGACGCCTCCTCGAAGTCACTCCTGACGCCCGAGATACCCAGGTTCACCAACGCGGCATCGACTGACGCATCGATCTCCGTGGCCCGCCCGGTGAGGTCGCGCGGTCCACCGACCCGCGCCAGCAGGTCGGCGGCCCTTCCGCTCGAAAGAAGCTCCCAGCCCAAGAGGAACACGACGACGACGAGTACGCCCCCGATGCAGTAGAGGCGGATCATGGAGAGGACGCGCGCGCGCCGCGCCGCTCTGGCCTTCATCGACATGCCGCTGGGCATCTGACACTCCGTGGTGGGCCGTGTGCTTACGCGGCGATTCTAGGCGCGTCGTGTCGGACAGTCAAGCCGCAGCAGGCGGCCCAAAACGCCGAGCGGGGGACGACGCTGCGTCCCCCGCCTGCATGAGCCGTGTCCGGCCGCGCCCGTCCATTCGGGCACAGCCCTGGCTACCGGAACATCGCCTTCAGTCGGCCGAACGAGATGGGCTCGGCACCTTCGGTCGAGACGTCCGTCAACTCCTTGCCTCTCGTGTCGCCCTGGAGATCAAACCACTCCACGACCTCCCAGAGCGTCTCGCCATTCTCACCTGTCTCGTCCGGGTCGATCTGGAAGACGAAGTCTTGATTGGCATCGGCCAGGAGGGTCAACTCGCCGATGTAGACCCTGAGGTCCGTGTCCTCGCGATACGTATACCTGTCGTCTTCCTGGATGTTCGGATCGGCTCCCTGATCGAACTCGATGAAGATGTTGGTAAGAGTGAGATCGATGTGGTCGACCCGGTGGTCGACGGCGGTGGTATCGGAGAACATGGCCCTGTGGATGTCGCGTTCCTCCTGCTTGCCCCACGACACCGGAAGATCGTTGTCCGGGTTGCCTGAATCTTCCGGGTTCAGGGTGAACTCGAAATTCTCGGCGAGGCAAGCGAGATACTCGTCGGCATTCCTGAACTTGTACGCTGTGTTCAGGTTGTATATGACGTTTGCCGGACTCGTCCTCGGTTTGTACTGGACCTTGACCGGCGGGGTGTCGCCGCCGCCCTCCGGGGCAAACGGGTTCCAGCACCCGACGACGGTCGATCCTGCGACGGCGGCCAGTACGAAGGCCGCCAACCAGCGAAGGACATGCTTGCTCATCGTGTCTCCCACACCCCTCTGAAGCTCCTCACTCACACTGACCATCATATTCAGGAGCTGCGCCTCAGTCAAGAGACGCACCGGCGGGTGCGGGTATTCACCCGCCGTGTCCGCGCCGAGCCAAGACCGCGGAAACCCGCGCCCCGCCGTAGTAGTTGCAATCACCGTGCCTGACGGATGTTGTGTGCGGAGGGACCGGTGAGGGCGGCCCGAGGGGCCTCCAGAGGTGCCCGGCGTAAGGCGATCCCGGACGGACGTCCGGGCCAGCCACCCGGGCCGGGCATGTTGCGGCGGCTCGCGGAGCGGACCCGCCCGCCTAGTATCCGTAGTCGCCGCGCAGCATGCCCCAGGTGCTGTTCGTGCCGGTGCCTAGCCGGCGGTCGACCCACCTGTATATGGCCCAGCGCCCCGTGGCGTCACGTCGCATGTGCAGGGACGCCCGCCCCTTGTACTGCACCTCCTGGTGCTGACCGGGGGAATCCCACTCGATCGTGAGCGAGTACTCCTCGATGCGGTAGGTGTTGTCGCTGCTCTCGTCGGGCTGCTGGATGGTCGTGAATGTGAGGGTGATGTCTTTCGCGTCGCCGAAGATGCCGTTGGCGGCGCGCTCCTCGTCGTCGCGTGTCCAGTTGATGTAGAGGTCCCCATACCCCTGGGCGTAGGCGTAGAGCGAGTCCGACGGGTCCACGTGGAACCTGAAGCTGTCCGCGAAGCACTCCCTGTAGTTCGCGAGACCCTCGCCCTCGAACGCCGCCTTCAGGTTGGAGAGAACGATGCCGGTGTTGATGGGGGTCTCCCAGCCGGTGACTATGCCCTCGGGCGGACCGTCGGGCTCGCGCGGGCTGAAGATGCACCCGGCCATCAGCAGCGCCGCCCACAGCGTGGACAGGAGCGCGATGGTCCTTGCCGCGCTGGCGGCCGACGCACGGCCACTCTCGCCGGCGCCTCTGGTACGATTCAGTGTCTTGAGCACGGGAAGCACCCTCTTCCTCCGTCAGAATGTCTTGTCGATGTTGAGCGTGATATCCCAGACCTCTCGCTGCCGGTCGGTGATGTTCGAGGCGTCTCGATAGATGCGGCCGACCGTGAAGCTGATCTTGGCTCCGTTATCCAGCTGGTAGTCTGCTTGTGCCTTCCCTGAGAGAGATGTGTCGAACTTCTCCCAGGCAAGTTCTCTTGCTCCGTCTTCGATGTCCCATTTCTTCTGATACGAGAGCTTCTGCACGATCACGAGGCTTACGACCCCAAACAACTTGTAGTCGACCCTCAGATCCAGGTTGTTGTCGTCGCGCTCGCTGTTCTTGCCGTACCGTTCTACGCCGAACTCGTCCTCGACGTAGGCCCCCTCATCCTGAGAGCGGTAGCGGTGGTCGACCGACAGCCGCACCCTGCCAATGGGTGACCAGTCGAGCGACGTGCTCACCGTGAAGTTGCGGATCAGGAAGTTGGAATCAGAATCGTACGTATAGAAGGTGTAGTCGGCGGACAGCTCATACTTCTGAGTCACGGCGACCTTCGGGCCGAATCTCTTGGTTATCGATGGCTGAATGGAGTAGGTCTGTGAGGTCTTGTTGTCCCCCGTCCGGCTCCTTCTTATGTAGATGAGATTGTCCTCGCGCAGCTTCACGAAGAGCGATGTCGTGATGTCGCTGCGTGGAGTGTAGTCGACCTGAAGCGTCCCCTCCTGGTCGAACAGGTCGCGGTCCTGGTCGTTGGCCTCGATGTCGTCGTAGTGGTGCGAGACCAGGCTAGTGCGACCCCTGATGGTGGCGCCGAGCTTGTCTCCGAAGTCGCGGCTCATCGACGCGGTCGCGCTGTTCGAGTAGGAGTCGCCCGTCTGCGTATCAAAGTAGTTGCTGCGCTTCTTCTCGGACCTGAGTTCCGCCGTGAAACGGGTCCCACCCATCGTGTAGCCGATGCTCGCGTTTGTGGCGCGGGTCCGCATATCGTTGTCCTTCGACGGCTCCAGCATGTAGCTGACGCTTGTTCTCGAGTAGCTGAGTCCGACTGCTGTGGAGAGATTCTCGACGAGCTCGAGGTCCGCCTTGAAATCCAGCGCCTCGGAATTCCCAATGCGCTTCTCGGTCTGCTGGTCCTTTGGGTACTCCTTACTGGATGTCCCACGGCGCATGTCAACCGCGAAGCCATTGTCCATCCAGTCGTACTCGACGTGACCTGACAGGTTGTGCTCGAATGACTCGTCGGTGCTCTTGAGCGATCCCTGTTCCGAGTCCAGCAGCGAGTGGCTGCTGTTGTAGCGAAAGTCGGTGCCGACACCGAGCGGCGCCGCATACGTGATGCCCGCGTTGATCCGCTGGGTGGCTCCCTTGCTCTTGACGTCTCCGTACTTGTTGCTCTCGATACCGCCTGTTGCGCCGAGGGTCAGGCCGATGTCGTTCATCAGGGTCTTCTTGTAATCGGTAGTGAGGTTGACCGACTCCCGCTCCCTGAAGCTCCGCACCTCGTTTGATTCGCCCTTGTTCCTGACGTCCTCCTGATTCGTGCGCGTGAATCTGATGCCGGTCCCGATCGCGGATGAGACGGCGATGTCCAACCCGGCGTTCCAGGTCTCCTGCGTGTTGGTCCGGCTGAGGGCTTCGTTCTCGCGCAGCACGATATTGGACGATGCCCTGAAGGAAACGTTCGGGGTGAACGGGTAGATCATGTTGAACGCGTGGGTCCAGGAGGACACGTCCTGGTCGCGCGTGTGAGTCAGCTTGTAGTTGGGGTGGAATTCCGGGGTCCAGACGCTGGTCTGTCTCCGGAAGGTCCCCGCGAGCGGGTGCTCCGGCGCCTCTTCCTCCTCACCCTGGACCTGTTCCTCATCCTCTTCCTGCGCGACCACGGGCTCGACCACGAGCACCAGACCGAGACCGGCGAGGAGAGCTGTGAGGATGGCGCGTCGTAGGGTCACGCTTGTACTCCGCCGCCTTGGCGCCCCGCGCGGGCGCGCTCCAGTGCGAGAGCCAGCTGCTCGAACTCTTCGACCGAGAGGGTCTCGCCGCGCCGCGAAAGGTCGAGGTCCGTCTCCGCGGCCAGCTGCTCGACGGTCGTCCCCGCCAGCACGGCCTGCTCCGTCAAGGTTCCCCTCAGCATCTTGCGCCTCTTCCCGAACGCCGCGTGAACGACGGCCGCGTAGAGCTCGGGATTCGCCTGCCTACCAGGACACGTGTCGAGATCCAGCTCGACGAGGCGCGAGGCGACGGCAGGTCGCGGATGAAAGCACGTCCTCCTGACAACGAAGTGAGGTCGCACGTCGGCGTGGAAGCGCACTACGGCCGTGAGAGCGGAGTACTCGCTCTCTCCCGGCTCCGCGAGGAGCCTGTCGGCCACCTCCTTCTGCATCATCAGCACTGCGCGCGAGACCCACCGCCGGCTATCAATGACGAGTCTCAGAACGGGGCTCGTCAAGTTGTAGGGAAGGTTGCCGGCGACCACCACCTTCGCCACACCGAAACCCTCCGCCGCCCGGCGGAGGTCAAACTCGAGCGCGTCCCCCTCGACGAGCGTGACGCCCGCGAGTTCACCATACTCCTCCCTGAAGGCCCTCGCTATGCCCGAGTCGAACTCTATGCAGACGACGTGCCGGGCGCGCTCAGCCAGCCCGAACGTGATCGCGCCGAAGCCGGGGCCTATCTCGACCACGATCTCCTCGCTCGAAGGCTTGACGGCTTCGACCACCTTCTGCGCAACGTTGCCGTCAACCAGGAAATTCTGCCCTCGCTCCTTCGACGGGGCAAGCCCGTACTTCGAAAGCATCTCGGATGCCGGCGTGGGCCGCATCATCGCTCCTGACCTCGGTCGGCGCGCGACCTCGTCGAAAGCGGCGCTCCGCGGCGTGATGTCGACGGCAGCGCGCCCTCACGCGCGCCGTGTCGTTTCACCGCCGCGAACCTTGAGAGTCACGCCCAGACCTTCAGCCACTCTCCTCGCCGCGTCGACGTCCACGCCCGAAACCGCCACGACACTCGCCGCGGTCTCGATGCCGGCCGCCTTGCACTCTCTTATGAAGGAGAGGACGTGTTCGTAGGTCTTCTCGCCGAATCTGGGGTGGCACAGCCTCGAGTAGGTCGCGGCATCCTGCGCGTTCAGACTTACCGACACCGCATCGATCGCATCGGACAGCTCAGGTGCTATGTTCCTGTTCCATATGAGGCTTCCGTGGCCGTTGGTGTCCAGTCGCACCCGGGCGCCGGCCGCGCGCAGCCGCCTGCCCACCTCCAGTACCACATCGAGTCTCACCGTAGGCTCGCCGTACCCGCAGAAGACCACTTCCCGGTACGCCGTCGGATCACCTATGGCCTCCATCAGTTCTTCGACGGTCGGCTCTCCGGCGAGCTTCAGGCAGTACCCCCAGAGCGTGTCCGACTGGTAGCGCAGACAGAACTCACACTCGTTCGTGCACCTGTTGGTGATGTTGAGGTAGAGGTTGCCCCACATCTCGTACGCTATCGACGCGCGGCCCGCGGGTCCTATCCCGAAGAGCTTCATGGCGTTCCCGGTCGTGGCCCGCCCGAGGTCCTCAACGTCCACGCCCCTGATCGAGGCGATCGCCACTGCCACGTCGTACACATACGATGGCTCGTTCCTGGGGTGCTCGCCCCGCTCGCGCGCCTCCGTCCGGTGCGGCTCCGGGGTCAGCCAAGGGGCGTCCGTCTCGAGCAGCAGACGGCCGCGTGGAACCTCTCTGGCCACGTTGACCAGCCGGCCCTTCATCGAGTACGTGACGGGGCCGCCTATGCCAACGTGGAATCCGCGCGCCACCACCTCGCGCGCATACGCGGCGTCCCCCGGAAAACAGTGCATCACACCCCCGACCTCGTCGGCGTTCTCCTCGTCCATGATGTCGAGAACGTCATTGAGCGCGTCCCTGTTGTGGATGATGAGCGGCAGCTCCAGCTCCCGCGCCAACCGTATCTGCCTCCGGAACGCATCGCGCTGCTCGCTCCGGGGCGACAGGTCGCGGTAGTAGTCGAGGCCGGTCTCGCCGACCGCGACGACGCGGGGGTTGCCAGCCAGGTCTCTCAACGTCGAGAGCATGCCATCGGTCAGGTCGCTTGCGTCGTGCGGATGGACGCCCACGGATGCGTAGATGAAATCGTGTGCCTCGGCGAGTTCGACGGACTCGAGAGATGTGGGCAGGTTGAACCCAACGTTGACCATGAACTCAAGTCCGGCGTCCAGAGCTCGGCCGATCACGGCCTCCCTGTCGCGCGCGTAGTCGTCGAGATTGAGGTGAACGTGTGTGTCGCAGAGGCGCGCCGGACGTCCCGCGCGCTCCGGCATGGACGTTCGGGGAGTCGACACTAGCGCACCTTCGTGCCGGGCGGAAGCTCCCTGTCCGGGACGAGGACCGACGTCCCCTGATCGCCGGCGGCCGCCAGGAGCATCGCCTGGGACTCGACGCCCCGTATCGTGGCCGGCTCGAGGTTGGCCACGACGACGATCGTTCGGCCGACGAGGCTCTCGGCGTCGTACGATGTGGCGATACCAGCCACCATTTGCCGCTCATCCCCGCCCCCGAGGTCGACCCTGAGCTTCAGCAGCTTGTCCGCTCCCTCCACCTTCTCGGCGGCGATCACCCGGGCCAGCTTGAGTTCCAGCTTCTGGAAGTCCTCGAACTTGAGCATGCCGCTCTCGCCTTTCTTCTCAACGACTGAGGGCGCAGCCTTCGCCTTCGCCGTGGCCGGCCTCGCGTCGAAGGCGCCGGCCAGATCCTCATCCGTGTACTTAGGGAACGCCGCGTTCGTTCTGCGAATGTCGATCCTCTCCGGCCACCCCGCGCCCCACTCCAGAACCTCGTCCAGGGGCGCACCGCCGGGCTCCATGGTCAGCCCGAGGCCTTCGAGTATCTCCTCGCACTTCCCCGGCATTACGGGCCACGAGAGCACGGCGATCTGTCTGATGGATTCGAGGACATCGAAGAGCACGGACGCGACTCTCGTCGAGCCCTCCTTCGCGAGGACCCAGGGCTTCTCTTCTTCTATGTAGGTATTAGCCCGCCGCACCAGCTCCCATACGGCGGACAGCGCAGCCTGAGGCGCGTAGGTCGACATCTCGCGGACCACCGTGCCGCGCACCTCGACCGCGAGTCGAGCCAGGTCCCCCTCGGCTCCCGGTGTCGGGCGCGCGAAGGAACCGCCCAGGAACTTGGCGACCATCGCGCTTGCACGGGAGACGAGATTCCCGAGGTCGTTAGCCAGCTCCGAGTCGTACCTGACACGGAACTGCTCCCACGTGAAGTCGACGTCCTTGCCGTAGGTGCCTTCCCTCATCAGGTAGTACCGAAGCGCGCTCGGACCGAAGACGTCGGCGGCCTGCAGCGGATTGACGACGACACCGAGGCTCTTGGACAGCCGCTGTCCCTTGAAGTAGACGAACCCATGGCCGAAGACCTTGCGCGGCAGCTCCACTCCCGCCGCCATCAGCATGGCGGGCCAGATCACGCAGTGGAACCTCGTGATGTCCTTCCCGACGATGTGGACGTCGGCCGGCCACCACTTGCGGAACGCGGCCTCGTCCCGGCCGAAGCCGAGGGCGGAGATGTAGTTCGTGAGCGCGTCGACCCAGACATAGATCATCTGCGACTCGTCCATCGGAAGGGGCACGCCCCAGGCGGCCCCCGCGCGCGTGACGCTTATGTCCGCAAGCCCGCCCCTGAGCAGCTGTATGATCTCGTTCCGCCTGGACTGCGGCTCGATGAACTCCGGGTTCCGCTCGATGTGCTCGAGCAGCGGCTCGGTGTACCTGGAGAGCCGGAAGAAGTAGTTCTCCTCCTGGA
>CAZLTC010000047.1:0-18409 GCA_964562405.1 uncultured bacterium | reverse complement strand
GGCGTCCATCGGGATTGTGCTTGGCATGGGTCTCAGGCGTATGGAATACTGAGGCGGCCCGGCACGCAAACGAACGGAAGGACCTATGCACCCAATACTGTTCCACATCGGGAGCTTTCCCATCCGCAGCTACGGCGTGGCGATGGCCGTCGCGTTTCTCGTCGGCATCCTGCTGGCCAGGCGGCGCGCCCGCGGTGTGGGCCTGAATCCCGACATCATCATCGACATGGCGTTCTTCGTCATCATCCTCTCGATCCTCGGGGCGAGAGGAGCCTACGTGGCCGCCCGCTGGGATTGGTTCGGCAGGCATCTCTCACAGGTACCGCGTATCTGGGACGGTGGGCTGGCGCTCTACGGAGGCGTGGTGGTCGGCGTCGTCACGGGGCTTCTCTTCTTCCGCAAGCGCGGCGTCGACGTCTGGCTGGCGGCCGACGTGGTGACTCCGTCGCTTGCCCTCGGCGTGGCCATCGGCAGGATCGGTTGCTTCCTGAACGGGTGCTGCTTCGGGGAGCCATGCGACCTTCCGTGGGCCGTGCAGTTCCCCGCCGGCTCGTACGCCGACGTGACGTTCCACGGCCTCGCCGTCCACCCAACGCAGCTGTACGCTTCGCTCTCTGCGCTCTTCTTCTTCTTCGTGCTCCTCGCCGTCGAGCGCAGGAAGCCCTTCGAAGGTTTCCTCCTCTGGCTCTTCGTCCTGATGCTCGCGGTGTACAGGTTCTTCATCGACCCCCTGAGACACTACGAGTCGGTGTCGTACATCTTCCGCACCGGCAGCCTGGCTCTTACGAACAACCAGGCCACGGGTATCGCCCTCGCGGTGGTGTCCCTGGGTTTCATGCTCTACCTGCGCGCGCGCGCGCGCGGTGCGCGATAGCAACGTTCCCCGCAGGCGAGTCAGACCTTGCCCAACAGCAACGGATTCGGACGGGCGGCCGTCAGGGCCGTCCTCGCGTTCCTCTTCCCGGACAGATGCCTGGCGTGCGGGACCCCGTTGGCCGGGTCACTGCGACACCTGTGCCGCGAGTGCAGGCTGCAGGTGGTGGTAAATCCGGGGGCCACGAAGGCCCCGCCCGGCTCGCGGATCGACCGTGTCAGCTACGCGATGTCGTTCGCCGGCCCGACCAGGACGCTCTTGCGCGCGCTCAAGTACGACCACAGGCTGTCGCTCTCGTGCGAGCTGGCCGGTGTGACGGCTCCCGAGGCATGGCGCCTTGCCGGAGGTAGCGTCGACGCGGTCGTGCCGGTTCCGCTCCACCGGAGTCGGAGAAGGGAGAGGGGCTTCAACCAGTCGGAACTCCTGGCGCGGGCGTTGGCAGAGGCCTTGGGACTTCCGGTCCAGTGCGCGCTCGTGCGCGTCAGGGCGACGCGCACGCAGACCGATCTGACCAGGCGCGAAAGGCTGCGCAACGTCTCAGGCGCCTTCGCGGCCCCCTCGCGGCTCGACGGCGCGCGCCTGCTCATCATCGACGACGTCGTAACGACCGGTGCCACGATGGCGGCCGCCTGTGGAGCCGCCCTGGACGCGGGCGCGTCCGAGGCGGTCGGCCTGGCCGTGGCAGGGACACCTGACGGGGACGAAGGCGAATCGGGTTGACATCGGTCGCCGCGGGGTCATAGCATATGAGATTCGTACCGACGTGTCGGAAGTGCACTGTCTGGGGGACACCATGAGAGTAGGCATGCTGACCGGAGGGGGCGACTGCCCGGGCCTGAACGCTGTGATCAGGGCGGTGGTCCGACGCACGATCGGCAAGTACGGCGGGACCGTGGTGGGATTCAGGTACGGTTGGGCGGGCGTCCTGGCGGGCAACACCGTGAAGCTCGGCCTCGACGAGGTGTCGGGCATCCTTCCGCGAGGTGGGACGATCCTCGGGACGTCGAGGACGAACCCCTACAAGGTCGACGGCGGCGTGGAAGACATCGGACGCAGGTTCAAGAAGGAGTCGCTAGACGCACTGATAACTGTCGGTGGCGAGGACACGCTCGGTGTCGCGTCGCGGCTGTTCGAGGAACAGGACCTGCCGCTGATAGGCGTCCCCAAGACCATAGACAATGACATCGTCGGCACCGACTTCACGTTCGGCTTCGATACCGCGGTCACCATCGCCACCGAGGCCATAGACCGTCTCCACACGACGGCCGAGTCCCACAACCGTGTGGTGGTCGTCGAGGTCATGGGAAGGCACACAGGCTGGATCGCCGTGAAGGCAGGGATCGCGGGCGGGGCCGATCTGATAATCATCCCCGAGATACAGATCTCGCTCGAGGAGATCTGCGCCGTCATCAGGAAGCGCCACGAGCGCGGCAAGAACTTCAGCATCGTGGTAGTGGCCGAGGGCGCCCAGTATCCGACCGACGGACCGGACGGGACACAGGGCGGGGTCGTCACACTGGAGCAGACGACCGACTCGTTCGGCCACGTCCGGCTGGGGGGGATCGGCAACAAGCTCGCTCACGCCATCGAGAGCGGCACGGGATACGAGACGCGCGTGTCCGTGCTGGGATACATTCAGCGCGGTGGAACACCGACCGCGTTCGACAGAGTGCTCGGCACGCGGTTCGGGGTGCTCGCCGCCGACCTTGCTCATCAGGGCAACTTCGGCAAGATGGTCAGTCTGACCGGTGACAAGGTCATTCCGGTCGCCCTGTCGCACGCCACGGAGGGTGTCAAGCGTGTGGACATGGACCTCTTCGACGTCGCGCGCACGTTCTTCGGCTAGCAGGGAACCCAGGGAGGCAGAATGCCGCTGGTGGCAGGCAACGAGCTTCTCGTGCCGGCGAGGACCCAGGGATACGCCGTCGGCGCGTTCAACACGAGCAACCTCGAGATAACACAGGCCATCTTCTTTGCGGCGGCGGAGCTGCAGTCGCCGGTCATGGTCTCCACGTCGGAGTCGGCCATCAAGTACGCCGGGCTTTCCAACATCCGGAACATGGTCGAGAACCTGTCGATCGAGACCGGTGTTCCGGCCGCGCTGCACCTCGACCACGGCGCGAACGTGGAGATCGTGGAGCGCTGCATAGAGGGCGGGTGGACGTCGGTGATGATCGACGGCTCCCACCACCCCTTCGAGGACAACGTCCGCATAACGAAACGCGTTGTGGAGATGGCACGACCGCTGGGCATATCGGTCGAGGCGGAGCTGGGCCGGCTCGTTGGTGTCGAGGACGAGGTGGTCGTGAGAGAGGGTGAGGCCGTCTTCACGGACCCGGCCGAGGCCGAGCGGTTCGTCGACGAAACGGGCTGCGACTCGCTGGCCGTGGCCATAGGCACGTCGCACGGCGCGTACAAGTTCAAGAGCGCCCCCAGGCTCGCCATCGACAGGCTGGAGGCGATCGCGTCCAGAGTGGCGGTGCCGCTCGTGCTCCACGGCGCGTCGGCCGTGCCGGAGGACGTGCTCGCTCTGGCCCAGCGCTACGGCGCAGAGCTCAAGGGAGCGCGCGGGGTCCCCGCCGAGAGCATCGCTGAAGCGATCCCCCACGGCATAGCCAAGGTCAACATCGATACCGACCTGCGTCTGGCATTCACGGGACGCGTCCGTCAGATGCTGGCGGACAAACCCGAGGTCTTCGACCCCAGGAAGATACTCGGCGCGGCGAGAGAGGGCATGAAAGAGGTGGTGGCTTCCAAGATAAGGCTCTTTGGGTCGGCGAATCGCGCGTAGCCGGTCAAGCGACCGAGCGTGGCCCCTCTGGCGGGCCGCGACCCGTACCAGCAGCGGATTTCAAACAGGAGGAGACAAATGGCTCTCAAGTACGCCATCAACGGATTCGGACGGATCGGAAGGCTCGTGCTGCGCATCGCCGGGGCGTCGGGCGACTTCGAGCTGGCGGCGATCAACGACCTTACCGATGCGAAGACACTCGCGCACCTCTTGAAGTACGACTCGGTGCACGGCCGTTTCGACGGGACCGTCACGAGCGAGGACGGCGCGATCGTCGTGAACGGCAAGCGCATCGAGATCCTGTCGCAGAAGGATCCGGCCGGACTTCCGTGGGGCAAGCTCGGTATCGACGTCGTCATCGAGTCGACGGGCGTCTTCCGTGACCGCGCCGGCGCGTCGAAGCACCTGCAGGCCGGAGCGAGAAAGGTCATGATCTCGGCCCCGGCGAAGGAGCCGGACATCACGATCGTGATGGGAGTGAACGACGGGGAATACGACGCGGCGAAGCACAACATCATCTCAACCGCGTCCTGCACGACGAACTGCGCTGCCCCCATGATCAAGGTGCTCCTGGACGGCTTCGGCATAGAGCGCGGCCTCATGACGACCGTGCACGCCTACACCAACGACCAGAGGATCCTCGACCTTCCTCACAAGGACCTGCGGCGCGCCCGGGCGGCCGCCGTCTCGATGATACCGACAACGACCGGAGCGGCGAAGGCCATCACCACCGTCATACCAGAACTCAAGGGCAAGCTGGACGGCATGGCCATCCGCGTGCCCACGCCGGACGTCTCCCTGGTCGACTTCGTCCTCGAACTGAGCAAGAGCGCGACCGCGGAGGAGGTGAACGCCGCCTTCAAGAAGGCCGCGTCGGAGCCCCCGCTCAAGGGGTACCTGGCGTACACCGAGGAGCCGATCGTGTCGGTCGACCTCACCGGCGACCGCCACTCCTGCACGTTCGATGCCCCGCTCACGAAGGTGATGGGCGGCAACATGGTGAAGGTGCTCGGGTGGTACGACAACGAGGCCGGATACGCGGCGCGCATGGTCGACATGATGAAGCTCGTCGCCGGCAAGTAGCTGCTCGCGGTCGGGCGGTCGCCCCGCGTGGGCGGCTGGAAGCAGGCGTGGCTGGAGGTGGACGAAGTGATCCGCAAGCTGAACGTCAGGAACGTCGACGTCGGGGGCAAGCGTGTCCTCACGCGGGTGGACTTCAACGTGCCCCTGAAGGACGGATCGATCACCGACGACACCCGGATAAGAAGGGCGCTGCCGACCATAGAGCACATCGTGAAACACGGCGGCCGCGCGGTGCTCATGTCCCACCTCGGACGGCCTAAGGGCAAGGTGGTGGACGCGCTTCGAATGGCTCCGGTGGCAGCAAGGCTGGGCGAGCTCCTCGAAGGAAGGGACGTCGCCACGGCGACCGACTGCGTCGGTGAGCCCGCCAGGTCGGTAGTCGAGAGACTCGCCGACGGCCAGGTGGCCCTGCTCGAGAACCTCCGCTTTCACGAGGAGGAGACGAAGAACGAGCCGCGCTTCGCGGGCGCTCTCGCCGAGCTGGGCGACGTCTACGTCGACGACGCATTCGGCACGGCGCACCGTGCTCACGCGTCCACCGTGGGCGCAGCGGAGTGCTTCGACGTCAGAGCGATGGGCTTCCTCATGGAGGCCGAGATCGAGAATCTGTCTCACGTCACCGAGAACCCCGAGAGCCCGTACGTGGCGATACTGGGCGGAGCGAAGGTCTCCGACAAGATCGGGGTCATTGAGAATCTGATGTCGAAGGCCGACGGCTTCCTGATCGGCGGCGGCATGTCCTTCACGTTCATCAAGGCGCGGGGAGGCCGCGTGGGCGACTCGCTGCTGGAGGAGGACAAGCTGGACGTGGCCTCGAGCATCCTTCGGAGGGCGGAGGAGCTCGGCAAGGTCTTCCTGCTTCCGGTCGACGTGCTCACGGCGCCGGACCTCGACGGTGACGACGTGCCGATCCCGAGCGCGTCTGACGAGATACCTGACGGGATGAAGGGGCTCGACATCGGGCCGCGCACCGTCCGGGCCTTCGCGGCCGAGATCGCTAGAGCTCGAACGATCGTCTGGAACGGCCCCATGGGCGTGTTCGAGGACCCCAGGTTCTCCGCTGGGACCAACGCGGTGGCACGGGCCGTGGCAGCCAGGACCGATGAGGGCGCGATGAGCGTCGTCGGCGGGGGGGATTCGGTGGCGGCAGTGAACGACGCCGGCGTCGCCGAGCACATAACGCACATCTCGACCGGCGGCGGAGCCTCCCTCGAGTTTCTCGAGGGCAAGAAGCTGCCCGGCATAGAGGTCCTTACCGACGCCGACTGAGGATTCGCGATGATGAGAACGACGATAGTCGCCGGCAACTGGAAGATGAACAAGACGGCTCGCGAGACCAGGCGGTTCATGCTGGCCCTTCGCAACAAGCTGGCGGGAATGGACTTCCGCTCGGAAGTGCTCGTGTTCCCCCCGTTCGTCTGTCTGGAGACCGCGGTCGATGCAGCCAGGGACATGCGCGTCGAGGTCGGGGCGCAGAACACGTCGTGGCAGAAGAGCGGCGCGTTGACTGGCGAGGTCTCCCCGGAGATGCTCGAGGACCTGGGCGTGACCCACGTGCTGCTCGGCCATTCCGAGAGAAGGGCCATCTTCGGCGAGACCGACGAGGACGTCAACAGGAAGCTCAAACACGTCCTGAGCGGCGGCCTCAGGCCCATCGTGTGCGTGGGAGAGGTCCTCTCTGAGCGCGAGAGCGGGCTCACCGAGGACGTCGTGCGGGGACAGATCGGAGCGGCCTTCAAGGACGTGGCCCCGGACCACGCGGGCCGCGTGGCCGTGGCCTACGAGCCGGTATGGGCCATAGGCACGGGCCGTACAGCGTCACCCGAGATGGCCAATGAAGTTCACGTCTTGATTCGTGACGCGATTGCTGGTATCTTTGGTAAGGTTGAGGCCGGTGGGATGCCCATCCTCTACGGTGGAAGCGTGAAGGCTGACAGCGCCGGAGGGCTCCTGTCCGAGAGCGACGTGGACGGCGTCCTCGTGGGAGGCGCGAGCCTCGAAGCCGACAGCTTCGCGGGCATAGTGGCGGCGGCAGGGTGACAGGACTGCCGTCGCGTTGCAGATTGGCCGGCTCTGGAATCGAAGAGGCAAACGGAGGTCATCGATGGCGGGCGTGATCCTGGGGATACACATACTCATCTGCGTCTCGTTGATGCTGGTCGTGCTGCTGCAGTCGGGCAAGGGCGGCGGGCTCGCGGGCGCGTTCGGCGGGGCCGGCGGTGTTGGGGCGGTGTTCGGTGGGCAGACGGCGGCCGATTTTCTGACGAAGGCGACGCGCTACCTTGCAATAGCGTTCATGCTGACATCCCTGACGCTGGCGCTTGTTTCGCGCGGCAGGATCCTGGGGACCGTCGAAGGCAGCCTGGAACGGAGGGCGGCAACTCCTGCGGCGGCCTCGGGTGAGGCCGTGCCGAGCAACGAGCTGCCGACGGCTCTGCCCGGCTCTGAGCAGCCGACGGCTCCCGACGCCGGCCAGACCGGGGCCACGGAGAGTCAGCCTGCGGAGCCACAGCCCGCTGGCGGCGAGTAGGGCCCGACGGCCATCGCGCGCAGGATGTCCCGCTCGGACAATCGAATACGTGCCCGGATGGTGGAACTGGTAGACACGCCATCTTGAGGGGGTGGTGGGCTTATGCCTGTGCGAGTTCGAGTCTCGCTCCGGGCACCACTCGAGACAGGGTCCGTCGCAGGACCCTGTTCTTAATTTGCAGCCCTGTGAGGCAGGGGGGCCGCCGCCCAGTGAATCGGATACTCGCGGCATACGAGATCCTCCTCGCCGCGTTCGGCCCCCAGGAGTGGTGGCCGTCCGACACGACGTTCGAGATGGCCGTCGGCGCCGTCCTCACACAGGGCACTGCCTGGCGAAACGCCGAGCTCGCCGTTGGCGAACTCGCGTCCGTGGGAGCGCTCTCGCCGGAAGCCATCGACACAATGGAGGTCGAAAGGCTCGAGCGTCTGATAGGACCGGCCGGCTTCTACCGCAGGAAGGCCCGCACGATCAAGCAGCTGGTCACGGCCGCAGGCCGCACGTGGGAGAGCTGGGAGCGGTTCCTGGCGCAGGATGCCCAGGCACTTCGCTCTGCGCTGCTCGAGCTTCACGGGATAGGCCCGGAGACCGCTGACGCCATCGTGCTCTACGCGGGCCGGCGTCCCGTCTTCGTGGTCGACGCCTACACGAGGCGCTTCGCGGTCAGACACGGCCTGGTTCGCGCGAGGGCCGGCTACGATGAGATCCAGCGCGTCTTCGAGGCATCGCTGCCCAGGGACCGTCAGCTGATGGGGGAGTACCACGCTCTCATAGTGAAACTGGGCAAGGAACACTGCAGGCCAACACCTCTGTGCACGTCCTGTCCGCTGGCAGAGTGCGCCCGCAACGCACTGCGCTTAGGGACGCCACGGTCGAAACGGTGCTGAGCCCCGTTCATATGGCCGCCGGACGCCTCGCTGCACAGTGAGCGGCGGCTTGACACCTCCGATCGCAAGTATCAAGCTGGGAGTCGAGAGCCGTGGGAGGCTCGTGGGAGGGGCGTTTGAGAACGAGCTCTAGACTCACCGCCTGGCTCGCGCCGCTGTTGCTCACATTGACGGTGGCGGGTGGCTCCAGTGCGGAGCAGGTGGATCAGACCATCACGTTCTCCCAGCAGGACCTGACCCTGTCCAGGTACGGCGGCTACGACGTCGTGGAGCTTGCGGGGTGCGGCCTCACGGGAGAGGTCGGAAAACCGCAGCTGCCCCAGCAGGTGGTGACGCTCGCGCTTCCCTCGGGAGCCAGGGTGGTTGGTCTCGAGATCATCGGAGCGGAGAGCAGCGAACTCCTGGAGAGAGTCGTACCCCTGCCAGTCCAGGCTCCCCGCATACTTCCCATACCGGGGATGGAACCCCCGCCCTGGCGCTTCACCGAACCGGACGCCTCGGCGTACTCGCGAGGCGGCCCCTACCCATCGACCGTGGTGGAGATGGTGTCCGTGGGCCGGCTCGGCGGCAACTCCCTGGCGGGGCTCGAGGTGCGACCGGTCCAGTTCCTGCCCGAGACCGGAAGGCTCCGGTTCTTCAGCAGAATAGACGTGAGGCTGCACTACGAAACGGACCAGCTTCCGTCGAACGCGGCCGTTGCCGGTCGGTCGGTCGGCCCGTCGGCGAGACGACTCGTTGCCAATCCAGGAGCCGTGACACCGTCGCTGGGGACTGCGGGCGAACGGAGAAGCAGGCTCGAACCGGGCGTGTACGACTACGTCGTCGTGACGGACGCGGGCTACGTGGCGTCCTTCCAACCTCTCGTCGACTGGAAGACCCGCAAGGGTGTGCCCGCCACGACCGTCACCGTCGACTGGATCGAATCCGCTTACGAGGGCGTCGACACGCAGTCCCGTATACGGAGCTTCATCGCCGACGCGGCGGCCACGTGGGGCGCCACGTGGTTCCTGCTCGGAGGCGACACGCAGGTGGTCCCGGCCCGACGCGCCTACGCCATGACCTCCGAGGCCGGGGGACACGCCGACGAGGACGCGATCGGGTGCGACCTGTACTACTCCGATCTGGACGGCACGTGGGACCTCGACGGCGACGGCATCTACGGAGAGACCACCGACGGTGTGGACCTGTACCCGGACGTCTTCGTCGGCAGAGCCTCAGTGCGGACCAACGCGGACGTCCAGGCGTTCGTTCAGAAGTTGCTGACCTACGAGCGGGCTCCCGAGCCCGGGGCCGGGCTCGACATGCTGATGGCCGGGGAGGTCCTTTGGACCGAGCCCTACACGAACTCGGGGCTCGCCCTCGACATGATCGATCGCCTGTACGTGCCCCCGCGCTACGATCCGATCACGAAGCTCTACGAGACGCTGGGCAACGAGAGCGTCGGCAGCGTGACGGCGGCGCTGAACGCGGGGCAGGGACACTTCCTGCATAGCGGGCACGCCTGGTTCACCGTGATCGGATGCGGCGAGGGCTATCTCGACAGGAGCGGCGCCGCCGCGCTGACGAACGGAGCGCGCCAGCCGATCATGTACTCGATCGGCTGCTGGCCGGCGGCCTTCGACCTGGAGAGCGACACGTGCATAGCCGAGAGCTTCATGCGGAACCCAAACGGCGGCGCCGTCGCATTCATCGGCAACAGCAGATACGGATGGGCCGCTCCCGGCAACCCGGGGTTCGGATACTCAGAGCGCTTCATGCAGGGCTTCTACAAGACGGTGTTCGGCGAAACCCCAAGCGGACTGGGCGCCGCTCTGGCGGTCGCCAAGGCGGAGCTCGTGCCTCTCTCGCGCGACGAGAACGTATACCGCTGGAACCAGTATGAGCTGAACCTCCTGGGCGACCCGGAGATGCCCGTCTGGACCGACGAACCCAGGCAGCTCGAGGTCTCCTACCCCGAGACAGTTGCGGCCGGAGCAACGAGCTTCGACGTCTCTGTCTGGACGTCCCAAGGCCCCGTGCAGGGAGCGGTCGTCTGCCTTCAGGGCGCGGGTGGCCTGTATGAGCGGGCCACATCCGGAAGCGACGGGGGAGCGGTCCTGCCGATCCAGCTGACCACGCCGGGCGACATCGACCTCACCGTGACCGCGCCGGACTGCAGGCCGTACGAGGACGTCGTCGCGGTGAGCGCCACCGGAGCGTATGTGCGGCCGTCGACGGTGACCGTGGACGACTCGCAAGGCGGGAACAGCGACGGCCTGGCCGGCCCCGGCGAGACGCTGACGGTTGGTGTGACGCTGGGCAATCTCGGGTCCGACCCCGCCGCCGGCGTCGAGGCGGTCCTGCGCTCCGACGATCCGATGGTGCAGGTGGTCTCCGAGGAAGCTTCCTACGGTGACATAGAGGGAGGCGGGATCGCCTCGCCGTCCACTCCGTTCACGCTCGTCGTCGACGAGGGGTGCCCTGACCGGCACACGGCTCTTCTGGACCTCACCGTTACGACCAGTGAGACCAGGACAACGTGGAAGGCGGCCGTGACGCTCACCATCGCGGCCCCGGTGCTGACCGTGCGGTCCTATTCGCTGGACGACACGGCCCACGGAGACGGCGACGGAGCGCTGGAGCCGGGGGAGACCGTGGAGGTGATGCTTGAGCTGCGAAACGAGGGGCTCGCGACCGCGACATCTGTCGAAGCGTTTCTGTCCACGCTCGATAGTTACGTGACCGCAGAGGGCACGCCGCGCGTCGTCGGTGACGTCCAGCCCGAAGGCTCGTCCTACTGCGTGTTCACGGTCTCGGTCTCTCCAACGTGCCCGGTGCCGCGCTTCCCTGACATGACGGTCGACATCGACACATCCGATGGTTTCACGTTCTCGAGCTCGTTCGGCCTCAGCATCGGCCAGAACGGCATGTCGGACGATTTTGAGGGCGGGGCTTCGGGGTGGACTCACGACGGCGCCAACGATCTCTGGCGGACAACTACCAGACGGGCACACAGCGGTTCCACGAGCTGGTACTCTGGTTCGGATGATACGTGGTCTTATCAGGACGGGATGGACGCGCGACTTGTCTCGCCCGAGTTCGTGGTCGGGCCCGGAGCGGCACTCCACTTCTGGTGCTGGTACGAGTTCCCGACGTACCACGAGGACGGGATGTACGTCGAGCTTCTGTCCGGAGGAGAGCCGGTCGACACGCTCGACTTCCTTGGAAGCGGAGGAGCGCTGGGGCAGTTGGGCACGATAGGCAGCGACTGGCTGGAGTACGGCTACGGCATCGAGCGCGCCGTCGGCGAGACACTCCAGGTGAGATTCCGCTTCATGAGCGACGCGTCCGAGGTCGCCGAGGGTGTCTATCTGGACGACATCGCCGTCACGTCGGGCGCCGGTCCCACGGACGCCGGCGTCACGGAGCATCCCCAGGACTGGGAGGCTCCGGCCGTGCTTCATCAGAACCGGCCGAACCCGTTCACGCCGTCCACCATGATAGGCTTCACGATGCGCGCCCAGGGACCGGTCGTCCTGTCCATATACAACATACAGGGGCGCCTCATCAGGACGCTCCTGAGCGAGGCCATGGGGCCCGGGGACCACTCGGTGCAGTGGGACGGCAAGGACGAACTCGGAGCGGACGTGGCCGCCGGGGTCTACATGTATAGGCTGGCGATCGGCGAGTTTGAAGACACGCGCAAGATGATCCTCATCAGGTAGGAGGCCTTCGAGTGCCGCTTCCGTTTCCGTGCACCCCGCGTGCGGTCGAGGAGCGCATCGACGCGGAGGACCAGAACCTCGCCCGGCTGTCAACCGAGACCCTCCGGTACATGCACGACTACGGGGAGGCCTGGGAGGGCTGGCTCAGGCGCCACCGCGGCAACCTTCTCTTTCTGGCCGAAAACGAATTCGATCTTCTTGAAGCCATTCGCCTTTCCGCCCGTCTAAACAACGTGGATGGAAACATCGTGAGGACGGGCAGGCGAAACGAGCGCATACGGAGCCACCTCCTCGGAAGGGAGCTTCGAGGCTGATGCCTGTCGTCCTCGCGCTGGCGTTCTTCGTCCTTTACAGCCGGGAGGACGCATGGTAGAAAGGGCTTTGAGAGGAATCGAACCCGACCATCGAGAGGGACTGTCCTTGGCCCGTTCGAAGTCGTATACGAGTATCCTCGTCGCGCTGTCATTCCTAGTGGCCGCCATTCCGGCGTTCGCCGCGAACAAGTACGCGGGCGAGTTTCTTACGCATGGAGTGGGCGCCAGGGCGCTGGGGATGGGCAGCGCGTTCGTGGCTGTGGCAGACGACGTCACCGCCGGCTACTGGAACCCGGCGGGGGTCGCGGATGTCAGTGGGCGTGCCGTGCAGTTCATGCACGCCGAGACGTTCGGTGACGTGATCAACTACGACACCGGGGCGGGCGTGATGCCGCTGAACGGAGGCGGGGCGGTCGCGGTCACCGTCGTACGCCTGGCGGTGGATAACATCCCTTTCACTGACTTCGAAGAGGACGAGAACCGGATCTACTACGACGAGGCGGGGATAACCTGGGAGAGCGACTCGGAGACCGCGCTGCTGGTGTCTTATGGAAGACGGGTGTCTGAGCGACTTCGCGTCGGCGGCAACCTCAAGCTGATAGGCAAGAGCATCGCCGATTACTCGTGCTACGGTGCAGGTTTCGACCTGGGCGCCAAGTTCGACCTCTGGAACGGGACGACGCTCGGGGCCAATCTGCAGGACATAACGACGACGTTCCTCTCGTGGGACACGAAGGAGCGCGAGCTCATCATGCCTACGGCCAAGTTGGGCGCGGCCCAGCGGTTCGAGCTGCCCTCGATGGGCGGCGTGCTGACGGTCGCGGCCGACGCGGACGTCCGGTTCGAGAATCGCGCTCTGGCGGACGAATACCACGTGGGGTCGATATCGGCCGACACGCACTACGGCGCGGAGTTCATGTATCACGACATGGTCGGTGTGAGGGGCGGCCTCTCAGCAGGGCAGCTGACGGCTGGAGCCGGTTTCGCGCTCGGAGGCTTCACCGTGGACTACGCGTTCGGGAAGCACGAGTACCTGGACTCGAGCCACAGGGTCTCGGCCTCGTACTCGTTCTAGGCACTCCCCGGACTTGCCGTCGCCGGGAAAATGCGCTATCTTGATGGTGGGTGGACAATAAGCGAGCGGAGCGGCCCGGGGGCCGCAGTGACCCGCGAAGACGAAGGAGAGAGTGCAGATGATGAGGCATCCGGAAAAATGGATGACCCCCCTGGTGCTTCTCGGTCTGTCTGTGAGCCTTGTGCTCTCGGGCGGATGCTCGAAGGACCTCATGCAGGCGGACAACGACCCCCCGGTCGGTAGCCGGATCACCAATCCGCCCGACGGGGCGGCTCTCAATAGCGCGGTGATCGACGTGCGCGGCCGCGCTGAGGTCGGCGCCACAATTCGGATTCTGGTGAACGGTGATCTCAAGGGCACGGCGGTCTCGTACCCTGCCGCCCAGAGCGAGGGCGGAATCGGACGGTTCACGGTGGAGAGTGTCGATCTCGGTGAAGAGGGCCCCAAGGAGATCAAAGGCATCGTCACCGATCTGTATGGGAACCGCGCTGAGAGCGATCTCGTCGCCAATATCTTCCTCGACATGCAGGCGCCGCCCGTGGCGTTCGAGACGTTCGTGGGAGCCGAGCCCGACTCGGAGGGGGGCGAGGGATGGAGAACGGGGCTTCCCTCCGTCACCCTGATCGGACTAACGGACACGACAGCCTCTGAGATGCGAGTCAGGTACGGGATCAACGAGTTCACCCCGGACTCGCTGCTGGTCTTCCCGGCGGGACCCGGGGAGCCGGACGCAGTGCGCTTCTGGGTGCCCATGACAAGTCCTCCTCTCACGGTCGTGAACCCCGACTCCACGGTCATCTACTACGTCGAGGCGCTCGACCCGGCCGGCAACTCGTCGGCCGAGGCCGTGCAGTTGAGCTGGGTCGCGGCCGGTAAGGAGACCGTGATTTCGTACGACGACAGCGACTACGGCAGCGTGCAGAACGGCATATCCGGACAGGCGGGCATGGCGTTCGCGGTGCTCTTCCAGGCGCCTTCGTGGGCCAACTACGTGACCGGCATGCAGGTGCTCATCAAGAACGACGGCATCACGGATCCTGACCACCCCACCTCGCCCACCACGAAGCCGTTCCTGGCGTATGTGTGGAAGACGGACGGGATCGAGCCGGGCACGCACGCGAACGATGGCTACACTCCGTTCGAGGCGAACGTGTGCCCGGAGGACTCTCTCGTCACATTCTACTTCGCGAACGCGGTCAACATCACGAACAACAACGACTTCCCTGACAAGCAGTTCTGCGCGGGGTACGAGTACCTGTACAAGAACAACCCCGTGCTAGGCGTCGACACGGACGATCCGGATCCGCGGAGCTTCCACTGGGACTGGACGGAGTGGGTGATGGCCACCGGCCACGACTACATCATCCACGCCATCGTGTCCGACCTGCAGTCGCACGGCGGCGACGCCAAGACGGCCGTCCTTACGCCGAGGATCGTGAGGGTCCCGATCCCCACGGGACGGAAGCGGTAGAAGGGGAGCGGAAGCGACCGGAGACGAGCCGCGTCGAGTGAGATGCAAATGATGAGGCCCCGGGGGCGACCCCGGGGCCTTCTTTGTGCTTGTCCGGCGCGTTCGTCCGGCGCCCACGGGCGCCCACCCGGTGTTCCCGGCGCTCGCGCGCTGGTGTCTCTCACGCCTGGGGCTACAGGTTCTTGATCGTGATCGCGTCGCCGGGATAAATGCGCGAGTTCCAGCCGAGCCCGTTCCACTTCAGCACGTCGGCCGTCCTCTTCCCGTAGTGTCGCGCTATGGAGGAGACCGTGTCGCCTCTCGCCACCTTGTGGATGATCGTGCCGCCCGCGTAGCGATCGCCACCGGCGCCCGGCCCGACCGGTATGACGATGTCGTCTCCGGCCCGGATCCGGTTGGGGTTGCGGATGCTGTTCACCTGGAGAATGGCCTGGACGCTGGTGCCGTAGGCGGCCGCGATCTCCGACAGGTTCTCACCGCGGGCTATCTTGTGTCTGCGCCACGACACGCGCTCGCTCTCCGGAACGCTCGCCAGCGCCGAAAGGCAGCGGCGCCCGGTTCCGGGTGGGACGTTCACTGTCACAGGTCCGTCCGCCGGGGGAGTGCACCATCTCCTCAGCGCCGGGTTCAGGACCTCCAGTTCCTTCTCGGTGACGCCCACCGCCTCGGCTATGAACGTTAGGTCGGTGGCGTCGCACACCTCGATGGTCTCCTGCTCAAGCGGCTTCTCAGGCTCCCAGTCATCGAAGCCGTAAGCCTTGGGGTCCGAGCCTATGAGCACTGCTGCCATGAACTTCGGCACGAAGTTCTCCGTCTCGCGCGGAAGGTCGAGACACCAGTAGTCCTCACAGGAAGGACGCCTGCTCTGCGCCTTGGCAACGCGACCCTCGCCGGCGTTGTATCCCGCCAGCGCCAGCTCCCAGCTGTCGAACATCTCGTAGAGGTCACCCAGATACGAACACGCCGCACGGGTGGCCTTCACCGGGTCTCGTCTCTCGTCGACCCACCAGTCGACCCTCAGGTCATACATCCTCGCGCGGCTGGATATGAACTGCCACATGCCGGCGGCATGCGCGCGGGAGTACGCGTTGGGGTTGAGCCCGCTCTCTATCATCGCCAGGTAGAACAGCTCATGCGGGAGGCCCGCCTCCTTGAGTTGCCGCTCCACCATCGGACGGTAGCGACCACTGCGGCGGAGCCAGCGGTCCATTTCCTTGCGGCCCTTACCCGTGAAATAGTCCATCCACTTCTGGACCCGCTCGTTCTCGACGATCTCGATGCCGGGTATCTCGCGTGCCGCCCGGTCGTCACCCGCGACCTGGCGAGCCATGGCGATCTCGGCCGCGACCTCCGCGGCCTCGCCGGCGCCTCCGTCGATGCCGCTGCCGGGCGCCGTCTTCAGGAAGTAGGCAATGCGAGACTGGAGAGACTCCTTCGCCTGGCGAAGGTCGTCGCTCCCGGGTGTGGTCGAGGACAGGCAGGCAAGCGCTCGCTCGAGCAGGGGAACGGCCTCGTCCCACTCGTCGCAGACGTAGTGGGAGAGGGCAGCCCGATACTGCGTCTCCGCGAACTCGAGTGAGTCCACAACGGAGCTGTAGACACCGCCCTGCTGCTCGGCGCACACATCCGCGTCGCCGGGCGGGGTCCCAGTTCCGGCGCAACCATAGACGAGCGCCAAGAACAACACCAGAGATGGAACGATTGCTCGATTCACGGTGCGGTAGGATATCCTCGTGACGCCCACGATGCAAGTAAAAACAACGCCCGCGGCGTGGCCCGGGATTGACTCATTCTTGACTATCGGGTATTATCGGTGTTGAAAGAATCGTGCCTGCCCGGCTTCCATGACAGAGCGAATCATTATGCAACACAGACAGGCAGTCAGGCGCAGGGCAAGAATCTCCTCCCTGGAGCTCCTGAAACGCCTCATCCCGGTCGATCGGCTGGACCCTCAGAACCGGGATGAATACATGCGCCTTCTGTCTCTCGGCGACGAGGAAGAACGCCTCGTGGGCACGACGGAGCTTCTCGAGCGGCTCTGCGAGCTGGGCTACCTTCGCAGACTTGGAAGCACGGAGACGAACGGCACCTACCGCGTCAGCTACAGGAACCTCGCGACGCTCGACACCATCAGCATCACGCTCCCGAGATCACCCGAGGCCCGCGCTCCGCGAGGCTGCGAGGGAGGCGCAAGCGAACGTGCCCCGGACGCCGGCGCGGGAACGCGAGCGCCGACGGTCGGATCGGAAGAGGAGGGGGGACAGCCCGAGAGAGAACGGCGGACCTCTGTGCTCCTTCCCAGAGCGATACTCGAAGCCGTGGCAGCATCGAGCAGGAGGATCGACCTTGCGAGTGCTGTGAGACACCTCTATGATCTCCTGGTCGACTCGGTCGGCTGCGACCGTCTGGCCATCTTCATGTCGAGCGGCCTGTCCGGATCTCCGGCGGGCAGACTCTCGGAGCTCGAGGAGGTCTTCGTCTGGACCGATGCCGACATGGTGTCTCCCTCGGAACTCAGGGCGAAGGTTGAGGAGACCGCGGAGGTGATCGTCATCCCGGACGTGTCCGCCGCGGGGCAGTACAGGCGGAGGTTCGGAAAGGACGCCGCGGGGTCGCTCATCGTGGCGCCACTCCGCGCGGAGGCGTACGTCTACGGCGTTCTCGAACTGTGGTCCGAGCGCCCACACGCGTACACGTCGGACGAGGTGGCCGTCGTCGACTTCGTGGCCGAGTTCATGGGGGGGCTCATCAAGAGGCGGCTGGAGGTCGAGGAGCTGATATTCCTCGACCACACCAGCCAGATCCACAATCGCCGCTACTTCGACGAGCAGCTCTCGAGGGAGGTCGAGCGCTGCAAGCGGACCGGTAACGCGATGGCACTCCTGATCGGTGATCTCGACGACTTCAAGAACATCAACGACACGATGGGACACGCCGCCGGAGACAGCGTGCTGCGGCAGGTAGGGAGAATCCTGAGCGAGAACGCGAGGCAGCTCGACATCGTCGCCAGGATCGGCGGCGAGGAGTTTGGTGTCATCCTGCCGAACGTCGAGCGAGACACGGCGCTGGTCGTCTCCGACCGAATGCGCAGCACGATATCCAAGCACAGTTTCGTGACGGGCGTCAAAGACGCGCCTACATGCTCGGTGACCATCAGCATGGGGGGAGCACTCTACCCGCTCGACGCGAAGTCGCGAGCCGACCTCATAGACAAGGCCGACCGCATAGCCCTGTACGAAGCGAAGCGGCGGGGCAAGAACCGGGTCATCTTCTGGAAGGACATGGAATCGAACTGACTCGCACCGGCAGCCTGGCCGAGTCGCTCGCGATCGGCAGGGGCTCGCTCGTCGCGTTCGTTGGCGGCGGCGGCAAGACGTCGGCGATCCTGCGGCTGTCACGCGAGCTTCCCGGACTCGGATGGAGGGTGCTCGCCACGACGACGACCAAGGTCGGCCGGTCGTTGGCCTCGAACCTGCCCTCCTTTCTTCTCAGCGACACGGGCTCGCTCAATGCTCTCCGCGAAGCGCTCGGGGTCGGTGGCCGCGCCTTCCTCGCGGGGGAGATAGGTGAGGACGGCAAGTTCACCGGCATCGATCCCTCGACCGCGCGAGGGTTGCTCGCGTCCCTGTCGCTCGACGCGCTGCTCGTCGAGGCCGACGGGTCGCGTCAGCTTCCCATCAAGG
>CAZLTC010000046.1:4975-18826 GCA_964562405.1 uncultured bacterium | reverse complement strand
GCCATGGCGGCCACCCCGACCGGCGACTACGACATGCTCGTCCGCGACAGCGACAAGGACAGCTGGACGCAGCTTCTGACGTGGGGACCCGAGGACAACATGACGAGCTTCCCGATCACGTTTTCGCGTGACGGCCGTTCGCTCATCATGGTCGACTCGCGCAACGCGAACGCGGGTCGCCTGGTTAGTCTCAACCTTGACACGAATGAACTGACGATCCTGGCGGAGGATCCGATCTACGACGTCAGCGATGTCATCATCAACCCGGACACGTACGAGGTGCAGGCCGTCAGCTTCACGAAGGACAGAACCGAGTGGGTGGTCCTGGACGATGCCGTGGCCGCCGACTTCGACGCGATCAGGGGGCTCGACCAGGGCGACTTCAGCCTGGCCAGCACCGACGACGCCTACGATAAGTGGCTCATCGCCTTCGTGAAGGACGACGGCCCGATTTCCTACTGGAGCTACGACCGCAACACCAAGACGGGCGAGTTCCTGTTCGTGCACCGTTCGGACCTCCAGAAGTACACGCTCGCCAAGATGGAGCCGATGTCGTTCACGTCGCGCGACGGCCTCACGATTCACGGCTACATCACGTTCCCGCCTGGTGAGGAGAGGCGGAACCTCCCGATGGTCCTCAACGTGCACGGCGGCCCGTGGTATCGCGACACCTGGGGATACAACCCCGAGGCGCAGCTCTTCGCGAACCGCGGCTACATATGCCTGCAGGTGAACTTCCGCGGCTCCACCGGATACGGTAAGGAGTTCCTCAACGCCGGCAACAAGGAGTGGGGCGGCAAGATGCACAACGACCTGATCGACGCTGTCAACTGGGCGATCGACCAGGGCTACGCCGACCCCGACAGGGTCGCCATCTACGGCCACTCCTACGGTGGATATGCGTCGCTCGTCGGCGCCTCCTTCACGCCCGACGTGTTCGCGTGCGCCGTCAGCGGCATGGGGCCCAGCAACCTTCTGACGTTCATCAACTCGGTGCCGCCGTACTGGACGTCGATGCTCGAGAACATGTACCAGCGCATCGGCGATCCGAGGACGGAGGCCGAGTTCTTGAAGGAGCGTTCGCCGCTCTTCCACGTCGACGACATCGAGATACCGATGCTCGTGGTCCAGGGAGCGAACGACGTTCGCGTAATCCAGGCGGAGTCCGAGCAGATGGTCGATGCCATGAAAGGCAAGGGCCTCGACGTGGAGTACATTCTGTTCGAGGACGAGGGTCACGGGTTCGCCAAGCCTGAGAACAGGATCGAGTTCTACGGCAAGGCCGAGGCCTTCCTGGCCAAGCACCTGGGTGGCAGGGCAGAGCCGATGGCCGCCGCGAGTTGATGCGCGGCCTTCGCGAGGCTAGATTGAAGATCGGATAGCACCAGCGACGAGTGGGCAACCCGGCCGGTCGTAGCGGCCGGCCGGGACCGTCCCATCGTCCCGCCACCGCGGGACGGAGGCAACGATGGACGACATCCGCGAGTGCAAGAGATTCCTCGAGTGTCTGTCGGCTCACTTCGACGGGGAACTCCCTGAGGAGCTGGTCGTCCAGTTCGAGCAGCACCTGCGCTTCTGTTCGGACGCCCGCGCGATCGTGAGCACGTTCGAGCGCACGATAACGCTGCACCGCCAGACACGGCCCGACCGCGTCCCGGATGACGTTCACGCGCGCCTCCTGGAAGCCATACAAAAGTGTCGCAGGAGCAGGGAGTAGGTCCCCCTCCCCGAGCACCCACCGAACGCAGGCCTACCGCTCTAGAGACCTGAACCCTCACGCGTGTTTCCGCATCACAAGAACTAAGGATGGAATAGACCTGACCATCGAGTTCACTCTTCCCGCGCGGGCCGATACCGACAAGGTCGAGGCGTCGTACGACGTCGGCGCGCTGACGGTGCGGATTCCGAAGATGGAAGTCGCGAAGGGCAAGAAGGCAGACATCACGACGGGCCAGCACATTGCGTTTCGCACTTGACCGGTGATGTGTAGCGAGGGGTCGCTTCACTGGGCATGCCGGTCAGACCGGGGGCGGTACGAACCGTCCCCGGTCGTTCGTTGTCCGGGGCCCGGGCGTCCGTCCTGTCCGAGCGCGCACAGTGTTCTTGGTGGACTTGGGCCGAGATGATAGCATGGCGCTGCAGGGCGAGCGTGGGCGGAGCCTGCGTGAGACAAGGAGGCGGCCACCCATCGGAGCGATCCTGTAGACGAGGACGGCGATGAAGTTACTCACAGCACTGATCCTGATCCTGGCCGTCCTGCCTGGCCCAGCAGAGGCTCAGACGCTTGTCGACGATGTGTTCGTCGGGGCCGGATACGGTGGCAACGGCGGCACGTTCGTCCGCATAGGGATGAGGAACGACTTCGAGGGTGCGCTCTTCCGAAGCGGCGTGGGCTACCTGTCCGGGTATGCCGAGGCGGCGCTCCTCCACTGGAGTAACGATGATGAGAGGCGCTGGGGCGGCGTGCTCGCCCCAGTCGCGGCCTACTACTTCGGCTCCGAATCGCGCTCAGTCCGCCCGTACATCGGAGGGGGGATCGGTCTCACCTGGCTTTCCGAGACCCGGATCGGCGAGCGGCGCCTCTCCACACACCTCCAGTTCGAGGATCGCATCGGGATCGGTCTCGCATCCGATCGAATCGATGCGTATCTGGCCTTCGTACACTACTCGAATGGGTCCATCATGCAGCCGAACGATGGTGTAGAGGAACTGCTGTTGACCATTGGTTGGTCTCTGCAGTAGCGGCAGTGTCACTCCCGGAGGGACTCCGATGCCGGCAGCGATGAGAGAAGGTGGAAAGCTCGTTGTGATAGGGGGCGTCGCCGCGGGTCTCTCCGCTGCCAGCCGTGCCAGGCGGCTGAGGCCCGACGTCGACGTGGTCGTACTCGAGCGCGGCCGCGACGTCTCGTACGCGGCCTGCGCGCTTCCGTACTACATAGCGGGCGTCACAGGACCCAGAGAGAATCTCATCGTCTACGATGCCGACTTCTTTCGTCGGGAGAGGAGGATCGACCTCCGACTCGGCGCCGAGGTCGTGAAGGTGTCACCGAGGTCGAGGACCGTGACCGCCAGGCATGAGGACGGCTCGAGCGAGGAAATCGGTTACGACGCGCTCGTGATGGCCACGGGGTCACGTCCAGTGGTGCCGCCGCTTCCTGGCTCTGGGATGCCGGGAGTCTTCACCCTGAGGACGCTTCCTGACGGGGATGCCATCAAGGCCTACATAGATGCGGGGTGCGCTCGCTCCGCCGTCATCGTCGGCGGCGGGTACATCGGGCTTGAGATGGCCGAGGCGCTTCTCGCCCGCAACCTCGACGTCACGTTGCTCGAGCGTCTACCCAACGTACTTCCGACATACGATCCCGACATGAGCGAGATAGTGGAACGGGAGCTGCACTCAAAGAACGTGCGTCTGCATACCGGAACCGAGGTCGAGGCCTTCGAGGCTGGAGACGGCTCGGACACCGTGGCGTATGTGCGCGCCGGGGGGCGGCGGATCGCCGCCGACATGGTGGTGCTCGCGGTGGGCGTGCGGCCGAACTCGGAGCTGGCTGCCGACGCGGGTCTGGAGCTGGGCGCGGCGGGTGCCATACGCGTGGACGCGCGGCAGGTCACGAGCGAGCCATCGATACTCGCAGCAGGCGACTGCTGCGAGTCTCAGCACATCGTGACGGGCAGGAAGACGTGGATACCGCTCGGGACGACCGCCAACAAGCAAGGGAAGATCGCGGGGGAGAATGCAGTCGGCGGGAGCGCTCGTTTCGCCGGCGTGGCTGGAACGAACGTGACCAAGGTGATCGACCTAGAGATCGCTCAGACTGGTCTCACCGTGACGCAGGCCGCCAAGGAGGGACTCAAGGCGGACTCCGTCGCTATCACCGCATCGTCGAAGGCGCACTCCTATCCGGGCGCCAGCCCGATCAGGGTCAAGATGGTGTTCGAGAAGGGAACGGGCAGGCTGCTGGGCGCGCAGATGATGGGCGAGGAAGGCGTTTCGAAGAGGATAGACACGGTCGCCGCCGCTCTCTCCGCGGGCATGACGGTGGCCGGTCTTGCGGCCGTGGACATGAGCTACGCGCCCCCATTCTCACCCGTCTGGGATCCCGTGCTCATCGCGGCCACGCAGGCGGTGAAGAAGGCGGGGCTCTAGTCCGTCCCTTGCACAGAGCTAGCGTGTCACTCATGACGAGCTTCCTTCAAAGACGAATCCGAACCGCGCTGCGGGTGGCTCTTGCAGCCTTGATCACGGTGGCCGTGTTTGCCGCGGGTGAGCCAGCGCGTGCCTCCGAGATGTCGGCGGTCGACTCGCTGTACTCGTCGGCGGAGCGTGCCTACTTGAACGGCGACTTCTCGACCGCAGCCGCGCGCTACGCCCTCACCCTGCAGCGCATCGAGACCCAGGGAGGGGCCGGCGGATACTACATGGCCGAGCACCGGCGCAAGGCCGAGTTCCTGATGGCTCGGTCGCTCGAGCGTGCCGAGCAGTGGGACGAGGCCATAAGAGCGTACACGGGCTCTTTGGAGGACGCGTCGCTTCTATGGGACGCGATCGCCATGGGGTTGGCCAGGTGCTACGTGGAGAAGGACCGCTTCGATGAGGCCGTCACGGTGCTTCGGGACGTGGTGGATGCAGGAGAGCGCACGACGCTCTACCTGCCTGCTGTCGAGCAGCTGGCTGACGCGCATCGGGCCGCCGGCCAGTACGACGTGGCCCTCCAGTGGTACAGGGTCCTCCTCACACAGCTAGCCGCCTACGACGATCGGGCGCGGGCGCGGCTGAAGATCGGGCTCACGTTGAGCGCTCGCGGAGACGATGGCGCGGCAGCGGCGGCGTTCGCCCAGGTGGTCGATGAGTTCCCGAGGTCACGGTTCGCGGACGACGCACTGGAGGAGGGGAGGCGCATCTCCCGTGCCTTCGCAGACAGGTATCATCAGGGCCTCGTGTTGTACAATCGCAACAGGTTCCGCGAGGCGGCCGAGTTCTTCACGTACTACCTGCGGCACGATGCCGAAGGAGAGTTTCGCTCCCAGGCGAGCTACTTCCAGGGCCGGAGCCACCAGAGGATCGGAAGCTACGGCACGGCTGCCGGCGATTACGAGGACGTGATAGCGTGTGGCCCGTCCGCGGAGTACTTCGACCTTGCGTGGAGCAAGCTCGCGTACTGCCGACGCGTGACCGGCCGCCTGGAGGAGAGCCTCGGGATCTGCGACGAGTTCGCGCAGCGTTATCCCGAGCGAGAGGGCGTGGCGGAGGTGCTCTGGGAGAAGTGCAGGCTCCTGGAGGAGAACCTGCGTTGGCAGGAGGCCGCGGAGGCGTTTCGGGACCTTGCTGAGCAGTACCCGCAGTCGGACCGCGCGGGAGACGCTCTCTTCAGAGTGGGGCTGTGTCTCTTCAAGCTGGAACGCTATCGGGAGGCGGACGCATCGTTCACTGACCTCTCAATGGGGCGTCAGGGCGAGGAGGCCGCTCGGGCGTTCTTCTGGGCCGGAAAGAGCCGCGAGGCGCTGGGAGAGGCCGAGGCCGCGGCGACCAGGTACAGCGAGGCCATGAGCGCCGACCGCGACTCGTACTACGGGCGGCGAGCACGCTCGAAGCTCGGGATCCCATACTCATCGCCCGCCGAGGAACCGGACCTCGTGCTGCCTGGCGCGAGCGGTCTGCTCGGCCAGCCGTTCAGGCGCATAAGCGGTCTTCAGGGGTTCGCCGCGTGGTTGGCGGAGTGGTACGACCTTGTCTACCTGCCGGGTGAGCGGATCGAGCTTGTGCGCCTCATGAGAGCGGCCCCGGCTTTCCAGCGTGCCGACGCTTTCATGGCACTTCACATGGAGACCGAGGCGGGCAGGGAGCTGTCGCTTCTGGAGGACGCATACGGGTCGGACCCCCGCATGCTGGACATCCTTATCGGCTACTACGAGACGACCGGCCTTCACAAGCGCGCCATCAGAATGGCGGAGTGGATTCTGCAGATCTCGCCGGCCGAGTCGATGAGCGATGCCCCTGCCTATCTTCGCAGGAAGATCTGCCCAACCCACTTCGATGCCATAGTGGGCGCCGAGTGCGAGGCGCGTGGCGTGGACAAGGGACTCGTCTACTCGCTCATTCGCCAGGAGAGTCTGTTCGAACCGGGCGCCGTGTCGTGGGTAGGGGCGCGCGGTCTCTCTCAGATCATGCCCGGCACCGGACAGTGGATCGCGCGCAGGCTTGGCATGCGCGGGTTCCGGACCAGCGACCTTCTGGATCCCGAGACGAACGTGAAGTTCGGGGTCTACTACCTGTCCCTTCAGCTCGAGGACTTCGATGGTGACGTCATGCGGGCGCTCGCCGCATACAACGGCGGGCCCGAGAGCGTATGCCGCTGGTGGGAATACGGTGGCGGTCGCGACTCCGACGTCTTCGTCGAGGACATAGGGTACGAGCAGACGAGCGACTACGTCAGACGCGTGTACCTTTACGACGAGTTCTACAAGGAGCTGGACGGGATGGGGAGATGAGCATCCTTCCGGTCTACGCTCCCCTGGACAACACGTAGGCCCAGTTGGCCGCGACGATGGCCGTGGTGAGCACCCAGGCCGCGCGCCTCTCCCGGCCGCTCAGGTCGAGCGCGAGCCGCCACCCTCCGACCCTGTTGGCAACGAACAACGCGGCGACTGCTGGGATCCCCAAGACAATGGCCAACGCGTCCAGCGGGTTGATCATGAGGGCCGCAAGGAACTCTCCCCGCATGACGTGGCCGGTGGCGCGCACCATGCCGCACGTGGGACAGGGAAGCCCCGTCACCACCCTGAAGGGGCAGGTGACGGGGCCTTGTGTTCCGCGCGAGGCGGCGGCCACGATCAGGCCCAGCGACAGCAGCAGGGTGCCCGCCAGAACCGCCGACCCGGGGAGCGCGTACACACCGTTTCCCCTGGTCAGCCTGATCCTCACGCCCTCACCGTCCTAGAAGCCGTGCATCGCCCCGAAGAAGCCGGGGACGCCTATGATGACGACGGCGATGATCCACCAGAGGAAGCCGATGATACCGAGGAACGTACCTACGATGCCGCAGATCATACCGGCCTTGGTTAGCTGCTCGCCGCCTGGATCACGCTTGCCTTCCTTCATCTCCTTGAGGTCACCGGAGCCCATGACCCACGCGATGATGCCCATGATGAAGCAGATGACGATGCCGAGAATGCCCAGGGTCAGAACCGTTCCCCCGCGCGCCGGCTTCATGCCCATCTGAGGCGGTGCCGTCGCCTGCGGCATGCCTTGCGGAGCCTCCTGCATTGTTTCCCCCTTCGCTTTCGCCCGTGCAGCCTGACTGTTACTCGATTCACATACCGATTACGACAGCTCCGCACGGGTGTCAACAGCAAAACGGCGTGAGAAAGAAGAAGGCCCCGCATGAAGCGGGGCCCGTTGTGCGGCGCTGTATCCGGCATGTCGCCGCCGTTTCCCAGCGCGCTACTTGTCCTCTTCCTTCTTCTCTCCTTCGCCGTGCTTCTTGCGGTAGTCCTCGATGGCCCGGTGAAGGGCGTCGGCGGCGAGATTCGAGCAGTGCATCTTCTGCGGCGGCAGTCCATCAAGCTCCTCGGCCACCGTCTCGCGCGTGATGGCCATCGCCTCGTCGAGCGTCTTGCCCTTGGCGATCTCCGTCACCATGCTGCTGGTGGCGATGGCTGATCCGCAGCCGAACGTCTTGAAGCGAATGTCCGTGATCCTGTCATTCTCAACCTTGATCTGGATCTCCATGAGGTCGCCGCAGACGGGATTGCCCTCGACTCCGACGCCGTCCGGGTCGGGCAGTTCGCCTACGTTCCTCGGATTCCGGAAGTGGTCGAGCACCTTCTCGTTATACAGAGGGGCCATGTCCGTCAGATCTCCTTTCGGGGTGCGACAGTGCCAATGATAGCCCTTGTCCCGCCGGTGGTCAAGCGGAGCGACCACGGCGGGGCCGTGTTCGCTTGACATGCCGCCCATACGCGCGATACTAGCAGTCTTGGAGGGCACACGATGAACCGCACGAACACGCATCCGCCCGTCAGGCACGGGCGGTCATCTGCCGCAGGCGGCGGACGTGCCGTACGGCTGCTTGGGCCGCTCACAGCCTGCCTGCTTGCTCTCGTGGGGCCGACGCATCGTGCCGCGGCGCAGGTCCGTGCGACACCCGTGGAGGCCGAGCACGTGTTGTCGGCCGTCGAGCAGGTCTACTCGGTCGACGATGCGCGGGTGGAGGCAGCGCTGTCCGCGCTGGAAACACAGGATGTCGAGCTGGTGGACGTTGACCTGTGCATCGACCCTGAGAGATATCGTCTCTCGGCGACGGCGAGGCTATCGGTAGCCGCCGGCGCGCCCGTCATCGAGCTCTCCCTCAACGAAGCGCTCTCGGTCCTATCCGTGAACAGCGGAGGCGATCAGCTGCGTTTCATGCGCGATGGAACCAGACTCGCGGTGCGTCCCGGACCAGCGGCGGACCCGATCGTGCAGCTCACCGTTCGCTACGAAGGAGTACTTGCGCCGGGCGACGACGTGCGTCTTCTCAGGGGACTCGTCTACCTCGGCGCCCATTCCCTCTGGTATCCGGCGCCAGCATACGGCGACCGCTTCCGCCTGCGCGCGGTCGTCCGCTACCCCGAGGGCTACACGAGCGTATGCACCGGTGCGCTCGCGGGCATGACCCCCTCGCGCTCGGGCTCCCCCGATGGGTGCGTGCTCGGCGATGTCTGGGAGACGGGTGTGCCCGTTCCGTGCGCGGCGGTCGCCGTCGGCACGTTCGCCAGCTCCTACTCGGTCCGGGGGGACGTCTTCCTGGGCTTTCACATCCTCGTGGATCCGAGCGAGCAGAAGCCCGCGGGCATGGACGTGATCACGTCCGAGCTCAAGGACCTCGTGAGGTACCTCGAGAACTGCTATGGCCCGTACCCGTTTGATTGGCTGAACGTGGTCGCGGTGCCCGGACTGCAGGGGGACAGGCAGGTCGCCGGGACGGCGCCGGGGTTCATCGTCGCGGCCGACTTCGACCCCACGCACAGCGGGCTGCGCGAGATCCCGTCTGACCGGCTCGTCGGGGCGTTGTCGCGGAGCTGGTGGCCGTACTCGACGGACGCGGGGCTCGTTCTGAGCGAAGGCCTCGCGGGCCAAAGCGAAGTCAGCCTGTTGCGTGAGTCCGGGGACGAAGAGCGCGCCATACGGCGGCGTGAGCGCTGGCGCGATGTCTACGTGGGCGCTCTGGCAGACTCGGGCGGACGGGCCCCGCTCCTGACGTGCATGGAAGCCAGCCCCGACAATGACATGCGCGTGTGCGGCACGAGGAGCGCGGCCTTCATGGGGTTGCTCGAGGAGGTCGTCGGCAGGGACGCGTTCTGTTCCGCGCTCAAGGACCTGGACTCGCGCTTCGAGGGGGGCATGGTCTCGATGCGAGAGGTGATGCGTGCGTTCGAGAAGGCCGACGGGCGCGACCTCGGGTGGCTCGTCTACGAGTGGGTCTGCCGGGGCGACCTGCCGACGTACGTGCTGAGCTACGACGTCGCGCCGGCGAAGCGCGGCTACGTCGTGAGCGGCACCGTCAGACAGCTCGGGGAGATCTTCCGCACGCCCTTGCCGCTCACCGTGGATCTCGGCGTGTGGTCGTACGATGAGTGGGTCCCGATAGACTCGTCGGAGCAGACCTTCACTTTTAAGACGGAGCTCGAGCCACAGTCGGTCTCCATCGACTCTGAATCGATCGTCCCCAGGATAGAGGCCGACGAGCTGGCCAACGTCCACTTCGAGCGCGGCGTCAGGGCTGCCGAGGACAACGAGTGGGGACGGGCGGTGGACGAGTTCGGCGCGGCCACGACGCTCGTGCCGGGTGACGCCGAGTACAAGAGATCGTACGGACAGGCTCTCGTGCACTCAGGACGGACGACGCCAGGTCTTGCGGCGCTCGAGGACGCAGCCGCGCTCGACCCGGACGATGCGGATGGGAGGATGCAGCTGGCCAGACTGTATCTTGCCGCCGGCCGCAACGAGGATGCGCTTCGGCACATGGACCGGTACGTGAAGCGTCGTGAGAACGACGCTGCAGGTCACGCGGTCCGCGCTATGGTGCTGGTCAGGCTTGGCAGGCAGTCCGCCGCCGAACAGGAGCTGTCGGCGGCCGCGCGTCTGGTCGAGTCGGGTGGCGCGAGCGACAGCGTTCTCGAACTCATCAGTCTGGCGCGCGGACGGTTCCACGAGGCCGGGGGACGGCCGGAGCTGGCCGCGGAGGCCTATCGGGAAGCGCTCAAGTACAACCCCGTGTCCGACGAGGCTCGCAGAGGCCTTGCCCGCGTCGCTGCGTCCTCAGGATGAACCGGGTGGCGCTCCGCCCGCCGCGCGCAATGCCCACGGGCTCTGACGCCGGGCGGTACCCACCACGGGGCCGGTTGAACCCGCCCCCGCGGGCATGATACCATACCACTCGTGTTCGCTAAGGACCTCTTGGCCGGCCGGACGCGCCGGTCGCAGGGCGAGTCTACAGCGTCTTCGTCGACGCGGGAGAGCAGATGAGGAAGCACTTTTTCAGTGGCATTCAGCCCAGCGGCCGCCTTCACATAGGTAACTACCTGGGCGCCATCAAGCAATGGATATCGCTCCAGGACGACTACGAGCCCATCTTCGGTATCGTCGACTACCACGCGATGACAGTGCGCTACGAGCCCTCCCAGATGCGCACTCGCATTCTCGACGCGGCCGCCAGCTATCTGGCCGCCGGCCTGGATCCTGCGAGGAGCATCCTGATCGTGCAGTCAGACGTCCCGCAGCACACCGAACTGGCCTGGATCCTGAACTGCGTGACGCCGATGGGACGGCTGTCGAGGGTCCCGACATTCAAGGAGAAGGTGCGTCAGAACCCGGACAACGTCAACATGGGCCTGTTCGACTACCCCGTGCTCATGGCGTCCGACATCCTCATCTACAGGTCGGAGATCGTCCCGGTCGGCGAGGACCAGGTGCCGCATCTGGAGCTGACCCGCGAGATCGCCCGTCGTTTCAACTCGATATTCGGTGACGTCTTCGCGGAGCCGGCCGAGGTGCTATCCTCGGGGGCCCGCATCGTCGGCCTGGACGGCAGCAACAAGATGAGCAAGAGCCTCGACAACTGCATCTACCTCGACGACTCCGACGATGACATTCACAAGAAGCTGGCCACCGCGGTCACCGATCCAGCCCGCAAGCGCCGCTCCGACCCGGGTGACCCACAGGTCTGCAACATCATGCGCCTCCACGAGGTATTCTCGACGCCGGAGGAGCGTGAGCGCTGCGCCGAGGGCTGCCGCACGGCGTCGATGGGTTGCGTGGACTGCAAGAAGATCCTCGTGGAACACGTGACTGACATAATCGGGCCGCTTCGCGACCGCAAGGCCGACCTCCTGACTCGACCCGACGAGATCGTCGACACACTCCGGGACGGTGCGGTCCGCGCGAGGACCATCGCCCAGGCCACGATGGAAGAGGTTCGCAAGGCGGTGGGCGTCTCCTGGTAGCCGCGCCATCGGCGTTTCCCTTTGGTGGAGGTGCATCCGTGCCACAAGAGCGTGACGAGCGCTGGGTCTACGTGGCGCTCGCGGTCCTGGCGATCCTCTACGTGATCTACAAGTACGGATCGTCGATCGACCTGCCTCACATGAACGTGTCGTTCCACGGGCTGGGGAAGGCGCTCTCGGCCATTCCCTACCTCGCCGCGACGCTCGTAGGCGTGTTCTTCCAGGTCTGGGGCCGCAAGAAGCGCGCGGAGGCGCACAAGCGGATGGAGGCCGAGCTGGTGCGTGAGGGGCCCATCCGGCAGGCGCAGGGCATCAACGTTCGCGCCGGAAGGCGCCTTGGCGGTTCCTTCCAAGCCGACATCCACCTGACCAGGTCCGCCCTCTACGTCTTCGACTCGGCCGGGAAGCGTGACGCCATGAGGATCGAGCTGCGCCGGTCGGCCGGAGGTGTTTACGTCGAGGATGCGTCGCTCAGACCGGCCTCGGACGGCGGACAGCCGATCGTGCTCGTGACGATCGGCGGGACGGCGCGGCAGATGCTCGCGTTCTCGACGCCCGACGCGTCGGCCTGGTGGATGGACATAAGGGGCGCTCTGGGGAAGTCGGCCGACGTGGATGCCGAGACGCGCTCCGCGGAGGAGGGAACCGACGAGGCGGAGGAGCGGGAGTGGAGCTGGCCTGGTGAATTCACACAGAGATCCTGATCAGACCGTCGGTCGCTGAGCCGCGCCCGGCGGGTTACCTCGAGAAAGGGACTGCAATGCAGAGCTATATCTTCCGCGAGTACGACATACGAGGAGTGGTCGGAACCGATCTCACCGATGAGACGGTGCGGTTGATCGGCAAGGGCTTCGGAACGTACATGCGCCGCAAGGGCGCGAAGGCCGTCTCGCTCGGGGGCGACGTCCGGCACTCTACGGAGGGGTTCCGGAAGATGATCACGGAGGGCGTGGTCTCGACGGGCGTGGATGTCATCGACATCGGAGTAGTGCCCACCCCGGTGCTCTACTTCAGCGAATACGAACTGCCCGTGGACGGCTCCCTCATGATAACCGGCAGTCACAACCCGCCTAACATGAACGGCTTCAAGATGAACCTCCACAAAGGGTCGGTGTTTGGCGAGGAGATCCAGGTTGTCAGGCGGCTCATTGAGAAGAGCGACTTCGAGACGGGCGCGGGGCGCCGCACGGAGAAGTCGATCATCGAGCCGTATGTCGAGGCCATCAGGAAGCGCATCCGCCTCGAGAGACCTCTCAAGGTCATCATCGACTGCGGCAACGGCTGCGCGAGTCTGGTCGCAAAGGAGCTTCTCGAGAACATCGGGTGCGATGTCGTCGCGCTCTTCTGCGAGCCGGACGGTGACTTCCCGAATCATCACCCCGACCCGACCGTCATGAAAAACCTCCAGGACCTGATCGCCGCCGTCAAGCGCGAGGGTGCCGACGTCGGGATCGGCTATGACGGAGACGCAGACCGCGTGGGCACCATCGATGAGACCGGGGGCGTCGTGTTCGCCGACAAGATGCTCGCCCTCTTGGCGAGAGAAGTGTTGGCCAAGGGGCCGGCGGAGATCGTGTTCGACGTGAAGTGCTCGCAGGCGCTCGTTGAGGACATCGAGGCGCACGGTGGAACGCCGGTCATGTGGAAGACCGGGCACTCCCTTCTCAAGAAGAAGATGGTAGAGATCGGTGCTCCGATAGGCGGCGAGATGAGCGGGCACATGGTGCTCGCCGACGACTACTATCCGTTCGACGATGCGATCTATGCGTCCTGCAGAATCCTGCAGATGGTCTCCCGCAGCAAGGCCCCGCTATCGAAGATCGTCTCGACGATACCGCAATACTACTCGACCCCCGAGATTCGTGCCGATGTGGCGAACGACGAAGTCAAATTCGAGATAGTCAAGCGGGCCGTCGACTACTTCGAGAAGAACTACAAGGTCATCGACGTCGATGGCGTGCGCATCCTGTTCGGAGATGGATGGGGTCTCGTTCGGGCCTCGAACACCCAACCGGTCATCGTGATGAGGTTCGAGGCGCGTACCCAGGAGCGGCTGTTGGAAATTGAGCACCTGGTCAAGAACAAGCTCCAGGAGTTCGGGGACATCCGCTACTAGGGGGGTTCAGAGGGCGCGCGAGTGGTCTACATCCGGACGGCCGGGGCATGAATACGGCCGATGCGGGGTCGTCTAAACACGCGGCGAGGACGAATGCCTGAGCTCGACCCTAGAGAGATCGACAGGGAGAAGATCCGAGCGGCCCAGGCAGGCGACCGCGAGGCCTTCGACTTCCTCGTTGATAAGTACAAGGACATCGTCTACGCGGTCGCGTACCGTTTCGTTCACGACCCTGACCTGGCTCTCGA
>CAZLTC010000046.1:0-4875 GCA_964562405.1 uncultured bacterium | reverse complement strand
GAGCTGGGAGAGAAGATCCAGGAGGCGATCGATTCTCTGCCCGAATATCACAAGTCAGTGTTCGTCCTCTATGAGATAGAGGGGATGTCTTACAAAGAGATCGCGGATGTGGTCGGGTGCTCGATCGGCACCGTCATGTCCAGACTGCACTACGCGAGGAAGAAGCTGCAGAGAATGCTCAAGCCGTACGTTGAGGGAGGCGGGTCGATAGCCGCCGGAGGAGGGGACGAGCAGTAATGGCTACGGATTGCAGGATGGGCCGGTATCTCACGGCCTACGCTGATGGAGAGCTGAGCGCGCGTATGCGGCGAAAGATCGAGCGGCACCTCGGAGCTTGCGGGAGCTGCTCCCGTGAGCTAGACTCGATAGTCGCTACAACGCGGGTCCTCAAGCACGCGTCGCCGCCATCGGTATCGGAAGCGCGCTGGAGGGTCTTCCGGAGCGAGTTGTCGAGGTCACTCGACAGGATCGATCGCGAGGAGGTCGTGCGGGGACCGCGCGGCCTGGGCGAACTCGTGTTCGGAGCGAACCGCAGAATGGTCTTGGCGGTGGCGGGTGCGTGCGCGGTCGTGGCTGTGGCGGCGGTCCTTCTCGGGCCGGCCAGCCAGGTCTTCCTGAGGTCGGGCGGCGGGAACGAGTGCACGGTCGACAGCATCGAGAGCTACGCGGCCGGCTACACTCCCATGTTTTTCACCTCCGAGGACCCCGAGATGACTGTCATCTGGGTATTCTCTGACGAGGTCGAACCGGGTTCAGCGAGCGATGTGTCCGCCGTTCAGTAGAACCGGCGTGACAGGTCGCACAGCAAGCTTGCTTCGGAGATGCGAATGAAGCTAACTGCTATCGTCATCATCCCTATCCTGCTCGTGGCCGCCGTCCTCACGGCGCCCGCCGCGGCATCCGCAGGCGGCGTCTCGATAGAGATCACCTCCATAGTGGCTTCTACTGAGGTCTCCACGATGGAGCGTTCGTTGCGCCTGCCCATCATTGACCCAAAGCTCACGCCGTACGGGAAGAAGCTCGAGTCCCTCTTCGCCTACAAGAAGTACTCATACGGCGGGACAGCGCGGTCCGACGCCGATTTCGGCACGACCTGCATGTTCCAGCTGCCGGAGCGCTTCTCGCTCGAGGTCGAGCCCGAGCGCTTCGACTCCGAGGGGCGGGGCAGGGTGGAGATGCTCGTGACCCTGTTTCGCGACGTCCAGACCGCCGCCGACGGCCCGGATGCGCGCGGTCGCGCCACGCACAGGGAGATCGTGCTCCGTACGAGGATTCGCCTCGAGAACGGAGGCGTCGTGCTCCTCGGCGGTCCTCCCGTGAGCGACGGCGTGCTCATCCTTGCCCTGTCGGCCCGTCAATAGCCCCTGCCTACATCAGTCCGCACCTGTCCTCACGTCTCCCCGGCCACGCCGGGGATTCGTCGTTCTATGGGCAACGGGGCGGGGCAGCCCGTCTTTGAATAGGTCCTTGGGAGGGCCGTCTAAGCCGGCACAAGAGCGATGAGTTGGTGAGCAAGGCGGAGGCGGGCAGCGGCGCAAAGAGAGAAAGGGGTGATCCTGGTGACACGAGAGCTCTTGCTTTCCAGATCACGTTTGGAACTCCTGTGGCCGGTTCTGTTCGCGACCCTCGCGACCGTCCTGGTCGCGGCGACCGGGACCGATGCGGCGACCGTGCAACAGGACAAGGGAGCCTCCGCGGTTCCCGAGCCGCTGGGCGGAGGAATCCGCTCGGAGCGTGTGGTGGTCGAACCGGACCACACGTGGACCGGCTGGAACGACTGGAGTCCAGGTTGGCACGAAGGAGGTCCCCGCGTCGACGTGTGGGTCGACCGCGGCGACTGGTCCGTCTACAAACCGGGCGACATGCTGGACGTCTACTTCCGGGTCGACCGCCCATGCTACGTGACGATTGTTGACTACGCTCCCGACGGGGGCGTTGAGATGCTCTTTCCGAACAGGTGGTCCGGCTCAAACTTCGTGTACCCGGACAGGACGTATCGGGTACCAGAGAGCCGGCATTACTCTCTCAGAATCGCTGGGTCGGGGGGCGAGGAGACGCTGTTTGCATGCGCACACAGTGCTCCCTGGCCCAGCGTGTCGGGCGGCGGGTACTGGCTCCCCCCTTACCCAACGCACCGAGGGAGAGTCATCGTCGGCCGTCCCGGCGGCAGGACTCCGCCGGGACGGCATGGCAAGGTTGTCGTGGGACCAGACCGCAGCTGGCCCGTGCCTGACGCGTGGCGCGACCAGAGCGATCGCTGGGCCTGCGACTCGGTGACCTTCTACGTCGAATCGGGCCATCCGTGGAGCGATCGCGGAAGCGGCTGGCGGGATGAGTATGTGTATCCGCCCGGCGGCCCAGTGCCCCACTCCGGAGACCAGGGCGGGCTTCTCTTCCGCGACGGGTTCCGAATGGAGGGCTGTTCCGACTCCTACTACCGCAATGTCGGCGGGGGGCGCAATCCGCTCGTCGTCAACATCGAGTGCACGGAAAGCCGCAAGGGGCATCCCACCGAGATCGTCGGCCGCATCGTCTGGGAAGACGGGTGGGGCGACGAGACGCTCTTCAGGATGGACGTTGAGGGAGAGCACGGCGAGAGGCCGATAGACAAGAGGGTCTACTCGGCGTACACGGGCAACGTCGCGGTGGAGATCCAGGTCACGGGCTTCCGGCTCAGTGACGTGAAGCCATGGCAGCTCCCGAGCATCGAATGGATAGAGTTTGAAGTCAGAGTGATCGACGAGTGACGCGTCAGGAGGTCAGAGCAATGAGACCGAATGCTAGAGTTGCGGCGCTCGCGGCAGTGCTCCTCACCGTGGTGCTCCTCGGGAGCGGCTGCATCGTCGTCCCCGTTTGGTGGAACGACCACTATGACCGAGCTCCCCGTGTGTCCGTGATACACGTTCACGTATACGATTACTATACCTATGCCCCGATCTCGTGGGCCGTCGTCGAGCTGTACGAGCAGTCCTGGTGGGACTGGGACTACGTCGGGAGCTGGCACGTCAATCCGGGAGGATACACCGCGGTGCAGGGCGGGTACCTGTACGAAGAGGGCGGGCCCAACGACAGGGACTTGGGCATCAAGGTCTACGCGAGCGGTTACTACACCGAGTGGTTCGAGTTGTCTCTCGACTACTGGTATCCGGCCGAGACCGTTTCGTTCTATCTTGTTCCGTGGGCCGACTGCGGCGACTGCTGGCGGCCGACCGAGGGCCAGGTTCCCGACCTTCCGAAGTGGGATCTGCCTGGTGACCGTGTGAAGGTCGGTGACACGAAGGTAGAGAGCGGCAGTGTAGGAGACGTCGGAGATACGGACCCGGACGAACCAGATTCGATTCAGGAGCAGTCGGAGTAGGGCCTGAATGGCGTCAGCGAGTCGCCAGGGTCTCGAGCAGCCGTGCGAACTCGCGGGCCTTCTCGTCCCAGCTGTTTGGTAGAGCTATTCTGTCACGAACCGCTCGGCGGCGCTCATCGTCGCCGAGCGCTCTTTCGACGGCCTCCGCGAACTCGTCCGGATCCCGAGCCAGGAAGATGAGCCCACCCCGGTCTTCGATCTCCGACGAGAACGGCGTCGACACGATGTTCATGTCCATGGCCGCGTACATGTAGAGTTTATTGGGGTTGATGGCGCGGGTCCTCGGCGACAGGACGAAGGGCGCCATCCCGACCGACGAGTTCGACATGAGATCGGGGAGGGCTTCATAGGAAACCCTGCCGGTGAAGAGCACCCCGTCTCCAAGGGCATCCTTGAGCGCTGCCACGCGTCCGGCGGATTGCTCGAAGACCCTGCCCGCGATCAGGAGGCCCACCCGCCTCTGAGTCTCGGACAAGCGCCTTCCGACCGCCTCCAGGATGTCGAAGTCGATGCGCTCGTCGACGGACCCGACGTAAGCCACCAGGTCGTCACAGGCGGCCAGCGGGCTTCTGGCGACCACGTCCGGTAGAGCGCAGGGCCTGCGGCCCGTGAACGTATCGAGGTCGACGCCGTTGCCGATGACTACGCCGCGCCCCGCCACTTCGCGGAGATGCACGGATGACGACACCACCTCGTCCGCCTCTTCGAGGAGCCTGTGGAACATAGCATTCGCCTCGTCGGGGCGGTGCGGATAGAACGAAGGGTGCAGATCATTGAGGTCGTACACGACGGGGACTCCCATCGCCCGGAACGCCCCGACGGCGGGGGCGGCCCACAGGTACGAGCAGACGACGACGTTCGGACGGAACGCGCGAGCTATGGCGGCCAGGCGTCTCGTGCCGGTCGCCGCGAGGACTGGCGTAAGAGCCCTGATCAGGGCGGAACGGGAGTCGGGTTTGGGGAGCGGCAGCGAGACGAACTTGACGTTTCGTCTGGTGTCATCCGCTTTGGTCCTGAAGTTGTTCTCCCCGGCAGCGGCGTTGACCGGAGACACGAACATGATCTCCCAATCGTCCGGGAGCCTCCGGATGATGAGGTGCTTCCTCGAAACCTGGGAGAGCCACTGCACCTCTGAGACGTACAGGATGCGCACCGCTCATGCCGCCTTTCCGCTGAGGTGACCGCGACACAGTGTAGCGCGCAATCTGGTACGTGGCAACGGCGCTGCCGTTCTGGTAGCATCGCCATGAAACCTCACCAGAGGAGGCGAACATGGATGTCAGGACCGTTCCCCTGTCGTTCCCCCAGGGCGCCAACATCGTATTTGGGCAGAGCCACTTCATCAAGACGACCGAGGACCTCTACGAGATCATGGTCACGTCCGTCCCGGGTGCGAAGTTCGGCGTTGCGTTCTGTGAGGCGTCGGGTCCACGTCTGATACGCAAGGACGGCAACGACGACCGGCTCGTCAGGACAGCGACGGAGATTGCCGCGGCCGTGGGCGCCGGCCATACCTT
>CAZLTC010000045.1:8086-19947 GCA_964562405.1 uncultured bacterium | reverse complement strand
GAGAAACTGGCGGCCATCGCGGCCTTCTACCCGAAGCACATAGAGAAGGAGGACAGGGTCTTCTTCCCGGCATCGATGACGTACCTGAACGACTCGGAGAAAGAAGCTATGCTCGAGGAGATGCGTGAATTCGACATGAAGATGATCCACCAAAAGTACGCGGCGGTAGTGGACGCCTGGGAGGGGCGAGGGGGGAAGACGTGAGAACGTTCCTGAGCGCGAGGACCGCCGCGGATGTGCTGCTGGCGGCGCTCGGGTTGCTGGCTCTGTTTCACGTGCTCGTGCTGGCAGGGATCATGCCCGCGGGCATCGTCTGGGGCGGACGCGCCGCCGATCCCTCCGTCAGCGTGCTAGCTGTCGAGGGATTCAGCCTGGGAGTCACGGTCCTGTTCGGGCTGGTCGTGGCCGCCAAGGCCGGGCGCCTGAGGCTGCCGAACCTGACGATTACCGTGCGCATGGGAGTATGGGTGGTCTTTGCGTACTTCGCGCTCAACACGCTGGGCAACCTCACCTCATCCTCGTCGGTCGAGAAGGTGGTCTTCTCGGCGGTGAGCGGATTGCTGGCGCTGCTCGCCTTGAGGGTCGCCGTAGCGAGGCCATCTGGGGATCCCACACGACCGGTATGACATCTCATCTGGCGGGAGCCCTGAGGCGCTCCGACGCCGTCAACGCTGTCGCGTCGACGCTGAACATGCGGCTGTGGCAGATGAACTCATGAAACCGCGCGTTCGGGCTCGGCTTGACTTGCGCGGAGTGTCGACCTAGTGTTGCAGGAGGGAAGGCCGCGACTCGTGCCATGAACAGGACAGGAGCGGTACTGTGAGCTACTACATGTCCAGGACGCTGCATTTGTCGTTCGGGGATGCCGTGGCGGCGGTCAAGAAGGCCCTTGCCGCCGAAGGCTTCGGCGTTCTCACTGAGATCGACGTCCGCGCCACGCTCAAGGCCAAGCTTGGTGTTGAGTCACGCGACTACGTAATCCTGGGGGCGTGCAACCCGCCGTTCGCGCACAAGGCACTCGAACTGGAGGAGAGGATAGGCCTCATGTTGCCGTGCAACGTCATCGTTCGCGAGACGGACGAAGGGGTCATGGAGGTGGCGGCGATCGACCCCGTCGCGTCGATGCAGGCCGTTGGGAATGAGGCACTCGGCGACCTCGGTTCGGAGGTTCGTGAGAAGCTGCTTTGCGTGGTCGAGCGAGTGTGAGACGCGTCCGGCAGGGCTGAGGTGATATGAGATCTGGACTCGAGGCGACTTCCGTGGAGGGTATGCACTATGCGGGTCTGCCGGTCCGGGTCGCGGCCGTCGTGTTCGACCTGATACTGCTCTCGGTCGTGTTCACGATCATCACCAGGCTCGTCCGGGGCACCTGGCTCATGACGGCGGCGGACCACCGCTGGGCCTCCGGGTGGTTCGTGACAGATCCTCTGTGCCTCGGGTTCCTGGCCGTGATGTTTCTCTACTTCGTTCTCTTCGAGGGGCTGGCCGGGGCTACACCCGGGAAGCGAGCGCTGGGTCTCAGGGTGACGGACGTCGAGGGCGAGCCTCCGGGCCTGTCGAGAGCGCTCCTGAGGAACGTGCTGCGGGTGGTCGACGGTCTTCCGACGTTGGGCATCCTGGGCGCGATCCTGATCGCATCGTCCGATGAGAGGACGAGGTTCGGCGACCGGGTGGCGGAGACCCGCGTAGTGAGATGTCCGTCGTTGGGGCGGACGAGCTCCTGAGATGGCTACATCCGGCGAGAAGGAGGAGGACATGGCGCACGAGGGACTGCACGAGGAAAGGGCCGACCTGACCAAGGGCACTCTTGACTACCACAGAGCCACGATATCTCTTATAGAGGAACTTGAGGCCATCGACTGGTACAACCAGCGCGTCGACGCCTGCGACGACGGCGAACTCAAAGCCATTCTCGCACACAACCGGGACGAGGAGAAAGAGCACGCCGCGATGTTGTTGGAGTGGATAAGGCGGCACGACGGCGCGTTCGAGCACGAACTGAAGGACTATCTCTTCACGACCTCGCCGGTCGCCGAGCTTGAGAGCGGGCACAAGGGCTAGCGAGCCGATCGAGTGGAAGCGTGAGACGGAGGTGGCTCCGTGGGTCGTCTGTGTTCTGGCGGCCCCGGCGCGAAAGCAGGAGGCGGAAGAGCGGTGAAGGGCAGTTCCGATGAGACGACTCGTGCGAACGGCACGCCCTCGGTCGGCACGCGGGACCACCTTGCGCTGAGGCGCACGGAACTCGCCGTGGAGCGAACGTTCCTGGCTTACGTGCGCACGGCCATAGCCATCACCGCGGGGGCGGTCGGACTCCCGCTGCTCTTCGGCGGCCAGGTGGCGCGCGTAAGCGCGTGGGCGCTCGCCACGGTAGCGGTCATTGTATTCGTGTGGGGTCTCAAGAGGCTCAGGGCGGCGAAGAGGTGGATCGAAGAGCAGAGCCGCCTCGCCGGGTGCAACACAGAGCACTGACACCGCGATTCTCCGCAGGAGGCGCGGACCGACCGTTGGACATCGGTTGCGTTCGTTCGTGAGGCCCACGATACGGGCAAGGGGTAGCTGGGTGACACCAAGGCGCGTGACCTGGCTCGGCATCTTCGTCAACCTCATGCTGTGCATCGTCAAGATCAGTGTTGGGCTCCTAGTGCGCGCGCAGGCGCTCGTGGCGGACGGTCTCCACAGTCTTTCTGATCTGGTCACCGACGCAGCCGTGCTCGCCGGCCTCAGGATCTCATCGAGGCCGGCCGACGAGGACCACCCCTACGGACACCGACGGGTGACGACGCTCGTGACTGTGTTCATCGGAGTGGTCCTGCTGTCTAGCGCCGCGTGGATCGTTTACCAGGCGCTAGCGACGTATGCGGAGCCCCACGAGGTTACGCTGGCGGGCGTCGCGTTCTGGGTGGCTGCGGGCTCGATCCTTCCTAAAGAGCTTCTCTACAGGGTTACACGCAAGGTCGGTATCAGGGTGCACGACGCTTCGCTGGTCGCGAATGCGTGGCACCATCGAACCGACGCGTTCACGTCGGTCGCGGCGGCCGCCGGGTTGGCGGGCGTCGTGATCGGGGGGCCGGACTGGGGATTCCTCGACCACATCACCGCGGTCGTGCTGGCGGCCTTCCTCGTGGTCGCCGCGGTGCGCCTCATGTGGGACAGCGTCGCTGAACTCGCCGACAAGGCCCCGGAGGCACCTGTCGTGGGGCACATAGCGAGCACGATACGTGAGACGTCCGGCGTGCTCGGATTCCATGCGCTCAGAGTCAGAAAGCTGGGTGGCGCGCTCGGCCTCGATGTCCACGTGCTCGTCGACCCCGGTCTCAGCGTGGTGGAGGGGCACGATCTGGCCACGGACGTGCGCGAACGCGTTCTGAACTGCGGGTGCGACGTCGTGGAGGCCATCGTCCACATAGAGCCGCTCGAAGATGGGACAGTTGAAGACTGACACTGCTTCTGTAGAGAGGCCTGCAGTTCGTGACGCGTTTCTACTTGACCGGAACGGTGCTCGAGCCGCTGAATGGTTCGCCCGTGACCGTGAGACCGGACAGAGTGAGCGTCGCCTCGGGAGGTGAGACGACTGCGACGACGTCCGGCCGGTCGAACTTGACGACGAGATCTCCACGGTTGTCGGCCTTGACCACCGCCGGGGAGATGCCGTTCATTGTGACCGTGGAGCCGTCGACGTCCGAGTACGGAATGTCGGCGTGCACGGTCACCCAGGTCCCGACGGAATCCATCTCTATGCTCGCTGGAGAGACCTGTATGGCGACTTCGATGGCGGCCGAGCGACTCGTCTGCGAGTCGCTTACGACCGGGGCTGCTATGCCTGACTCGCTGCAGGCCGTGCAGGTAAGGCAGACAGCCACGACAGATGCAGTGAACAAGGCGAGAGCGGGACGGTTGCTGATCACTTGCGGCTCCTCTCTGTGAGCTGCGCCCGACGCCCGGTCGCTGCGAAGCTCGGGAATGGTGGTCATCGGAGTCGGGCTGCTGCTGCCCGCCGATTCGTCAACCGTGTCTTGGAGTGCGCAAGTGGGCGGTTTGTTCCCGTGGGATCTCAAGGGCCGGGGGCGCCGGACAGGCCGTGCTCGAAGGAGTTCAACGTGAAGTTCTGCTATGAATCGATAGGCGTCATACGAAGCCCGCATAGTGACGCGCGGCAGACGCCGATACAACCGGTCTATGCCTCCGGCATCGCAGGGCTCGTGGAACTCGACGCCGAGTACGAAGAGGGGCTTGACAGTATCGACGGCTTCTCCCACATCTACCTCATCTATCCCTTCGACAGAGCTGAAGCAGGCGGGCTCCTGGTCAAGCCCTTCCTGGACGACACTCCGCGCGGAGTGTTCGCCACGCGTTCGCCGCACCGGCCTAACGCCATCGGCATGAGTTTGGTTCGACTCTCCAGGCGTGAGGGAAGGGTGCTGCACGTCCTGGACATCGATGTACTGGACGGGACCCCGCTTCTTGACATCAAGCCGTACGTGACGCGCTTCGATGTTCGCGTCGATGCGTCTTCCGGTTGGCAGGACCGGATAGACGAAGATACCGCCCGCGCCAGAGGAACGAGGGCAGTTACTCGGGCCGTCGATGAGGAGAACCGGCGATGAGAAGGATAGGTGCTGGTGTCGTTTCGGACGTGGCTCGCTGCATGGCGCTCTCGGTCCTGTCGGTCGTCGCTCTGGCGGGTTGTGGTTCGAGCCTCGTGCCTGACGACTTTCGCGTACCGGACGGCTTCGTTACGGAGGAGTTCAAGGTAAGGCCCATCAGGGCGTCGGATGCACAGATGGACTACGAGGCCGTGATGGAGAGTGTGGACATCATACACGCGGCTCTTCTGAGTGACGCGTGGCCTCCACCCGGGTTCACGCTCGAGCAGGACATGGAGCAACTCGCGCGGAAGGAACGGATGTTCGAACGGAGAAGGAGCTTCACGTACGCGGTGCTGTCGCCCGACGAGGGCAGAGTGCTCGGTTCGGTATACATCAACCGCGGCGTGAAGGGACCGGACGCGGCCGTGTTCATGTGGGTGCGCAAGGACGCGTTCGACCGCGGGATGGATCCTGTGCTGGAGGGTGCCGTGCGACAGTGGGTCGACAGGGCGTGGCCCTTCGAGTGGGTGGTCTATCCCGGACGCAAAGAGGTTCCGGCCGGACAGGTGCTCACGCAGTACCCGATCGATGACATGGAGGGCCTGATCTCGCAGGCGGGGCTGGAGTTCGACCCGGACGTGACGGTCGACGGTGGTGGGGCACTTCGCCTGTCGGTGGGCGAACCGACCACCGTGGAGCTATACGAGCTGGGGGATGTGGATATCGAGGACGCCACCCTCGTCTACGAGGCGAAGCTTCGGTGCGAGAACCTGGGAGGGCGCGCCTACCTGGAGATGTGGTGCACGTTCGGAGACGAAGGCGACTTCTTCTCCCGCGGGCTGGACTCTGCCGTCAGCGGAACGATGGAGTGGATGCTCAGTTCGACGCCGTTCTTCCTTCAGGCGGGACAGAATCCCACGAACGTGAAGCTGAACCTGGTCGTGGACGGCGCGGGCACGGTCTGGATCGACGATATCCGGGTCCTGAAGCTCCCTCTCGAGTGACCCCGGGCGCCTGATCGGGCCGCAGGGATGGGCTGGGCTACCGGCCCCCTGATGCGCTATACTTAGATGGTCTTTGGGCGGGATGCTCTTGTGTACAAGAGCCCGGCAGGGGACGAGGGTCCAGGCCGGGGAAACTACGGGAGTAGTCTCAGGAGGGAGTGGTGACGAATCGCACGTTCGAGTGTTCCGACTGTGGTCACGTCTGGCGGGTGGCGCACGGCCAACCACGCCCATCGGTCTGTCCGGAATGCGAGAGCGAGAACATCCAGCGGGCCGAGGTAGATCGCAGTAAGGGGCGCGATTGGAAGCACGGTCGCGGCCGAAAGCGAGACGACGAGGCCTACGGAGATGTTGAGTAGTCGTCGCGAGTTGAGCGACGGAGCGAGCCGTGAGATTCCAGGACGTCGATGAGCAGACGGAGCCTACGTTCCTGCACTGCCTGCACGACGAGCGTCCGGACGATCCACGCCTGATGATCTTGAGGCGGCGCCGGTACTGAGGAACGGCGCCGTGGACAGCGCGCAGCGCTGAGGCGGCGCAGTCGCAGAGAGCGCCGCGGAGCGGAGGAACATGGGACTCGTTTCCTGGATCGTCTTCGGTGCGCTCGCCGGATGGGTGGCGGGGCTGATAATGGGCTTCCGCAACGGCTGCTGCCTGACCGTGGTGGTCGGCGTCGTCGGGTCGTTCGTAGGCGGGCTCATCATGCAGTTTATCACCGGGCGGGGCTTCAACTTCGCCTTCGATCTCCGCAGTATGCTGGTGGCCATAGTCGGGTCGGTCGTGCTCCTGGCCATTGCTGGAGCCTTCGGCCGGCGGCGCTACTCGTAGGGCCGGTCGAGTCACGTGCTACCGAACGCAGGGAGTCCTGTGATGAGCGCCAGACCCATTCCAAAGGGCCTCAGGTGGTTCTTCTTTGTGTTGGGTGTCTGCTCGCTTGTGGCTTCGGGCATATACGTCGGAACGGCCACGCGCGACCCGAACACGGGCGGCAGACTGCTGCGCGCGATGATGTTCCTGCTCAACGGCCTGTTCTGGGTTCTCATGTACGGTGAGAATCGGGACCACGGATCGGAACGTGCCCGAGCGACCGATCGGTCGGGGGTGTGCGGGCTGCAGGGGGAGGAAGGTGAAGCAGATGGACCGTGAGCGAAAGCCGACGGTCGAGCAGGTTCGGGCGGCCCGCGGCCGGCGAGTTCCCGACGTGATCGCGAGCGGACTGGATGTCGTCTTCTGCGGCGTCAATCCAGGGCTCTACTCCGCGGCCGTCGGGTTCCACTTCGCTCGTCCGGGCAACCGATTCTGGAGAGCCCTGTACGACGCCGGGTTCACCGACCGGGTGCTCGAGCCGTGGGAACAGGACGCTCTCATCGAGTTCGGGTGCGGCATCACCAATCTGGTCGCCCGCGCGACCGCGGTGGCGGCTGAGCTCACGCCCCAGGAGCTGCGAAGAGGGCGCGGTCTCCTGAAGAAGAAGCTCAGGCGGCACGGTCCCCGATACCTCGCGGTTCTGGGCATAGGCGCCTACCGGAGCGCGTTCGAGGCCCCGCGCGCAGTGCTCGGGGAGCAGAGCGAACCGCTCTTGGGCTCACGGGTGTGGGTCCTGCCCAACCCGAGCGGCCTGAATGCCCACTACCGGCCGCAGGACTTCGCGGCCCTGCTCAGCAAACTCCTTGAAGAGGTCAGGACGGGGGACGGTGAGTCTTGAGCATCAAGTTCCCGAAGGAGAGAGAGGAGCGAGTCCTCGCGGCGATAAAGCGTTATGCGCTCGAGAGCTTCGACGAGGAGCTGGGAGATCTCAGGGCCTCGCTCTTCCTCGACTTCGTTCTGAAGACGGTCGGTCCGACCATCTACAATCAGGCCATATCCGATGCGCAGGCATTCCTTCTGAAATCGGCCGGTGACCTCGAGACGGTTTGCTACGAGCCGGAGACGGACTACTGGAAGGACGAGCCTCGCTGAATGCCGGCCACTCTCGGCGCGTCGGGCTCTCTGGGTATTGCCGCGGCGCGCACGGCCGCGCTCCATGAGGACGGGGTCGAACAGAGGAGGCACGGCATGAGACCGACGACGGCGTTGGTGGCGGCAGCGTTCTGCGTGGTTCTGACGAACGGGGCGGCGGTAGGAGGTGTGGTGGCCGCGGGGCCGGAGGGCGTGCTGGACGCGTACGCGGCGGCCCTGTCCGACAGAGACGCGGCGGCGCTCGATTCGTTGCTCGCTGACGACTACGACTGGGTCATCGTGAACCCCCCGGAAGTGAATGTGATGAGTCGTGACGATGTCCTGACGCTGACCAGGAGCATGCTGGCCGACGAGAATGTTGAAGGCGTAAGGCTGACCTTCGACGGCGGCTATTCGGTAGAATCCCCTGGTGAACCGGGTTCCTGGTTCATCCGCGACGTCCGGGCCACACTGGGCATCACGATGGTGCCGGGGGATGGGAGCGAGGCCGAGGAGCACGTGGTGACGGATTCCTGCATGACGTTCTACGTGAGGCTCGTGCCTGGCATGTCGTCCGAGTACGAGATATACAGAGAGGTCAACTTCGAGGGCGTCGGCTGCGACGGTGAGTGACCGCGGCGCCGGGAGGTACGCTTGTCCTTTTACACGGCCGTCAACTGCATGGACGGCAGGGTCCAGCTGCCGTTGATCGAGTATCTGATGAAGCGCCACGGGGTCCGGTACGTCGACCTCGTGACTGAGCCCGGCCCTGTGCGCGCTCTCTCGGGAGGCGACGAGGACACGGCGCGTTCGATCGAGAAGCGCGTGGAGATCTCGCTCGGGGCCCACGGCTCGGCCGGGGTGGTTGTCGCCGCGCATCACGATTGTGCCGGCAATCCCGCAGGCAAGGATGAGCAGCTGGTGCAGCTGCGCGCGGCGGTGCGTCGACTGTCGTCGAGGTTCCCGGACGCTGCGGTGCGGGGGTTGTGGATCGGGGAGACATGGCGGGTCGAGGAGGTTGCGGCCGCATAGCGTGGGGCCGCGTGCGAGCACTGCCCGCAGGGCGCACAGGCATGAGAAAGAACGGTCACTGAGGAGGCGGCATTGGCCGAGCGAAGCACGAGAATAGTGGCAACCGTATCGCCGAGGACGGTCAACCGCGTGTGCGGCCTGCCGCGCGAAGCCGTGCCGCGCGACGCGGACGTCGGCCAGGCGCTGGATCTGCTGTCGTCGGCGGGCGTCGACGTCGTCAGGCTCAACCTCTCGTTCCGTGACGACCGATTCATTGAGCAGGTCTTTGCCTGGGTTCATGACAACCAGCGACGCGAGGCCAGGACCGTCGCGGTGCTCGGCGATCTACAGGGGCCGAAGCTCAGATTCGGCGAGTTCGAGTCCGACGGTCAGGGGCGCAGCGAGGGCGGCGTGGAACTCAAGCGAGGTGACGAGTTCCTGCTCTACTATCGCCGGGACACCGGGGCTGGCGTGGACGTGAGCACGGCGGGGAACGCGCGCATGGGGACCGTTCTCCTGAACGAGGAGTTCTACGAGGGTTTCGGTGGCTGCGTGAGGAAGGGTCTGGACGGAGGCCCAGTGGAGATCGCGGTCGCCGATGGCAACACGCTCCTGCGGGTTCCGGACCGGTCGAACGTGCGGAAGACTCACGTGGTCTGCGTCGTGGAGGTCGGTGGTCCTGTGTCGTCGCGCAAGGGCGTCATGCCCAAGAGGGTCGCGATAGACGTTCCCTCGGCGCTCACTGACAAGGACCGCGACGATCTCCGGTTCCTTCTGAGAAAGGGCGGTCGCTTCCTGAGCTTCGTGGCGCTCTCTTTTGTCAAAGGACCCGTGGACGTTCTCCGTCTGCGCGGGGAGATCGAGAGCTACAGCACGCACAGCGCGCTCGTGCGCAAGCGCATCAGGGAACTCGGGGCCAAGGGGGAGCGTGCGTCCATACTGAAGCAGACGCTCCTGCCCAAGATCGTCGCTAAGATAGAGACTCGTGAAGCGGTCGACTCCGATGCGCTTGACAGCATCGTCGATCTCGCGGATGCGGTCATGGTGGCCAGAGGTGACCTCGCGCTTCAGATGGACCCCGACCGCGTGCCCGGCGAGCAGAAGGACATCATCCGCAGATGCAGGCTCCGGGGGAAGCCCGTGATCACGGCGACGCAGATGCTCCACTCCATGCAGGAGCATCCGCGCCCGACGCGGTCGGAGGTGAATGACGTCTTTAACGCAGCGCTCGATGGCACGGACGCCACGATGCTCTCGGGAGAGACGGCGAGCGGCCTGTACCCGGTCGAGTCCGTGAAGATGATGGCGGGAATACTGAGCACGGCCGAGGAGTATTGGCAGAACAGCCGGAGCGACATGGTCTCGGAGTGGGCCGGCGTCAGCAGATCGCTCACGGACATCGTCTCGGCGGCGCGCGAGCGCCTGCCCAGGAGACAGCACGAGCTGTCGGCCTCGCTAAGGGCTCCGTCCGAGCGACACCTGAAGACGCTGATCAACAGACTCTACTGTGAGAAGCAGGACAAGACCGAGCGGCAGACCACGACCGACATGGTCTGCATGTCAGCGTGGGCGATGATATCGTCTCCGGAGGTAGTCGGGATCGTCGCGGTGACCACGTCGGGAAGGACCGCGCGAATGCTCGCGAGGTTCCGTCCGGACGTTCCCATCTTCGCGGTCACGCACGATGACGAGAACCGCCGTCAGCTGCTTCTCTCGTTCGGCATACGGCCGGTCTCGATCGACGTGGGGTCGGCTACGGGTGAGAAGATATACGGCGCGGCGCTTCGTGGGCTCGAGGAGGAGGGCTGGCTCGAGCGGACCAGCACCCGTGGTCCGCTGCGGGACCTGCTTCTATTCGTTTCCGGTTCGCCCCTGGGCGATCCCGGCTCGACCAACCAGTTGAGGCTTGTGTCGCTGGCCGACTCCGGGCTCAGGATGACCGTGTAGCCGGGTGCTGCGATGGCGTCCGGTGGGAATCTCTGGTTCCTGAGAGGCGTCGAAAGAGGGGTGCAAGAGATCCCTGAGCGCCGAGAGGAGCCGAAGATGTCACAGACGTGGGAGTCCATAGAGGGTTCAAGAAGTGACCATGAGGTAACGTTCTTCGGCCTGTCCACTTGCGGATGGTGCCGAAAGACGAGGCAGTTCCTGGAAGAGAACGACATCTCCTTCAAGTACATCAGCGTCGACCTGGTTCCGAAGGGTGAGAGGGGAGGCGTGTTGGAGGAGATGAGCAAGTGGAATCCCAACAGGAACTTCCCGACGGTGGTCATCGACGATGAGAAGGTCGTCGTTGGCTACAATCCGGATACTCTGAAGAAGGAGCTTGGGCTTTGAGCGTTGGCGAGGAGGCGAGGCGCGAAGCGGTGGAGGCGCTGGTGGCCCGGCTGTGGCGCGATGCGGAGAGCTCGGGCTACCACTTGAATCCTGATCGCGAGATCGTGCTGGCGCTGGCGGAGGGCCTCATGGTCAACGAGGAGAGGTACGGGTACCGCTCGTGCCCGTGCCGCCTTGCGGCCGGCGAGAAGGAACTAGACCTCGACATCATCTGCCCGTGCGACTACAGGGATCCCGACGTCACCGATTGGGGCGCGTGTTACTGCGCGCTCTATGTCTCGACTGCCGTGGTCGAGGGAGAGCGAGAGGCCGCTCCTGTGCCTGAACGCAGGCCGCCCGAGGCCGAGCGCGGGCTGTTGCGGCAAGAGCGCAACGAAGGTCCGGAATCTGCGACAGGCGGACAGCTTGCGTATCCCGTGTGGCGGTGCTCGGTCTGCGGATATCTGTGCGCACGGAACGACCCTCCTGATGTCTGTCCCGTCTGCAAGGCGAGCCGGGACAGATTCCAGAGGTTCCTCTAGACGAACTTGGCCCGCGATGCCCGCGGGCCGCATCATACACGCCACGCGAGTTTGTCCTCGACGAACACTCGGGGCCGACACGATCGATCCGGGAGGTCTCATCACATGGACGAGCGGGACACGCAGTCGCTCGAAGAAGAACTCGAGCAGTTCAGGAGGGAGAAGGAGAAGATACGCCAGCTCGTGGGCAGGATAGGGGGTGCCGGGTCCACCAAACGCGATCGGGTCGTCAACATCGTGTTCGTGATCGCGGTCGCCGTCCTTCTGTTGGCTGACGCGCTTCGGCACGTCGCCGGGTGGCCGATACCGCTCTCTCCGGTCTTCTCCATCGAACTCGGCGTCCTGCTGGTCTCTGCCAAGATCATCTGGATGATTCATAAGCAATCGAAGGTTGAGCACTTCCAGTTCTGGATACTCAATTCCATAGAGTTCAGGCTGAATGATGTCGCCAAGCGGATGAAGGAAAT
>CAZLTC010000045.1:0-7986 GCA_964562405.1 uncultured bacterium | reverse complement strand
TGGTCCGCTACGAGCGCGTTCACGGTGCTCGTTCGGAACCTGAACCGTGCCTGGCCCTCGGCGCGCTCCAGAGGGGCGCTGAAGTCACGGCTCGTGGCGTTGGCGCTGGTCGCCGGACTAATGGGAGTGGCGGTGCTCTATCTGGCGGCGAGGGCGTCGACACCACTCGCGGCCAACTGGGTGTGGGTGGCCAGGCTGCTCGCGTCCGTAGAGCAGTCGGCGGGAGCGTTGTGGAGAGGCGTGATGGTGGCCTTCATCTTCGGAGGCTTGACGCTGCTCTACAGGCTCGTTCCGGCGGCCCGCGTTCGCTGGAGGTGCGCGGCGGTAGGGGCCGCCGCGGCAACGGCCGCATTCGCCTTTGAGACGGCTGCATTCGCCTGGTATCTCAACAGCGGGCTCGCACGATATAACATCGTGTACGGTTCGCTGGGGGCGCTCGTGGCTCTCCTGTCGTGGATCTACCTGCTCGCTCTGATCGTGCTGCTGGGGGCGCACCTGTCCGCATCGGTGGAGTCGTGCGGGCGCCAGGGCCGCGGCAGCTCGGGATAGAGACGCCTCATTCAGACAACGCTGCTACCTGCCCCGGACACGTTCACTAGGAGAGGAGGTGTTCGCGATGGGGACCTTTCGCGTTCAGCGTGAAGATGTGACGGGCGCTCTCCGACGCGCGCTCGAGCCCAGGGACTACGTGCTCGCGATGTGGGAGGGCGGTGCCGCCGCGTTCGGACGTGTGGACGAATGGTCGGACATCGACCTGCAAGTGCTCTGCGAGGACGGCAGAGTGGAGGACGTGTTCGAGGACGTGGGGCTCGCACTGCAGGAGTTGTCGCCGATCGAGGCCAGCTTCCGATTCCCGGAGCCGACCTGGCACGGTCACTCCCAGGCATTCTACGAGCTCCGGGACGCGAGCGAGTTTCTCCTTCTGGACTTCGTGGCGATGCAGAGGAGTAGCGACAAGGACAGGTTCCTGCAGCCGGAGATACACGGGCATCCGCAGGTCCACTTCGACAAGAACGGCGATCTGACATTCGACTCCGTCGATTTCGCGGAGCACGCCGAAGCGGTGCGCCTGCGCGTGCAGCGGCACCGCCAGATCTACAACATGTTCAGGCCCTTCGTCAGGAAGGAGCTGAACCGCCGGAACAACATCGAGGCCATGGGGTACTATCAAGGGATGGTGCTGCGGCCGCTGGTCGAGCTGCTGCGCATCGTGCACTCTCCTCTCAGGTACAACTTCCACACGAGATACGTTCACTACGAGCTGCCGGAGGACGTCGTGCGCCGGCTGGAGTCGCTCTTCTACGTGCGGGACGCGGCGGAGCTGGCGCGGAAGTGTGACGAAGCGGACAGCTGGGTGGCCGAACTCCTGGACGAAATCGGGGATGGCCCCACTGAGCGGCAGATATCTGACGCGGCAGCACGGGGCGCCGCAGACTGAGCGGATGGGGGGTGTCGTCATGGAAAGGACAGCATTCTGGCCCTGTTGTTGCAACAGAGCACACCGCGGCCGAGTGTTCCGAGCCGCTGGCGCGGGTCTGCTGGCGGCGGCTCTGCTGCTGGGCGCCTGCGCGGCGTGGGCCGAGCAGCCGGTTGCGACGTTCTCGATCGTCGGGTACGACCCGGAGACCGGAGATCTCGGCGTGGCCGTGCAGTCGAAGTTCTTCGCCGTGGGGGCCGCGGTGCCGTTCGCCAGGGCCGGTGTCGGCGCCGTCGCTACGCAGGCGCAGGGAAACATGAGCTTCGGGCCGCGGGGTCTCGCGCTGCTGGAGTTGGGCGCGGATCCGGAGACCGTGCTGGAGGTTCTTCTGTCCGACGATTCCGATGGCGCGCACAGGCAGGTCGGAGTGGTTGACGCCGAGGGCCTCGCTGCGGCGTATACGGGTTCTGAGTGCATGAACTGGGCGGGCCACCGCGTCGGAGACAACTTCGCCGCCCAGGGAAACATACTGGTGAGCGCTGAGACGGTCGATGCGATGGCGGCTGCGTTCGAAGGGACCGAGGGCATCCTCGGCGAGCGGCTGATGCGGGCTCTCGAGGCCGGTCAGGCGGCGGGCGGGGATTCGCGCGGGATGCAGTCCGCGGCCATCGTCGTCGTCCGTGAGGGCGGCGGGTACGGAGGATTCAGCGACCGCTACTGCGACCTCAGGGTCGACGACTCGACCGACCCGATAAGCGAACTGAGACGGCTGTTTGACATCTGGAAGCACGAAGCGCTGATCCTGGAGGGCTACAGGCTCACGGATCAGCAGGAGTGGGACAAGGCATTCGAGGCGGGCCGACAGGCGATGGCGATGTCCCCGCTCGAAGGGGAGCCTCACTACCATATGGCGTGCTTCTACGCCAGGGCCGGGATGTACGACGAGGCATTGACGGAACTCGAGAAGGCCCATGAGTTGGATGGTGAGCTGCCGTCCTGGGCCTCCGAGGACTCGGACCTCGAACCGATAAGAGAATCGCCGCGGTTCAAGAAGCTCCTGGGCGAGTAGCTAAGCGCGAGGCGTGCAGGGAGACATCGCTTCGCGTTGTGCGGCCCACGGGCAAGCGGCGGGGCGGAAGGCGAGCGATGTTCTGGAGAACTGATCGATCGGAGTCTTCAGGCTCCGCCGGCGACAGCGGCTCCCGAGTCAGATCGGGGCGTTCGTCCACCGACCAGTCCCGCGGGAGGCGTCCTGTAGCAGTCCGGCGAAGCGAGCTGGAAGCGATCTTCGACGGCGTGACCGACCTCATACGCGTCATCGACACGGAGAGCCACGAGCTGCTCTACGCGAACGACGCGGTGGGTCAGGGGAAGGCGGAGCTGGCGGGCGAGAAGTGCTACTTCGCGATCCACGGGAGAGGCTCACCCTGCTCGAGCTGCTCGATTCCGAGATTGCTCGCCTCCGGCGGGGGCACGGTCATCGTCCGCGAGAGCTTCGACGAAACCAGGCGTGTGTGGCACAGGCACGCCGACCGCCTGATCGAGTGGCCGGACGGACGCAGTGTCTGCCTCGAAATCGCTACAGACATCACAGACCAGAAGCGGGCCGAGCAGGCGCTCAAGGAGTCTGAGGCCAAGTACCGCCAGCTGCTCGCCAACGCACAGGAGGGCATCGCCGTCGTGCAAGACGGGCTGCTCTGCTTCTACAATCCCCGCTTCCCTGAGACCGTAGGATACCCGCCCGAGGAACTACGGAACCTCCCGTTCCTCTCGATCGTCCACCCGGATGACAGGCAGGCCGTCTCGCGCATCTACGAGAGGCGCATTCGTGGGGAGGTCGTGCCCAGCGACCACGAGTTCCGCGTGGTCACGAAGGGCGGCCAGACGCGGTGGCTGGAAATGAACGCCGTCCTGTTCAAGTGGGAGGGAAGACCGGCCACCCTCAACTTCGTGACGGACGTGACGGACAGGCGGGCGGCCGTGGACGTGCTGCGGTCGCGCGAGACTCTGTTCCGCTCGACTGTCGAATCGATCGGCGACGGCATCCTGGTCGTCGACCGCGAAGGCCGGGTGACGCACGCCAATGAACGGTACGCCACGATGTGGGCCGTGTCGCAGGAGCTTCTGGTCGAAAGGGACGTGCTCAAGCTGAGGGAGCACGGTGCAGCACAGATAGTCGACCCCGAGCCGTACATAAGGCGGACGGAGGCGCTCTACTCGTCGGACGAGGAGAGCTTCGACTACATAGAGTTCAAGGACGGACGTTCCATTGAGCGCTACTCGTCACCTCTGGTGCAGGATGGGGAGATCGGTGGCAGGGTGTGGTGCTTCAGGGACGTGACCGAGCGCAAGGCCGCCGAGCGGGCGCTTCAGGAGAGCGGCGAGCGCCTGCGCCTGATGTTTGAGACGGCCAAGGACGCCATGTTCGTCATTAGGGACGGCGTCTTCGTGGATTGCAACTCGATGGCCCTCGAGGTGTTCCGGGCGGAACGCTCGCAGATCGTCGGGCACCCACCGGGAGTGCTGTTCCCGCCGACGCAGAGGGACGGACTCGATTCGGAGGAACTTGCCTCGGATCTCATCCGGTCATGCCTGGAGGGGCGGCCTCAGTTCGCCGAGTGGGTGCACCGGAGGTTCGACGGTGTCGACTTCGACTCCGAGGTCACGCTCGACAGCTTCGACCTGGCCGGCGAGCGATACGTTCAGGCGATCGTGCAGGACGTCACGGAACGCAAGCATGCCGAGGAGGTCAGGGACGTCCTGTTCCAGATATCTCAGTCGGTGAATGAGTGCCACGGACTGGACGAGCTCTTGACGGCTATCCACCGTCAGCTCGGGCGGCTCATCGACACCACGAATTACTACGTGGCTCTGTACGATGAGAAGACCGACAGCTATACGTTTCCGTACCACATAGACGAGGAAGACGAGCTGGAGCAACTGAGCCCGATACAGCTCAAGCGCAGTCTCACCGACTACGTTAGGAGGACGGGCAAGCCCGTTCTTGTCGATGAGGAACTGCACCGGGAACTTGAGCGGACGGGCGAGGTGGAACTGGTCGGCGCGGCCTCTCCGATCTGGCTGGGCGTGCCGCTCAAGGTGGAGAAACGCGTCATCGGTGTGGTGGTCGTGCAGAGCTACGTCGAAGGCTCGCTGTATACGCAGCGCGACCTCGACATCATGACCTTCGTCTCGGACAACATCGCCTTGGCCATCGAGCGCGTCCGCGGGAAGGAACAGAGAGACCTTCTGGAGGCGCAGGTGCAGCACGCGCAGAAGCTGGAAAGCCTCGGCGTTCTCGCGGGGGGCATCGCGCACGACTTCAACAATCTCCTGACAGGAATCCTCGGGAACGCGGACCTTGGACTTCTGGACGTCGAGCCGGGCTCGTCGGCACACGGGTCGCTCTCCGAGATACGAGCCGCGGCGCAGCGTGCCGCCGACCTGTCCAGACAGATGCTCGCGTACTCGGGAAAGGGCAGCTTCGTCATAGAGCCGATCGACCTCAACGATGTCGTCAGAGAGATGGCGAGCTTGCTCGAGGTCTCCATCTCGAAGCGCGCGGCGCTCGAGTACGATCTGTCCGACGACATCCCCCTCGTCGTGGGGGACGCCACGCAGCTGCGGCAGGTCATCATGAACCTGATCACAAACGCATCCGATGCAGTGGGCGAGGCCGACGGCACGATCTCCATAGCGAGCGGCCTGAAGCACTGCGATGACTCCTACCTGTCCGAGTGCTACCTCGTTCAGGACGTTCCTGAAGGCGACTTTGTCAGCCTTTGCATCTCGGACACCGGGTGCGGCATGGACGAGGACACGGTGCAGAGGATATTCGACCCGTTCTTCACGACGAAGTTCACCGGCAGAGGTCTGGGACTGGCGTCAGCGCTCGGCATCGTGCGCGGTCACGGAGGCGCGGTACGTGTTGAGAGCGTGTCTGGTGCCGGCACCACTTTCGAGATCCTCCTGCCGGCAGGCGAGGCGAAGGCGTCCGCGTTCGAGCGACGGAAGCGCGAGACGAGCTCCTGGAACGGGGAGGGTGTGGTAATGGTCGTCGACGACGAGGAGGCCGTTCGCGAAGTGGCTGCCCGCATGCTTGAGCGGGCGGGGCTTGAAGTGGTCAAGGCGTGCGATGGGGTAGAGGCCGTCGACTACTTCAGAGAGCACTCGTCGGAGATAGGCTGCGTTCTCCTGGACCTCACGATGCCGCGTCTTAGCGGTGAGGAGACACTGAAGGAACTGAGGGGCATACGGAGCGATGTCAAGGTCGTCCTGTCCAGCGGCTACAGCGAGCAGGAGGTCGTCGGGCGGTTCGAGGACGACGGCATCGTGGGATTCGTTCAGAAGCCGTATCTCGTCTCGAAGCTCGTGGGCAAGATCGGAGAGGCCCTCACACGCCAGTGAGTTGGGGGGAGCGGTCGCGGATCTGCAGGCCGGCGGCGTCACATGTGTGAGCCGCGACGATCCCGGGGGAGTCCCAACACTTGTGAGCCGCGACGATTCCAGCGGAGTCCCGCGGGGCCGGGCGACCTAGAAGATGGCCACGAGCGCGACACCCGCGATGGCGGCCGCCACCGCGAAGGCCTTCCTTGCAGTGATGCTCTCCTTCAGGACCACCGCCGCGATTGGAAGCACGAAGACCGCGCTCGTCTGATTCAGGATGGACGCGGTTGACGCCTGCGTGTACTTCATGCCGGCTATCCATATCAGCATCGCGACGTACGTGCCGAGAACCGCCGCCGGGAGAGACACCTTCCAGGAGGCGGCGGGGCGCAGCGTCTTCCAGAGGTTGCGCTGTCGCGGGGAGGCGACCGCGAGGACCATCAGGGCCGCCATTCCGCCGGCCAGCCTGACTGCCGTAGACCAGAGGATGGGCGAGCGGTCGAGCACGGGTTTGGCCAGAACGACTCCCAGGGCCATGAGCGCCATTGAGAGCGTCGCGAGCGCTATACCGCGTCGGATGTCGGCGCGGGTAGTGCCAGGGGCCGGCTCGTGTCCCGCGGTGAGGAATATGCCAAGCATGATCAGCGCCGCCCCTCCGAGGTCACCCGGTGTAAGACGCTCGCCCAGGAACAGGAACGTGAAGACGATGACGAAGGGGCTGTAGGAGAGGCTCGCGACCTGGGACAGCCCTGCGCCGACCAGATTGAGGCTTCTGAAGAAGAGCGTGTCTGCGATGGCGATACCGATGACGCCCGAGAGGAGGAGGAGAAGGTAGTCAGTGATGGGCGCCTGGCGGACCACATCGATACGGAGAATAGCGAAAGTGGCCGCGAACATGACGGTTGCCACCGCGTTCTTGAAGAAGTTGAGGGCCACGGGACGGAGGACCCTGCCGCTCATGCGGAAGAGAACGACCGACGCCGCCCAGATGAGCGCGGCGAGCACGGAGTAGAGTTCCCCGAGGTGTTGGCCTTCCATTGCGCATTCCTCGTGCGAACGGTAGCCGGACCAGTCGTCGAGGTCCGCGAGTACGCAACAGACCGGACGGCGCGTGACGCGCAGCACGCGTCGCGGATGCAAGAGGCTAGCACTTTGCGGCGTGGGTGGACACAACTACCGAGCAGGCGAGGCGGCTCCCGGTCGTCGCGGAGGTCGCCCGCGAGCGGGTAGGCTAGAGGCGTTCCGGGCCGGCCTTTCGTGAGCGTCGGTCGGCGGGATGCTGCCCAGAAAGCTCTTGCCCGGAAGGGCGATGAGTGTATAATCGGTGTGTTTGCACGCAGAAGGTGACTTCTGCGTGTGTTGATTTGACGACGCAGCGAGAGCGCCCGCGGGCGCTCCGTGAATTGGTGCGCGCTTGGGGCGTGGTACCGGGGCTGACCATGTCCCGGCGGCCGGGTCCGGGCGTCACCTGGGCTAGTTTCGGAGGGTGCATGGGAACGAAGCGCGACGTAGAGGCTCTGCTGGCCAAGGCCCAGCAGCCCAGCGAGGACGCGATGAGGCTGCACCCCTTCTACAAGGGGAAGCTCGCCGTCACACCGAAATGCCGCATCAAGGACTTCGATGACTTTGCCATCTGGTACACGCCGGGCGTTGCGGCGGTGTGCAAGGACATCGCGGCCCACCCGGAGAAGGTCTACGAACACACGAACAAGGGCAACATGGTCGCGGTGGTGACGGACGGCACGCGTGTCCTCGGTCTGGGCGACATCGGCCCGGAGGCCGGCATGCCCGTCATGGAGGGGAAGGCGATCCTCTTCAAGTACCTGGGTGGTGTCGACGCGTTCCCGATCTGCCTGAACACCAAGGACCCAGACGAAATCATACAGGCGGTCAAGTGGATTGAGCCGTCGTTCGGTGGCATAAACCTGGAGGACCTCTCCAAGCCGAAGTGCTTCCGGATCCTCGACACGCTTCGCAGCGAGATGTCGATCCCGGTCTGGCACGACGACCAGCAGGGCACAGCTTGCGTCACGCTCGCCGGTCTGACCAACGCGATCAAGATCGTCGGCAAGGACAAGAAGACCGTGAAGATAGCCATGGTCGGTGCGGGCGCCTCGAACATAGCCATCTCCCGCGTAATGATTGCCGACGGGATCCCCGCCGAGAACATAGTCATGTGTGAC
>CAZLTC010000044.1:14276-20631 GCA_964562405.1 uncultured bacterium | reverse complement strand
GCGTGACCCGCGTGTCTCTGGTGACCGGCGTGGTCCGCGTGTCCCTGGTGACCGGCGTGGTCCGCACCCGCCCGGTCGCCCCGTTCCTTCGGCGAAGGCATGAGATGCTCCTCCTCATCCTGTTCGGGCTCGCGCACCTCGGGCACGTCTAGCCCAGACGTTTGCGGTCCAGGCGGCACACCCACTCTGCCGGATCTTGCTTGTAGAAGAGCTTGAGCTGCTCGTACAGCTCGGGGTGCCGCGCGCGCAGACCGTTCGGGCGCTCGAAGAAGAACTCGGTGACGACCGCGAAGAACTCCGCCGGATTGGTGGCGCCGTATGCGTCGAGGAACGTCGGGGCGTGACGCCTCAGGCTCTTGACGAGCGCCTCGTACTCAGAGCCGAGCACGCGGGCCCACGAGCCGTACATCGACCGGTTCTCGAGTAGGGGCGCTCCGTCAGCGCTCCCATCCTCGTAGTCGAGCTGGTGCGCGAACTCGTGGAAGACGACGTTGTGTCCGTCGCGTATCCCGCGTGCGCCCTTCATCACGTCATCCCAAGACAGGACGAGCGCCCCCTGGTGCCATGACTCCCCCAGGCGCACCTGAGGGTCATCGCTGACGGTCCCGTCGGGTCCGCGCCTGGCCAGATTCGACACGTAAGCGTGAGGGTAGACGACTATCGCTTGTAGTCCGGGATAGAACCGGGGCTCGCGACCGAGAAGGAGGACGCAGGCCTGCGCCGCGATGGTCACGCGAATCTCGTCGGTCATCTCGAGTCCGCCGGCGCCCTCGAATGACTTCTCCGACAGGAATACCTGGACGAGACCGTCCAGCTCCGCGCGCTCGACCTCGGGCAGACACGAGCAGTACGGCACGTTCCGATCGATGGTGGCACGCCACTCGTCGGGCAGCGGCACAGCCATGAGCCTACGTCTTCGTCTGGACGACACCCACCCCATCAGGAGTCTCCCCGCCTCACACGGTTCCCAGTGAACGGGAACACGTCCGCTGACTCCCAGGCCGTGCCGCTGTGGCGCATGAGCGTCGCCGCGGCCGCAGTACCGCTCACAGCGCCGTGCTCCGCAAGGTCATTCTCGAAGCTCTCCCGGATCTCGCGCAGAACCGCCTCGCTGGACGCGTGCGCCACCGTGAGATGAGGCGTCGGCTTGAGCTTCGTGTCGCCGTACGGCTCCAGCGCAGGAAAGAGCGATCTCACCACGGCGATCGCTTCTAGGAACGGCTCATCGATCTCCGGTCGCAGATAGAGGACTCCGGGGAAGACGCCTGTCTCTCCGAACTCGTAGTCGAACGGCGGAAGCTCGGACAGGCGGGTACGCAACCTGGCTCGCGCGTCGTCCGCCAGGCTCTCGCACGCTACGAACGGGAACATCAGCGTCACGTGAGCCGGCATTCCGAGCGGTGCCACGGGATCGTACTTCGTCCTGTATGGCCCTACGAGGGGCTCGGCCTCCGGAACGAGGACGATCAGAGCGGTCGAGTCGGGCGTGGGTGGTGTCAGCATGACGGCCTCTAGTTGTGCTGCGTCGCCCGTCGCCAGACACTGAGAATGCCCGGCCGACTCGCATCCAGCACGCGATAGGCCAGGAGCTTCACACGGTCGTTGACGAACAGCCATGCGCCCGCGTAGACCCAGACGATACCCGCCCACTTCCATCCTATAGGCGGCATGAGCACGCCATACACGGCGATGAGCGTCGCCAGGAGCTGCGTCCCGAAGACGGCGAACGTGAGCGTCTTCGACGGACGGAAGGACCAGAACGGGCCTCGCGTCCGCGTCACGAAGATCGTCAGATGCCCGGCCACCGACAGTTTGAGATACATGAGCGTCTGCACGAAGGACCTGTCGAGATGGAACACCCGCTCGCCCAGGTAGAAGAGGCCGAACGACGCCACCACGCCGATGGCGCCCAGAGCGGTCGCGACGCCCAGGACGGTCCTCATGTTCCACACCTCAGGCTTCTTCGAATACCGGACGCGGTCGAAGGCGATCGACAGTATGGCGCCATCATTCAGGAGAGCCAGAAGCACGATCATGATCGCCGTGACGGGATAGAAGTTGAACACGAGGATCGAGAAGGTCATGAACAGGAGCACGCGAACCGTCTCGGCGATCCTGTACATGGCGTAGCTCTGCATCCTCTGGAAGATCTTGCGGCTCTCCTTGATCGCGTCGACGACGACCGAGAGGCCCGGTGTAGTAAGCACTATGTCTGCCGCCGAGCGCGCTGCGTCTGTCGCGCCGGATACGGCGATGCCCGCATCGGCGATCTTGAGCGCGGGCGCGTCGTTGACTCCGTCGCCCGTCATCCCGATGATGTGGCCCCGCTTTCGCAGCGCCTCGACGATCCTGTACTTGTGTTCCGGAAAGACCTGCGCGAACCCGTCGGCATCGTCCACTGACTTGGCCAGCTTGTCGTCGAGCGGCGCGTCCGAGTCGCCCAGGGTCGAGCTATCGAGGATGTTCGCGCGTAGACCAAGCTTGCCGGCGATCTCCTTGGCGATCGCGAGCTGGTCACCCGTCACCATCTTGACTTCGACGCCCATGTCCTTGGCCGCCGCGATCATATCGGCGGAGTCGTCTCTGGGCGGATCGAAGAGCGGGAGCACGCCGAGCAGTCTCCACGACTTCCCGTCATCCGACCGCGCCACACCCAGCGAACGGAAGCCGCGCACGGCGAATCCGTGCACCGCTTCGTCGACCTGCTTCGACAGCGCGTCGTCTCCCTTGACGAGCGACATGACTACCTGAGGCGCGCCCTTCGTAACGGTGAACGTCGATCCGTCGGGCCCCTTGACCTTGGCCTCGGTGCGCTTGTTCACCGGATCGAAGGGCTGGAAGTGGAGCACTTCGAACCCCTTATCCCACCCCTCATCGAGCGCTCCAAGAACGGCCAGGTCTATCGTATCCCCATCTTCAGCCCGCGACGCCAGTCCGGCGGCCTCTATCGCCGGATGCGAGTCGCCGCCACCGGGAACGAAGACGTCGCCGAGCGTCAGTTCGTTCTTCGTGAGCGTCCCCGTCTTGTCGGAGCACAGGACATCCACGCCGGCCATCTCTTCGATGGCGGCCAGGCGGCTCACGATGGCCTGCTTCGCAGCGAGCAGCTTGGCCCCAACGGCCATGGTCACCGAGAGCACCGTCGGCATCGCCACCGGAATGGCCGCCACCGTGAGAACCAGCATGAACTGGATCGTCGTGAGCATCGGGTCGCCGCGGAAGAGGGCGACGGACAGAATGATCACGACAAGGGCAAGGGCGAGGAAGATCAGATAATCGCCCACCTTGAGAATGGCGCGCTGGAAGTGGCTGACCGTGTGGGTCTTCTCGACCAGGCTTGCGGTGTGGCCGAAGAACGTGTTCCCGCCCGTAGCGTATACGAGTGCCTCGATCTCGCCCTGCTTCACGATGGTGCCGGAGTACGCGGACGTGTCCGTCCCCTTCTCGACGGGCAGCGACTCTCCGGTGAGCGCCGACTGGTCGAGCTGTATCGGGTCGCCGTCCATGAGCCTTGCGTCGGCCGGGACGATGTCCCCGATGCGCAGCCTGACGATGTCGCCGGGGACAAGCTCCTTGGCCTCCACCGCCGTCCAAGCCCCGTCGCGGTTGACCTTGGCCTTCAGAGCCAGCTTCTTCTTGAGCGCCTCGATCGTGTTGCCGGCCTGGAACTCCTCCCAGAAGCCCACGACGGCGTTGGCCAGCAGGAGCACGAAGATGACGAAGAAGTCGGGCCAGTGCTTCACGACGGCGGACAGGACTATCGCCACCTCTATCATCCAGGGTATCGGTCCCCAGAAGTACGTGAGGAACTTGAGTACGGGGTTCTGCTTCTTCTCCTCAAGCTCGTTCGGACCGTACTTCTCTCTGCGCGCCTGCACCTCCTGTGAGCTGAGCCCCTTGAGCTCCGGGTTCAGTTGGGCCCGGAGCTGCTCGAGCGACGCCTCCGAGGAGTCGCCTGCTGATGGCTTGCCCTTCACGGCTTCCTGCCCGCCGGGATTCGCCTGCCCCGTCGCGCTGTCTCGCCTTGGATCCGTCTTACCCATGTTCTCTCCCTACGTCTTGCGCGTGAGCGCTGCCCCGGTGCCCTCCGCGGGGATTCTTGCCACCAGCGACCTTCCGGAGATGCGGCGGTACACCGCCTCCGCGACGAAGCACAGCCCCAGTACACCAGCGAGCGTCCACAGAATGACCACGTTGCTCGAAACCAGGTGCCGGACCAGGATGCCGAAGAAGACGAAGCAGCCGATGGTCGAGGCCCAGACCACGCTCCTACGCGCGCCGGTCTTGTCGAGCAGTCTCAGATGCGAGATGTTGACGGCCGCGTATATGACGAGGAACGAGGCGCTTCCCATCATTGCGATGCCCTCGAGGCCGAATCCGTTCGCAAAAAGGATGACCAGGGCGGTCGTGATGACGAGCCCCTCGCTTCCGCGCCCCCACACCTTGCGCTCGAAGAACTTCGGCAGCTCTCCGTCGCGGGCGATCGTGTAGCTGACGTTGGCGCCTCCGTAGAGCGTGGCGTTGATGGCCGACGACGTCGAGAAGAGAGCCGCGACCGTGATGAGCCTGAAGCCGAAGCTGCCCAGGAACGGCTTGGCGGCCGCGGCGAGCGCATAGTCCTTGGCGGCGACGATCTTGGACACCGGAAGGTTGCCGATCACGGCCAGGGACACCGCGACGTAGATGAGCATCGTGAGAAATACGCTCGTGTAGAGAGCCCTAGGGAGCGTTTTCGAAGGCGACTCCATGTCCTCCGCGGCGTTCGTTATGAGCCCGAAGCCCTCGTAGGCCAGGAAGACCACGCCGGAACCCAGCATGATGGTGGGAAGCGATGGCCACGTGCTCGGCGCGAACGACGCCTTCGACGCGAAGAAGAGCCCCGCGCCCGCGAACAGGATGAGTATGCACACCTTGATCGCGACGATAATGAGTTCGGAGCGACCGACGGCCTTCGCACCTATGAAGTTGATGCCCGTGAACACGAGAATGATGCTCGTGCCAAGCACGCGGGTGAGAAGCGCTGAGGAGACATTCGGGAAAAACGTGGCCGCGTATCCGCCGAAGGCCCTCGCGTACAGGGCGAGGGCGAGCACGTAGCCTATCCACAGAAGGAGGTTGAGTCCGCCGCTCAGGACGCCGCCGCCGAGTCCCTGAACAAGGAACTCAACCGGTCCGCCTGCAGACGGGAAAGTGGCGCCGAGCCTCGCGAACGAGTACGTGCAGAGGAGCGCCACGAGACCGGCTATGATGAAGGAGATCCAGACACCAGTCCCCGCTGTCTGGCTTGCCACTCCGAGTATTGAAAAGATGCCCGCGCCGATCATGCCGCCGACGCCGATCGACACAGCCTCGACGAAGCTTATGCGCTTGCGTCTCTCCGGGGAGCCCATCCGACCTCCGGCGTGAACCCTGGGCCGGCAGACCGAACGGCGCGCGTTCGGGCGCCAGCGTCTGCCATGAGACTTAGGGAGCTTTTCGTATCACGTAAGTCTCATAACACAGGACGGGGTCCCAACGAAACGGGTTTTCCGAGCGGCGGCGACAGCGTGCTCACAAGGACGAAGTGGACGCCGGAGGCACGGGAGGCTGTGCGGAGGCAGCCACGTGTTTCGCGACCTCGTGACGAAGCGCCCGGAGGATGAGCATGTTGTCCCTCAGGAAGAGGCACAGCGAGGCGATGAGAGCCCCCATGGCCCCTATCCAGAGGGCCATCACCAGCAGCTCTAGCCGGACGTGAAGGAACGCCATGGCGAAGAGGCAGAACGCGATGATGCTGGTGCAGAGGATGCTGGCGACCGCGAGCCCTATCGACATGCTGAGCGTCTGGGAGCGCTGGTACAGGATGCGGATCTGGAGCGATATCACCTCGCGCTCGCGCGGCCCCGCGGTCGTCGCATCCCGCGCCAGCGCCCGAACGAGGTCCGTCGTGCGGCCGACGCGGTTCGTCATCGAGAGCAACAAGAGCCCGACGCCCGAGATGAGAGCGACGGGCGAGATCGACATCTGGAGCACTCGCATCAACTGGTCGGTTCCGTGAATCTCCATGCTTCCTCATCTCAGGCCTGGTCGTCCGTCGCTCCCACGCACCACGCCGGCCCCGCCGCGTTCTCGCAAGCTACATATCTTCGAGCAGAGACGGACCCAGCTTCGACATCTGAGCGATGATCTGCCGAGCCCGCTCATCGACGTAGTCTGAAGGCCGGTCCGGGCGCATCCGTCTCGGACTCGGCAGCACCGCGGCCAAGAGGGCAGCCTCGCGCCTCGTGAGCGCTGACGGTTGCTTCCCGAAGTAGACCTCGCTCGCGGCCTTGACCCCGTAGATGCCTGGACCGAACTCGGCGACGTTGAGGTAGAC
>CAZLTC010000044.1:1959-14176 GCA_964562405.1 uncultured bacterium | reverse complement strand
AGGCTCTTCGCATCGTCACCGTACGCCATGAGCTCCATCGTCATGTTGCCGGCCGTGCTCTTGACCAGACCGTAGGGTCCAATACCGGCCTTGATCCAGACGTTGGCCGTATCGTCGTCGGACTTGAACTGCCAGTGATTCGCCTCGAATGTACCCGCCGGAACCGTTACCGACTCGACGCCCAGATCCGATGAGTCGATCTCCGGCGCTTGCTCCGTCATGTCCGTCTCGGGCTCGGGCATATCGGGGCCCTTCATCATCTGGACGGGCATCTCCATTGCGGGCTCGTCGCCCGATTTGACGATCATCCTCTGGACGTTGTCATCCTGGTTGGGATCGATCGAGATCAGCATCTTGCTGATGGCCTTCTCGCCATCATGTCCGGTCATCACCGTCTCGAACCAGAAGTACTCGCCCTCCTGCCCCACGACGCTCGCGCGCATCGTCATCGGCTCCTCGCCCTGACCGGTCATCCGGTATTCGGCCCAGTAGCCGACCACGGGCTTCAGGTCCAGACCCTCCCACGGGTTTGGGCCGGAGCCGAATCCGATCGCGCCCGCGACCGGCGCGAACAGCATCAGTGCGGCAACTGCCAGACAGAACGTGGTCCTCGCCACAATCGTCCTCATGGTAGTCCTCCCTTGATCCAAAAACCTGCCTGAAGCTTCGAGCGCCGCAGGCGTAACCACATCACCAGAGGAAGCCGGTCAGTCCGACGTCGGCTCCGCGCTTCCGAGAACCCGATGTTACTCCAACAGAGCGCTGCAGGCACGGGCTATCTCCATGCCAGGTTCGGCCGCCTGGAGCCCCGTCTGGCGAGTCGAAACGCTCCCCAGCGAACCGGGCGCTGTTCCGCGGTGGCGGTCGGAGCGGCAGGCGCACCCTTGCCGCGCAGCGCAACGCGTGGTAGAAGCTAGGATGGCCCATTCCACAAGGAGAAGGGACATGAGACCTAGATGCGCACTGGCGCTCCTCTGTGTGCTCGCGCTCGTCGGCTGCGGACGTGGGTGGCGAACTCCCGACGGCTCCGGCACGATCGAGACAACGGAGGTCCAGGTGTCCGCACAGGTACCGGGACAGCTCGAGGAACTCCGTGTCGACGGGGGGTCGCACGTCGCCGCAGGCGACACGCTGGCGACAATAGACCCAGCGGACCATCGGCTCAGGCTGGACGGGGCCAGAGCCGCGTTGGCGCAGGCCCAAGCCAGGCTCGATCTCGTCCTGGCCGGCGCCAGGGATGAGAACATCGAGCAGGCTCGAAGCATGGTGCGCGAAGCCAAGGCGGCATCCGACCTGGCCTCGACCAACTTTGGCCGGGCGCGTCAGCTATACGACAAGGGGAGTGTCACCGAGCAGCAACTCGACGAGGCCCGGACGGCGTCGGAGCGCGCTGCGGCCGCGCTCTCATCTGCCGAGGAAGGCCTGGCGATGCTCCTGAGGGGCAATCGCGAGCAGGAGATCCGCATGGCGCAGACGCAGGTCGACCAGGTGCGGGCGGAGGTCGGTCTGGCGCAACGGGCGGTCGAGCACTGCTCGGTAGTCTCGCCCGCCGATGGGACGATAACGACCAAGATCAGCGAGCCGGGCGAGATGGTCGCCGCCGGCACGCCGATCGTCACGCTCGCCCTGCTCGGTGAGGTCTGGCTTTCAGTGTACATCCCCGAGGCCCGTCTCGCCGAAACAGCGCTCGGCGATACGGCGTATGTCACGGTCGACGGGGACTCGCGCGTATTCGATGGCGTCGTCTCCTTCATATCGCCTGAGGCCGAGTTCACTCCCCGCGACGTCCAGACGCCTGACGAGAGGACGAAGCTCGTCTACCGGGTCAAGATAGCGCTCCCCAACCCCGAGGGCGTCTTCAAGCCGGGCATGCCGGCGGACGGCTACATCGGGCGACGCCCGTGACTGCCGAGCCCCGCCCCGCGGCCATAGAGACATGCTCTCTCGCGCGCAGCTTCGACGGCAAGCCCGCGGTGGAGTCTCTCGACCTCACCGTCATGTCGGGGGAGATGTTCTGCCTCGTGGGCCCGGACGGCGCGGGGAAGAGCACAACCATCAGGCTGCTCTGCGGCATCCTGGAGCCGACGGGAGGCGGCGGAAGCGTCCTGGGCCACAGCCTCACGGCGGCACCGCAGGAGGTCAGGACGCGCGTGGGCTACCTGTCCCAGGCGTTCACGCTGTACGGGGACCTGACGGTCGACGAGAACATTGAGTTCTTCGCGATGCTCCACGGGGTCCGCGACTTCACGAAGCGGCGGCAGGAGCTCCTCGACTTCACGCGCCTGACGGAGGCCCGCGGCCGCCTGGCGGCGAACCTCTCCGGAGGCATGAAGAAGAAGCTCGCACTCGCCTGCACCCTGGTTCACACGCCTTCCATCATCTTCCTCGACGAGCCGTCGACCGGCGTAGACCCGGTCTCCCGCGGCGAGTTCTGGAACATCCTGAGCGGCATACTGGAGGAAGGCGTCACGGTCGTCCTGACGACGCCCTACCTCGATGAGGCCGAACGGTGTGACCGTGTGGGGCTCCTGCACCGCGGAAGGCTGATGAGGGTCGGTCCACCCGATGAGATACGCGCATCGATGCCGGGCGCGGTCTTCACGATCGAGTGCCCTGAACCGCGGCGGGCGTACCGGACGCTGCGAGAGCGGTGGTCGTCAACCAACGTGGTCCTGGCGGGCCACAGCCTTCGCTTCTGGTCGCCCTCGGACCGCGCGGAGGCCGAGACGGCCGTCTCGATGCTGGAGAAGGCCGGACTCTCCCCCGTCGAGCTGCACGACGAGCAGCCCTCGCTCGAGGACGCGTTCGTGGCGTTGCTCGAAGAGGCGGACGCCAGGGACACGACATCGACGGGGAAGGACCCGGCTCGCAGCTCCGAAGGGGAGCGCGTCGCGACCGACGCACGCCCCGCAACGGCAGCCAAGGGCCTTGCGCCGGCCGGCGAGGGTCGCGCCGCCATCTCCGCCGAAGAGCTCACCAAGCGGTTCGGGAAGCTGACAGCCGTGGACGGCGTGTCGTTCGAGGTCGCGCGCGGCGAGATCTTCGGCCTGCTGGGTCCCAACGGGGCGGGCAAGTCCACGACGATCCGTATCCTCTGCGGCATCATCTCCCCCTCCGGTGGAAGGGCCGCGGTCGCGGGATTCGACGTCGGCCGCGAGCCGGAGCGCGTCCGCCAGAACATCGGGTACATGTCGCAGCGCTTCAGCTTGTACGGCGACCTGACCGTCGCCGAGAACATCCGCTTCTTCGGAGGCATCTACGGCCTCGACGGAGAGCGCCTCGAATCGCGCACGCGGGACGTGGTGGCGCTGGCGGGGCTCGAGGGACTTGAGGATGAGATCACATCGACGCTCTCCGGCGCACTGGCGCAGCGGCTGGCGCTCGGGTGCGCCGTCATACACGAGCCGCCCATCCTCTTCCTGGACGAACCCACGAGCGGCGTCGACCCGGTGTCCAGAAGGCTCTTCTGGGACCTGGTCCGCGGTATGAGCGCCAAAGGTGTCACGGTCCTGATAACAACGCACTTCATGGACGAGGCCGGGTTCTGCGAGCGCATAGGATTCATAAGCGCGGGGAAGCTGATCGCCATCGGCTCGCCGGACGAGCTTCGTCGTGAGGCCGTCGGAGACGACGTCTTCGCGGTGACGCTCGCGAAGCTCACGCACGCAAGGGACAGCATCGACACGATCGAGGGAGTCCGGACGACCACATACTTCGGGCAGAAGCTCCACGTGTTCGCGCGCCCTGGGACGCTGGACAAGGACCGGCTGGCCGCTGCGATGCAGGAGAAGGGACTCGAGGTCGTCTCGGTCGAGCAGGTTGAGCCGACGCTCGAGGATGCGTTCGTACGGTTGGCACAGAGGGATGGCTAGGTGAACAGGCTGCTGGCAGTGCTCAGGAAGGAGTTCAGGCAGGTCCGGAGGGATCCGCTCTCGCTAGGACTGCTCGTGTTCGTCCCTGCAGTGCTGCTCGTGTTGTACGGCTACGCGCTCTCCTTCGACGTCAAGGGAATCCGCACGGCAGTACTCGACCTGGACAGGACCCAGGCGAGCCGCGCGCTGCTCGACGGGCTGTTCCAGAACCCGTACTTCACGAGGGTGCTCGACTTCGCCCGTGTGGACGACGCCGATGCCCTCCTGGCACGCGGCACCGTACAGGTCGCCATCATCATACCGGAGGGATTCGCGGGCACGGTGGCCCGGGGCGGGCGCGCCGAGGTTCAGGCGCTCATCGACGGCTCCGACTCGACGACTGCCTCGACCGCGATCGCGTATCTCGATGCCCTCGCCCAGCGGAAGACGCTGTCCATGCGGACGAGACTTCTCGAGCGCGCCGGGATGACCGCAACGCTACCCATCGTCACGCCTGAGCCCAGGATATGGTTCAACCCCGAGCTCAGGAGCGCCCAATTCCTCGTCCCCGGACTCATAGGCATGCTGCTGATGCTATCGGCCGTCGTCGCGACCTCGCTGTCGATCGTCCGTGAGAAGGAGCAGCAGACCATCGAACAGCTCAAGGTCTCACCGCTCCGCCCGATGGAGCTGATTCTAGGCAAGACCATCCCCTACGTGATCATCTGTGTGGCCACAACCGCCCTCATACTGCTGCTCGGATACGTGCTCTTCGGAGTGGTCGTGGTGGGGTCTTTCCTGCTCCTGGCGCTCGCCACCGTCATCTTCCTGACGGCAGCGCTCGGCATGGGTGTCCTGATCAGTTCGATCACGGACTCGCAGCAGGTGGCGTATCAGCTCGCGACGCTGACCTCCCTCCTGCCGTCGCTCCTGCTGTCCGGGTTCGTCTTCCCCATCAGGAACATGCCGCCACCCATCCAGGCGATCACCTATCTCATCGCGCCGCGCTACTTCGTCTCCGCGCTGCGCAAGATAATCCTGAAGGGTGCGCCCATGACCGAGCTGTGGCCGGACCTCCTACCTCTCATCCTGCTCGCGCTTCTGTTCAATCTGCTCGCCGCCCGATCGGTGAGGAAGGTGGTCTGAGGATGCCGCGCATCCGGAGCATGATCGTGAAGGAGTTCCTACAGCTGAGGCGCGACCGCAGGCTGTTCGGCATGCTCCTGATCGCCCCCGTCATCCAGCTCGTCATCCTTGGATTCGCGGCGACGACCGACATCCGGGAGATAGATCTGGCCATTCGCGACTACGACCGGACTCATGAAAGCCGAGAGTACGTGCGGACTCTCACCGCGTCCGGCTACTTCATCCCATCGTATCTCGAAGGGCCACAGCGCTCGGACGGTGAGGTGCTCGTGTCGGGACGCGCCGGGCTGGTCCTCGTGATCCCGCGTGGGTTCGCGCGAAGGCTCGCCCGAGGCGAGAGCGCCGACGTGCAGGTCCTGGTAGACGGTAGCGACAGCAACTTCGCCGCCAGGGGGCTCGGTTACCTTCAACGGGCCTCGCTGATGTACTCGGAGCGCCGCGTGAACCTGCTAGCGAGCCGCGCGCCGGGCGGAGCGTCGTCAAGACTCCCCTCGATAGGGTTCGCCGCGAGGGCCTGGTACAACCCCGAGCTGACGTCAAGGAACTACATGGTCCCCGGCGTCATGGGCGTGCTTCTTCTGGTCACCACAATGGTCGTGACCAGCATGGCGCTCGTGAAGGAGAGGGAGCAGGGAACGATGGAGCAGCTCATCGTCACGCCGCTGCGCGCCAGGGAGATCGTGGCCGGGAAGCTCCTGCCGTTCATGGTGGTCGGATTCGCCGAGGTGACCCTTACGCTTGCGATCATCGTGCTGGTCTTCAGGATGGTCCCTCGCGGGAACATCCTTTCGCTCTACGCCATCGCCGGCCTCTTTCTGCTGTCGACTCTGGGCATGGGCCTGCTCATATCGACGCTCGCGCGGACCCAGCAGCAGGCGATGATGATAGCCGCGTTCTTCGTGATGCTCCCGTTCGTGCTGCTCTCCGGGTTCGTCTTCCCGGTCGCGAACATGCCCCCGGCGATACGCGCGGTGGCGAGACTGATGCCGCTCAAGTACTTCCTCACCGCGGTCCGAGGCATCTTCCTCAAGGGCAACGGCTGGAGAGAACTGTGGCGGGAGGCGCTCTTCCTCACCGCCTCCGGCCCCATCATCCTGGGCCTCGCCGTCGCCAGGTTCCGCAAGCGGCTGGATTGAGGGCGTGACACTGATCATTGCCGCGCACATTCGCCCCTCATCTTCCGGATGGTCGTGCATTCCGCTGCATTGAATGAGCCCCCGGGACGGGATCCCGGGGGCTCTCTCTGTGCGTCTGCGTCCTGCCATTGATCGATGGCCCATCTGGACCGAAGAGGCCGCCTAGATGAGGAAGTCGATGTACAGGCTGACCGCCGTCCCCTTGTCGGCAGGCTTGCCCTCGAGCTTCAGCACGTCGAACGTCAGCACCTGGAAGTTGACGAGGAAGTTCTCCGTCGGCTTGTAGCCGAGGTTGATACCGTACTGCGGCGAGCTGTCGATCTCGTAGGTGGTGCCGTTGTGGTCGGTGAAGTCGTAGGTCGTCTTCGTGTTCCAGAACGGCATCAAGTAATACGTGTGCTTGTACCCGTACATGATGTCGACGCCGAGCGTGCTTAGATCGGTGCTGGCACCGTCGCGGTAGTCCTCGGTGCTCCGCGCAACCCGAACGACCGACTCGAAGCTGTGAGGACCCCAGTCCTGGCGCGACCAGCGGATCTCACCCTCCAGCGTTGTGGCCGTGTCGATGTCCTGAGCGAGGTACGGACCTGCTTCCTCGGGTCGAGTCGCGGTGACGCCTGATACCGCATCCTTGTAGGACCAGTCGCGGCCCCCGTCCTCCACGAAGTTCGTGGTGACGAGTGGCATGACGTCCGTTCCCGAGCGCCCCACCACGTGGAGCCAGAGCTCGTTGGCGTTAGTGTTGGCCACCGCGTATCCCAGCTCGCCGATGACGTTCGCGTAGTCCCAGCCAACGTTGGTGTCGCCGGTGTTGCCTCCCAGAAGCCACACCCACCGGTCCTGCATCCAGCCGTAGAGGAACGCGGTGCCGTAGTTCGGATGCGCGTATCCTCCGATCTCCCCTCTCTGCGCCTCGCGACCGCCCGCGAATACGGGGAACGGGCCGAACCCGAGGACGTCGTACACGGGCTGGTTGGTCAGGCCGACACCGATCTGGTAGCTCGGATTGTCGGGATTGAATGTGTAGCGGATGTCGTACTCGTCCCACGACGCGAGGTCGAGCGACCACTCGTCGTCGGCGCTACCCAGTGTATGGAAGTACCACTCGTTCCAGACGCCGAAGTGGTCGCCGACCGGCCCCACGAAGAAGAACGCGAGGCGCGTGGTCGGATTCGTTGTCACCTCACCCCAGTCACCGGTGAACGGGTTCCTGGAGACATCCATGAGCTGCGACTGAAGGCGGAAGGTGAAGTAGTCGAGCAGCGGCAGGTTCAGGCGCTCGCCCTTGTCTCCCTCGACCCCGGACTCCATGTCTTCCCGAACGTGCACCATCCGGTAGCCGGTCGAGCGGAACTTCTTGCCGGTCATGGTGAAGTTCGGAACGGGGCCGCCGTGAGCCGTGTGGCACTGGTTGCAGCTCATGTTGGTCTGGCGCGCGAATGCCGGGACCGCCTGAGCCGGAGTCGCGAACAAGGCCATCAACACGCCGGCCAACATGACTACCGGCAGGACGCCGGCAAGCAGGCCTATCTTGTGTCTCATCTGTTCCTCCTGTCTCTCTTGATGGGCGCGCTAATGCGCGCCGGCCGATGCGTGCTGACGCGGCCTACTTGCCCGCACCCTGGAGCGGCCCTTTCAAGTAGTCAATGAGCGCCAGGAGTTCACCGCCCGTGATGAACTGGAATCTGGGCATCCCCATGTACTCGGGGTACTCCTTGTCTCTGTACTTCCTGCCCATGTTGATGACCTGACCGATGGCCTCAGGCGTGCTCACCTTGATGAACGCGTCGCCTGCGAGCGGAGGGCCGAACAGCGTCACGCCCTGGCCCTTCGCTCCGTGGCAATCCGCGCACCTGAGGTTGAAGACGTAGGCGCCATCGAACATCTCGTTCGCCATCGCCTGCGGGTCGGGCGGAGGCGGGTCCTTGGCCATCGAGGTCTTTGACGTCGAGCCCGACGACTGAGTTGCGCCTGGCGACTTCGTCGTCGCGCCGGGTGTGCCGGCGGAACCGCTCGATGCCTTCGCTGATCCGGCCTTCGGCGCCGCCACGGCCTGGCTCATACCCTTGATCCAGGTCTCGATGACCCCGATCTCCTTGTCGGACAGCGGTTTGCCTCCCAGCGGCATCCGGCTGCCCATGATCCCGGCGGCTCCCCGGATCTTCATGACGAGGTAGCTCTTCTCGGGATGGCCCGCTGCAATGATGTCGATCGTGTCCTTCTCGGCGCTCGCCTTTCCGACGAGCATCTCGAGGTCCGCGTCAGTCGAGAAGTTGTGTCCTGCCGCGGGCGTGCTTCCGCCGTGGCACTTGACACAGTTGTTGTCGAAGAGCGCCCTCACGTCCGGGGGGACACTGAACGTGGAACTGCCGCCAGTCGCCGCGGGCGCCGCCGGCGCGCTCTGAGTGGTCTGCGCCAGCGCCACGGACGCCGCGAGTCCCAGGACAGCCAACAGTACGATGGGCACTGCCGTACAGCGCATCGCTCTCATACGTCCTCCTCTCCCTTGGTGTGCATTGAAGCCCCTCGCTCGTCCGTCGCTCCCCGTCCCCGAACGTCGGACGTAGCCAGCAATGCTACGGGCGAACTAGTCAACCTCCTCGTATGTTCGAACCGCGAGGTCACCTATCTCCACGTGCGGTTTGAACTCCTCGAGCACCTTGTCCTCCGACAGAGACGAACGCCTGTGATTGACCAGGTCGTCCCACGTCTCCCACACGCTCTCGACCAGCACCGAGACACCGCGCTCGACCTCGACCGAGCGCAGCGCACGCACGGTCGTGAAGCCTGGCTCGCTGGGCAGCAGCGCACGAAGGTAACTCAGCACGCGCTCCAGCGCGGCGCCGGTTTCCAGCTCGCTCATGCGGTCGGACGGGATGTCGAAGCTCACTGAATACATGTACGCCATCCGAGCCCCCTGCTACCGCGGAAACCAGAACAGGATGAGATAGAGCACGAACCAGACGAGGATGACGACGAGCGCGAGCTTGACGATGAGCGGCGTCCCGCCGCCGGCCTCTTCGATCTCCTTGGAGAAGCTATCTATATAGCCGTCGGCTCTGATCTCCTCGTGGTCCTCGTCGTCGATACGCCTGTGTCCGCTGCTCCCGGGCAACACGGCCGATCGGTGGTGCAGCGCCACTGCCAGCGTGAAGGCGAACAGCGCCACGATCGAGACGACTATGCCGAAGGCCTCCGCCGGAACGTTGATGCCGTGAACGGTCATTCCTCGTCCCCTCCGTCGTCGCCGTCATCCTTCGCGCGCTTCCTGGGCCACGGCTCCGGCTCGCGGTCCTCCAGCATGCGGTACTTGGCCTCCTCGATGTTCTTGAACTGACCCGAACGCCAGGCCCAGATGAGGAAAGCGATACCAATGACGGCCGCTGCGCCTACCCAGAAGAGAAAGAGCCGGGCACCAGCGGACATCAGCTCCCTCCCCCCTTCGCGGAGGAGCGTGACGAGAGCCGGCGCACGCGCGCCGCCAAGTCCCACATCTCCGCCTCAGAGAGCATACCGTCGAACGGGTACATCGTCGTCTCGGGCACGCCCTTCCAAATCCTCCACATGGCGTACTCGAGCCTGAGTCCGGATGGGAACGCCGCCGGGCTGCCGCTCGCATTGCCCGCTGTTCCCGGACCATCTCCCGCACCATCAGAGCCGTGGCAAGTCGAGCAGTAGCGCGAATAGAGAGATTCGCCCCGCTGCGTAGAGATGTCGTGCCCGGCGCCGAGCCAGTAGTCTTCGCTCAGCATCGCAAACTCCGCCGAAACAGCTCCGTCTCCAAGCGCGCTCCGGGGCGTCGGCCGCCCCTCGACGAATGAACGCATGATGTACTCCACCAAGTCCCACCGCTCTGCCTCAGGGAGGAACTCGCCCCACACCGGCATGGTGCCGCCCGGGATGCCGAACGTGATCTTGGCCAGATGCTCGCGCTCGAGGTCGGCCGTCACCTTCATTCCCGCCATCGCCCTGAGGTCGGCGGGAGGCGGGATCAGACCCTGCGCGTTCCATCCGCCACCATCACCGGCAAGTCCGTGGCAGTGCGCGCAGTTCGCCGCGTACGACCGGCGTCCGCGCTCGAACGACACGCCCTCCGGGACGCTCTGTGACTTGTATGTCTCAGGGAACTCGAAGCCCGGCGCCTCACCGGAGGGAAAGAACTCCGTTCTGGTCAGGAACGTCCTTATGTAGTGCACAAGCTTCCAGCGGTCCTCCACGGAGTAGTGGACCTTCCATGCCGGCATCGCGGTCCACGGAAGCCCCTCACTTATCCGCCAGAAGTAGTCAGCGTCGTCGGTCGTGGGGTCGAAGAGCGTGCCGTAGGATGCGTCGCCGAAGTCCGGCGGAGGCGGCTCGAGGTGCGTCGCGTACCTGCCGTCCCCGCGACCCCCATCGCCGTGGCAGATCATGCATTCACGGGTGAAGATCGCCTTACCTTCATCGAGGACCTCGTAGGTCGATTCGACGGCGTTCGTAAGTCCCGCATACTCGCCGGTCGGGTTGCCCTCCAACGGGTCGCGCATGACGGGCCTCGAGAACATGGTTCGCACGTAGCGGATCACGCTCCAGAGCTGCGTATCGCTGAGGCTGGCCTTCCAAGTCGGCATCAGCGTCCCCGGCAGCCCCTCGGACACGTGCCAGAACCACTGCTCCGGCGGCATGCTCCTGAACGGCTCCTGCGTGAGGTCGGCCGGAGTGACCGCCATTGTGCCCGCGTAGCTTCCGAGCCCGTTCCCAGCGCAACCGTGGCACGGAAGGCAGCGCGATTCGAACAGCTCCTTGCCCTCCTGAAGTCCGGCCTTTCTCCACGACGGCCAGCCGTTCGCATTGTCAGCAGGCTCCGGAGCGACGGTGCTTTCGGCTGCCGGGTCACTCACGTCCTGGTACGAAGGAGGCGGGAGGATCATCCTCTCCTGCGACACGCGGTCCCCCAGCGCGAAGAGATAGGCGGCAACGGCCTTGAGTTCGCCGTCCGAGAGGAACTCGAAGCTGGGCATGATGGAGAGGGGCGAGAACGCGCGTGGGTCTCTGAGGTGTCCGATCTCCCACGCCTCGCTCCGCTTCCTGCCGATGTACGAAAGATCGGGACCCGTCCGTTCCGACCCGAAGAGCATGGGCCGGTCGAACGTGTAGTTGCCACGCACCGAGACCGGCCCCATCGCGGTGTCCTCGGCCCGGACGTACTGCGTGTGGCAGTAGATGCAGCCGTTGGAGTAGAAGAGCTCCCGCCCGGCCCTCTGCTCGTCGGTGTACGGGTGCGCTACCGTGGTGGGCGGGCTGGACATCATGCTCGGCATGAAGACGACCATGGCTACCACGGCGAAGAACACCGCTAGACCGCCGACCAGGATGAAGCGGAAGGTCATCTTCATGGCCGGCCCTCCCCTCCGCCGGCGACGGCGCCTGCCATCGTGGCGTCATCCGGATGGGACACCGGGATCCTCTTCACCACGGTCGCGAGGATGTTCCAGGCGAACACGACGAAGCTCATGAACACCAGCGCTCCTCCCACTGCCCGTAGTGCCATGTAGGGTTTGAGTGCGGGAAGGAGGCTCCATATCGGCAGACCCTCGTGCACCCACACGGCGCCCTGGACGAGTCCGGTGAACATGAACCCCAGGAAGAAGAAGAGGAATCCGACCACGTACAACGCGAACTGGACGTTCGCGAGCAGCCGGCTGTAGATCCTGCACTCGTAGATCCTCGGGATGACGTAGTAGGCGGCCGCCATCACCACCGACGCGGCGAAGAAGAGGAGCGACAGGTGCGCGTGCGACGGCACATACTGCGTGAAGTGCGTCAGGAGGTTGATGGTGCGAAGCGATTGGTGCGAGCCCTGATAGGAGACACCGATGTAGGCCGCCCAACCGGTCACCACAAGCCGGAGTGGGATGCTTGTCAGCACCCTGTTCCAGTTGCCGCGCATCGTCAGGAAGATGTTCATCATGAACGCGATGACTGGAAGGAACATGCCTATGCTCATGGCCACCGCGATAGTCTTGAGCCAGTAGGGCAGCGGCGCCCAGAGAAGGTGATGCCCACCGACGCCTGTGTAGAAGAAGATGATCCCCCAGAAGGCGATCA
>CAZLTC010000044.1:0-1859 GCA_964562405.1 uncultured bacterium | reverse complement strand
AGGCCGACGATCCCTACGGCAACGGCCGCGTTCCACAGGGCGACGGTCACGAGCCCCAGCCCCTCGCTCCAGAGCTTGCGGCCGGTCAGCCTTGGCACGATGTAGAGCCAGGTCCCCATCATGACCGGCGAGAGGAAGGCGAACATCACGGTGTTGACGTGGGCAGCGCGCAGCCGGCCGAAGACCAGCCAGGAGACGCCGCGGAAGAGGTCTGGAAAGACGAACTGGAGCGCCAGGATGAGTCCCATAGAAACGCCCGCCAGGATCCATACGGACCCCGACAGAATGAATGCCGCGCTGGCCGCGTTGTCCCGGATTCGCATGCCGGCCCCCAGCTCCACGGTGAGATAGGACTCAGCAAATGTATCACACGGAGAAGTTGCGTTCAATGCCCATCGTTTGGGGACGAACTATACAACCTCCGAAGTCTGTGGTCCCGCCGCGCGCCTACTCTCTGAACGAGTCCGGGTCCAGGCCTATGTCCGTCAGGTGACGGTGCATGACCGTCCGCTGCATTCCCGCGATGTCGGCGGCCGCCGCCACGTTCCCACCCGTCAATCGCAGCAACCACGAGAGATACCTGCGCTTGAACTGGCTCACTGCCTCCTTCTTCGCCTCCTCATACTTCGGCGGGGTCTCTGCCAACTCATAGGTGTCGTAGGCAAGGTGCTGCGGTTGGATCGCATCACCTTCGCATCTTATGGCGGCCGACAGCAGCACGTTGCGCAGCTCCCTGACGTTGTTTCGTCTCCAGTCGCGCGACCTCAGGGCGTCGAGTGCGGCCTGTGAGATACCCATCTCCCTGCGGCCGACCTGTCGGCCGAGTGTGGCGACAAGGTGCTTGGCTATGTCCCCGACATCGTCGGGCCGGTCTCTGAGCGGCGGCACGCGGATCACGTACTCCGCCAGTCTGTAGTACAAGTCCTCACGAAACTCGCCCGCCTCGATGAGTCCGGCCAGGTCGCGGTTCGTGGATGCGATCACGCGCGCGTCGGTCTCGACGACCTGGTTGCCGCCCACGCGCTCGAACTGCTTCTCCTGGAGCACGCGCAGGAGCTTGGCCTGACCTCCCGCCGGCATGTCGCCCACCTCGTCCAGCAGGATGCTGCCCCTGGACGCGTGTTCGAACTTCCCGACGCGTCTCTTGTCTGCGCCTGTGAACGCGCCCTTCTCGTGGCCGAACAGCTCGGTCTCGATGAGGGTGTCTGGAAAGGCCGCGCAGTTCACGGCCACGAACCTCCCCCTGGATGCCCGCCCGCTCGACGAATGCAGTGCCCTAGCTACCAGCTCCTTGCCGGTGCCGGACTCTCCGGTGATGAGCACGCAGCAGTCGAGTCCGGCCACGCGCGCTATCTCGTCCTTGAGCCGCGCGGTCGCCGGACTGCTTCCGACGATCGAGTCGAGCGCGCCGCTCTCCTCCTCCTCGACCCAGGCCACGGCGCGCTTCATGTGCGCGTCCTCTATTGCGAGCCTGGCGACGTGGACGATGTCGTGAACCGAGAGATCCTCTCCCTTGATGACGTAGTAGAACGCGCCGCTCTTTATGCTCTCTATGATCGCCGACAGGTCGCTCGTCTTGGTCAGCATCACGACGGGAAGTGCCGGGTCGAGTTCCCTCAACTCCTTCAGGAACGCGATGCCGTCGGTCTCGTGATGGAGGTCGATGTCCTGGAGCACGAGGTCGTAGGACGTTCTCTGGATCCGTTTGCGTGCCGCGTCCGGGTCTCCGGCGACGTCACACCGCAGCTCGTCTGACACAAGGGCGGCGATGTCCTCCGCGTAGCGGACCTCGTCATCGACTATGAGCACTCTCGGTCTCTTGTCGGACATCCTTGCCACTCCTGGTGGTCCACGTTTGC
>CAZLTC010000043.1:4888-21632 GCA_964562405.1 uncultured bacterium | reverse complement strand
GAATCGAGCCCGTCCCAGGCGACCTCGTGTTCGCCAGCGCGGTATGGCTCGTCGGCCAGCACGCGCACGAGGCGCCCAGCGACGTCGTAGACGCTAACCCTCACGTCGCATGCGACCGGGACGGTGAAGCGGATCGTGGAAGACCGGGCCGATGGGTTGGGCGAACTCTGCCTGAGCGCGAACGCGAACTCCGGCACCTCGTCCTCAACACCCGCCGCCTGGTACATGAGGTCGGCGAACTCAGGCCTGTCGATGAACGGGTTCCTGTTGTGCTGCATCCCGTAGATGGCGCCGTTGCGTTCGAGTTCCTTACGGCTGACGGGGTCGGCCTCGCTCCAGTCGAGGAGCATGTTGACCGCCCACGGCAGGATGTCGGCGCCGTCGGTCATGGCGCTCGCCGACCATGCGGCATCCTCCGTGTAGTAGCGGACCGTCACGTAGAAGAAGGTCCGCGCGAAGTCGCCCTTGTACTCGTCGATCGGCTCGAACGCGATGCCCGAGTACCCGGGGTAGGTGCAGTTGCCCCTCTTGCTGCCGTTCAGCGATGTCCACGTCGGGGAATCGACCACGCCGTAGGGATCGTTGCCGCGCTGGTTGTTCACGTAGTTGTCGGTCGGGTAGATCGTGAAGAGGTCTGAGTACTTGGGAAGCAGCTCGTCGCCCGACCAGCTCGATGGCCACGCGTGCTCGCGGTTGTAGCCCGTGCCCTCGACGCCGCCGATGCCACCCTGGTCGACCCCGAACGTGTACTCGTACGGTGGCGTGCCGCCGGGGATGTCAGAGTACATGTCCCAGACCTTGCCGTTCGGCTTATCGTCTGTAGTGTAGAACGCCCCCCAGGAATCGGCGTAGGAGATGATCGTGTGGTCGTCGATGATCTCGTGAAGTGCCGCCCGCAAGTCGTCGCCTGCGAGTCCCTCCGCGCTGTCGTAGTAGCCGGCCGGTATCGTGACGTCGACATAGTCGAACGCGTAGCTGACGCTATCCATCACGTTCGCGTAGAGGTCCTCCACGCCATCAACGACGAGCGTGTACTCGCCGGCCGTCATCGTGGTCACGGTCAGAAGCGCCTGGTCGAGGTGCACGGCGTCGCGCTCTGCGCCCGAAACCGCCAACCCATCGATCGAGTAGTTCGAGACGCTCTCGCACGTCGCCTCGTCCACCGGCTCGGAGAACGTGACAACCACGCTCGTCTCGGTCTCGGCGTACACCTGATAGATGGAGGGCGCCGCCGTGTCTCCGGCCCACACGACGTCGGAGCCGTCCACAGGCTCGAGCGCGAAGCTCCCGTCTACGAAGATGACGGGCCCGGTCACGTCGTAGGACGTTCCGAGCGAGGCGGTGAATGCGTAGCCGAGGTCGCCGATGCGCACGGCGCCACTGCCGTCATCGACCTCCCAGGCGCCGTCTCCCGCGTCAGCGTCGGTGCAGACGGCGTCCTCGACCCTCACCAGGACGCCCTCGTAGTCCTCGGTTGACGAGACGGCGGTCGACACGACCGCGGCCTCGGGCACGCCTACGCCGGGCGTCGTGCTCTCAACGACCGCGCCCGTGAGAGTGGTGGTGCCGATGTACACAACCCCGTAGCTCTCGCTCACCGTGCCCCTGACGGTCACCGAGTCGCCCATCGCGGGCGCCGTGAGCCCGCGAGCCCAGAGGCCCGAGCGGGCTCCAATACCGTCCTGGAGCGTGAAGTAGGTCCCGTAAACGCCGGTCACGATGCCGTGCGTGATGACGGAGTACCCCGCATACGGCGAACTCGAGCCGGTTCCCTGGATGTCGGCTATCGACGCCACGAACGGCAGCGAGTAGCTGTCGACGTCCGTGATCGTGGTGCCTGGAAGGCTGTTCGTGGCGTGTATCTGGAAATAGACCGTCGTTCCGGCGGTCTGCGCGGGGATAGAGCTGTCGGTGACGTACGTGTCCCCCGAATCGAGGGACATCGGGATCTCGTTAGGGATGTAGAACTGGGACGTCCCCCAGAGGAGCGAGACCGACGCTATGGCGACCGAGTCGGTCACATCCGCGTAGACATCTACCGTCTCCCCGGCCAGCGGCGCGTCGGGATCGGTCGAGACACTGGCAACAGCGGGGCCGGGCGTCGGAGGTGCGGACTCATGCGTTCCGGGTGTGCCGTCGGTCGGGTACTCGACGGGCGTCGCGGTCCACTCCGACGAGTTGTAGGTCGTCGACGGCGTGACGATGCCGTAGTTGCGCACGTAGTCCTCGTTCTCGAATGCGGTGCCGTCCACAACCGCGTAGTCGACGACCAGTGAGCTTGCGTTCAGGAGCTTGGCCCCGTCGCCCACCTTCCCGTTCCACAGGCTGCTGTTGCTGGACCAGGCCTCCTCGGGGAAATCGACCTGGAATGGCACGACCGTAGTGTAGTCCCCTGCCACGAGTGCCTCCCCGGGATCGATCGTGCCAGACAGGCTCCACGTGAAGACGTCTCCCCCGTTCCCGACCGCCACGAGCGACCAGTCCGTAAGGTCTACCGTCGCCTCCCCGGCGTTGTAGATCTCGATGAATCTGTCGGTGAGGTAGTTCAGGTGAGGATCGCACATCTCGGATATCAGGACGCTGGAGTGAGCCGGCGCCGCGGCCAGCACCGCCATGGCAATGGCCGCAAGCGTGGTACGGAACGCTGTCTGTCGCATGGTGTCATTCTCGCTTTCGGGATGCGATCCGGACGCGGTCTGCGGCGCGGTCACGCCGCAACACTCGCCTATCTTGCTCATTATACCACAGAATCGCCCCGGTAGCCCGCAAGTTAAAGGGCCGCCCCACGTGTCGTGGGACGGCCCTGCATCGCTTTCGATCAGCACGTCTCGATCGCGGACTAGACGTCGATCTTCGTGACGTTCTCTGCCGCCGGGCCCTTCTCGCCCTGCACGACATCGAACTGAACGCGGTCACCCTCGTTCAGCGTCTTGAAGTCGCCGCCGCTCTGAATCGCCGAGTGATGAACGAAGACGTCCTTGGACCCGTCTTCGAGAGATATGAAGCCGAAGCCCTTGCTGTCGTTGAACCACTTCACGGTTCCGGTCGTACTCACTTGTTCACTGCCTCTCTTGTTCTCGCCGCGCAGGAGTTCTTCCGGCGCCAGCGATCGTCTGGCCGGAGGTGGTGTCACCTGTTCCTCCGACTTCTCCATTACGGGGCCTGTCCGCCCCTGCAGGTGACGCCACCACCGACTGAGAGTACCGCTCCACACCCCGGGCGCCTCATGGCGCCCCTCAGAAAAAGAAAAAGGACCGGCGTCTGCGCCAGGTCCCTCCTGAGAGTTTCCGGATATGTCACCATACCAACGTGGTCGCCTCTGCTGCTTAACAGCATAACCGACGGATGCCGCAAAGTCAAGACTAATCGCGGGGCCGCCCCACGATTACCCTTGCGTTCGCGACCGTGCCAGACAAGAATGCAGCAGTACGTTCCGAACCGCCACGGAGCTTGAGACAGGAGGTGCAGACGTGCCGACCAGGAGAACAGACAGATTCGCGTCACGAAGAACCACGGTGGCTGCGGCCCTCGCGGTCGTCGCCCTCTTCGCGTTCGGCGCCGCGTCCCCGGCTTTCTCACAGGATCTGAGGGCCGACCTCTTCGCCAAGGTGGACAGCTTCATGGCCGCCGCCGTCGAGGCCCGCGCCGACGTTCTGGCGCCGGACAACTTCGAGGAGGCCCAGCGCCTCTACGCACGCGCCGAGGACCATCTGGCACGGGGTCGCAGCATCGAGAGCATTCAGAGCGACCTCGCCGAGGCGGTCGAGAACCTGAAGAAGAGCGTCGAGGCAACGAAGCTCGCCAGGGTCACTCTTGCAACCGCTCTGGCCGCACGCGATGACGCCGAGACCGCCGACGCTGCCCGCTACGCCGCGGAGCTGTGGACAAAGGCCGACCAGAAGTTCGGGGAGGCCGCCAGAGCTCTCGAGGGCGGCGACGTGAACAAGGCCAGGAAGCGCGCCGACGACGCCGTCCCGCTCTTCCGCGATGCGGAGCTCGAGGCCATCAAGACCAACTTCTTCGACGAGACTCGGGCCCTGCTCGAGACCGCCAAGAAGGAGAAGATCGCGAGATACGCCCCGGAGACGCTCGCGCGGTCCCAGGACCTCCTCGGCCGGGCCGAGGCGGCCATCGAGAAGGACCGGTACGACACCGACCTTCCCCGCACACTGGCGAGCGAAGCCAAGTACGAGGCGAATCACGCTTTCCACATCGCGGAGCTTGCCAGGCAGGTGGACAAGGATGAGACGACTGTGGAAGATCTCGTCCTGGCTTCCGAGCGGCCGCTGGCGCTCATCTCCGGCGTCATCGACATCGTCCCGCGATTCCAGAACGGCTATGACGAGACCGCAAACAGCATCGTGCGTAGGGTTGAGGGTCTCCAGAACGACAACGAGGTTCTCGGACAGAGCCTCGCCGAGCGCGAGCGGACGGTCGCGGATCTCGAGGCGCAGACCTCAGACCTCGAAGCGAAGCTCGGCGGCGCTTCGGAGGAACACCTGGCGCTCCAGCGCCGCCTTGCGGCCGAGGCCGCGGTGCGCGAGAGGTTCGACCACATCCAGAAGATGTTCGACCGTGGCGAGGCACGGGTGCTTCGGGAAGACAACGACGTGATCGTGCGCGTCGTGGGCCTGCAGTTCGACTCCGGCAAGGCCGTGATCAAGCCGGAGTACTTCTCCCTGCTCACGAGGATCCAGGACGCCATCAACCTCTTCCCTGGTTCCCACATCCAGGTAGAGGGACACACGGACTCGTACGGGACCGACGAGATGAATCTGACACTGTCGGAAGAGCGCGCGGGAGCCGTGCGTGAGTACCTCATTGCCAACATGCGTCTGAACGGGGAGCGTGTGACGGCCGTCGGACGTGGCGAGTCTGAGCCCGTGGCAAACAACGAGACGGCCGACGGACGCGCGCGCAACCGCCGCATTGACATCGTCATCGAGCCTGACATGGAGTCGATGGTTCAGTAGGCGGGCTTAGGCGGGCTTAGGCAGGTTTCGTCGCCGCGATGGCGCCCTCAAGAGCCTCTCTCACCTTCGACGCGACGTCGTGGACCGAGAACGGCTTCTGTATGAAGCAGGCTCCGTCGTCCATCATGTCTCGGCTCGAGACCACGTCCGCGGTGTAGCCCGACATGTAGAGCACCTTCATCTCGGGACGGCGTGCCAGGAGGCCTTGGGCGAGGTCCCGCCCATTCATCTCCGGCATGATCACGTCCGTCATGAGCAAATCTATCTTGCCCTCGTGCGAGGCCGCAACGCCAAGCGCTTCGAGTGGTGAGCTTGCGGTGAGAACGTGGTACCCGAGCTGGCGCAGCACGGCCGCGCAGAGATCGAGAATGGTGGTCTCGTCCTCAGCGACGAGCACCATTTCACCGGCGCCCCTTGGCAACTCATGCGCCTTCGTGGACTCGATCTCCTCAATTGAGCCCTCGTGTCTGGGCAGGTAGACGGTGAAGGTCGTTCCCCGTCCAGGCTCGCTCGTCACGGTGACATACCCCTCGTTCTGTCTGACGATCCCGTAGACGGTCGACAGCCCCAAGCCGGTGCCGCGGCCAACGCCCTTGGTGGTGAAGAACGGCTCGAAGATCCTTTTCAGCGTCTCTTCGTCCATGCCGCATCCGTCGTCAGAGACCGACAGCGTAACGTATGAGCCAGGGGGCGGCCCATCATCACCCGGGCGCGCTTCGTAGTCACGGACTTCCTCATTGCCCGTACGTATCGCTACCTTCCCGGTTCCTTCTATCGCATCACGGGCGTTCACACAGAGGTTTGCCAGGATCTGATCGACCTGCGATGGATCCAGCTTGACCGGCCACAATCCCGATGCCGGCGACCAGGACAGGTCGATGTCCTCACCGATCAGACGCTTGAGCATCTTTAGCATTCCGCCTACCGTGTCGCTCAGGTCCATCACCTTAGGAGTCACGGTCTGCTTCCTCGCGAATGCGAGGAGCTGCCGGGTAAGATCAGCCGACCGCTCGGCCGCGGAGCGGACCTCGTTGAGGTCACCTCGAAGCTCGTCATCCGCACCAATCCTCCGCAATGCAAGTTCGGTGTTTCCGAGTATGACCTGCAGCATGTTGTTGAAGTCGTGGGCCACACCGCCAGCCAGCTGTCCCACGGACTCCATCTTCTGTGAGTGGGCGAGCTGCGACTGAAGCCTCTCCCTCTCCGCCTCGGCCTGCTTTCTCTCGGAGACGTCACGCGTGACGCCCTGCAGCAGGCCAGGACGTCCCTCGTCATCCAGCAAGAGCCTCCCCTTGATCTCGACGTCCAAGGGTGTGCCGTCGCGCCTGAGAATCTGAACCTCGACCGTGGCGGTCGTGGCGTCAGGGAAGCGCGACAGGGCGCCCGAGATCGTGTCGCCGAGCTTGCGGCCGTTCTCCTCGTCGCAGTACTGGCCGAGCTTCATCCCGACCATCTCTTCAGGCTCATAGCCGAACATCGCCATGCTGGCGGGATTGATGTACTGGAGCGTCGCTTCGAGGTCACAGACCCATATGCAGTCGGCGGTGTTCTCCGCAAGAAGTCTGTACTCCTCTTCGCTCGCGCGAAGCTGCTCGTCCGACTGGGAGTGTTCGAGGGCTACGGCCGCCAGGTTGCCGAACGCGCCGGCCACTCTGGCGTCGTTGTCGTTGAAGTCGACTGGCTTGTTCGCCAGCCCCAACACACCAACCACCTGACCCTTGATGGCCAGCGGTGCGAACATCACATTGCGCATTGCCATGTGCCCCTCGGGCATGTGGCTGAACCACTGGCTCTCCATGAAGTCGTTCTCCCACACCACCTTGTTGTCGCGGTACGCAGTCTCCCGAAGCCCTCTTATCGGCATTGGGAGATCACGGTCGACGGTGCAGGGCATTCCACCGGCTTCAAGGAACAGAGCCTCACTCTGGGAACCGTCTTCGCTCAAGAGCGCCACTTGGCCCGATTCGGCGCCTGTCGCCCTGCAGCACGCGTCGAATATCCGACGCACGGACTCTTCGAACGTTTGCGACTCCAGTACCGCGCTGGCGCCGTCGAGTAGGGCCTTCGTTTCGGCTTCGCGCTTGCGTGCCTCGGCGAGTGTCCTCTCGAGTTCTCGCTCCGCGAGCGTGGCATCGGTCACGTCGGCAATGAAGCCCTCGAGCGCTGCGGGGGTGTTGTCATCTATCGGAACGGCCTGCCCACGCTCCCACACCCACCGTTCCGTGCCGTCCTTCCTGAGGATTCGGTACGTAACTTCGAAGTGGCGGTCCTCGCTCACCGCCTGCTGAACGGCCGTCCACACGGCGGTTCGGTCATCCGGGTGTATCATCTGGCCGTACTTCACGGTGCTTCCAGGACCCGATATCTCGCTCGCGGCGTACCCGGTGAGATCGATGGCCCCCTGACTCACGAATTCCATCGGCCAGTCGGGCTTGTTTGGGCAACGATACGCCATGCCGGGCAGGTTGCTCATGAGTGTGAGGATGCGTCGTTCGCTCTCCCCCTTCGCAAGCTCAGCCTCCCGCCGGGCCGTGATATCCTGAAACGTCCCGCGCATCTTGACACACGCGCCGTTCTCGATTACCGGCTCGCCGTACGCGCGGCACCAGATGAGTTCCCCGGTGCACTTGTGAACCTGAAGCTCCAGATCGAACGGGACGCCCTCGCAGAGCGCCCTTTCGTAGCCCCTCTCAAGCACCGCTCGGTGCTCGGGCGGGTAGTAGCCAAGATGCTCATTCGTACCAGGGGGCCGGGAGCCAAAGTCCAACCCGAAGATGTCGTACAGGGCGCGCGTCCAGACGGCCTCGCCCGTCACGAGGTCGTGCTCCCACCCTCCTATCTGGGCCAGGCGGCCCGTATCGTCGAGAATCCGCTCGCTCTCCCGAAGAGCTCTCTCTGCTTCTCGCCTCTCGCTGATATCGCGGAGGATCGCCACCGAGCCCAGCAGGCGACCGGCATCGTCACGCTGCAGATTGATCGACATCTCGACGGGAATCAGCCGCCCGTCCCTGGTCAGACGCTCGGTCTCGAGACGCGTTGCCGATGTCCCGGCGATGACGGTTTCCAGTAGTGCGCCTTGCTCCTCTTGCCTGCCCTCCGGACAGAACCGCGTGACGGAGGATCCGACCACCTCGTCGGATGAGTATCCGAGCATCCTCTCGGCGCCCGGATTGAACACCTTGACTATCCCATGGGGGTCGGCGATCACGACGGCATCGCTCGTGGTCGCGAGGGCCGAGCTGTACTTCTCCTCCAGCTCACGTCTGGCGCGCTCGGCCTCTATCCTCCAGAGCGCGAACGCGACATCGTTCGCCATTTCCTCAAAGAGCCTCTTCTCATGCTCGTCCTGCACGTACTCATCGCGGACCGAGGCAGAGACGAGTCCGTAGACACGCCCCCTGAATTCCAGACGCATACCTACGGTGACGTCGCTTCCTACAGGCCCCGGCCCATGGGGCGCGCAGGCCGGATGCGCGTCCGCCACGATCACAAGATCGCTCGAGTCGAGGATTCGTCTGGCACACTCCGGCAGATCGCCCCGCTGGAGCATCTCCAGGATGCGCTGTGGCTCCGCCTCATCCCCGGAGTATCCCAGAGCCTCGAACCTACCGTCGGCATCGAGGAGGACGATGCGAGCGCTCCCGTGTCCCAGGAGTCCCGTCATGCACTCACATGCACCTTGTATTAGCTTCTGGCGGTCGTCCTCACGGGTTATGAGCTGGTTGACGCTGCGTATCGCGCTGAGCACGGCCGTGAGGCGGCGCTCGCTGCGCAGGCTCTCCTGAACACGGCGCTCCGCCTCACGTTCCGAAGTTGTGTCGCGGAAGACAAGAACCGCTCCCACTACACGACCACCGTCTTCGATGGGGGCTCCGCTGTCCGCGATGGGACACTCGGCGCCGTCCCGCGATATGAGCACTGTGTGATTGGCGAGGCCCACAACGATCCCCTCGCGAAGCACTCTGGCAACGGGGTCTTCCATTGCCTCCCTTGTGTGCTCGTTGACGATCCTGAAGACCTCTTTGATGGACCTTCCTTCGGCCTCGTCCGATCTCCATCCCGTCAGCCTTTCGGCGAGGGGGTTGAGCAGCCTCACGTTCCCATTCTCGTCCGTCGCAATGACGGCGTCACCTATGCTCCTCAGTGTGATGCCGTAGCGCTGCTCGCTTGCGCGAAGAGCCGCTTCGGACTGGTACAAGTCCTCGTACCTGGTTCTCTGGTCCCGCTGCCAGAGAATGAGAACGGCGGACAAAATGATGCCCATGGCTCCGAGGATCACAGCGGCCACTAACACCGATCTCACGTGAAGAGGCGCGAGCGCCTCCGCTGCATCTATCTTGGTGACCATCACCCACGGCGAGTCTGGAACAGGCAGCACGACCGACAGCACGTCGGCGCCACGGTAATCGATCCCGCGTACGATACCGAACGTACCCGTCACGCCCAGCGTTGCCGGCAGAGTTTCTCTTGAGAGCGGCAGGCGGAGTTGGAGAGCCGCACCATGTTGGTGCCGCAGGTCGTTCAGGAACAGGACGTCGTCACCATCGCGGCGGACGAGCAGAGTCTCGGCTGTCTTGCTCTTGGTTGGCCACGACTGGACTATGGGATAGAGCGTGTTCCTCGCGTTGCAAACCAGCAAGACCGCGGCTAACGGCCGAGCCCCGTCTCGCTCCTCGACCACGAGGGGAGCGACGGCCGACATGTGCGGGCCACCGAGACCGCCACTCGCCTGTAGACTGGTCAGGACCGGTCGATGCTCGGCGACGGATGCCCGGACGCTCTCCTCCGCTTCTTGATGGAGGGTCCCGCCACGGCCGCTCAGACTGAAGAGAACCCGCCCGTCCGGCGACACGAGCAAGACGTCCGCATATTTGTAGTTCGCCGCGATACTCGCAAACAGGACGCGGATGTCATCGCCGTGGTCAGGAGTGCGGTTCACGAGCCATGCATCCACCGCGTTCACGAAGAACGGATTCTCCATCAACACGGCCGCGTCATGGAGCCTCTCCTGCCGCCACGCCACCACCTGCTCGACCTTAAGCTGCCCGATGGCCGCGAGATCACCCTGTATGTCCGCCCGCATCTCCTGCTCCTGGGTTCGGTAGAGCCAGGAGCCCGCTCCCAGGAGGACCGGCGCGAGCAGGAGCAGCCAGACCGCTCTCGTCCGTCGCAACGGTTGATGCATGGAGACTCTCCTCACCGGCAGTCTTGAGGTGCGCACGAGGTCGTGTGAGTGCGGGCTGCCTCGCGTCAGCCGTCGCGCGCGCAGTCGGGTTGACCGATGCGCCGGAACACGTATGATTCTGCATATTTGGGGCCGGGAAACCTGTCAGGCATCACAAAAGAGCACAGCGAGGAGGGGGGTGCCCATACCACGTGCAGTCTGGGGTGCGGGTCCTACTGTGGCTGGTGGGCCGAACCGGACAACATGCCCATGAGGGGCTCGTAGTGCTTCCGGTAGTGGTATCCGTAGATGGCGAGCGTAACCGCGACCGGCAGAGCGCGCGGCTTCGTGAAGAGGGTCCAGAGAAGAAGGCCGGGATAGCGCCAGTGCTCCCTTCCCGTCACACCGAGGGAGTAGAGCGAACGGGTCACCGCGAGGACGTGCCAGCCCGTGAGCCGGGGCCCGGTTCTGGGCGGCCTGTACTCGCGCAGGAACGTCTTCACGCGCTTGTAATAGTTGGCGGGGGAGTAGATGTCCCACAGCAGTTGCCTGTAGCCTTCCTGCAGCGCCTCGAGACCCATCCGCGGCACAACATTGGTGGTTCCGTCCGAATTGTCGCCCGTCACCCGAACGCGTATCCTGCCTTCCTTGGCGAGCCGCTTGTAGAGAGCCGTTCCGGCCGGCGCCTGCAGAAGACCGACCATCGCAGTCGCGATACCGCTCTTCTGTATGAACCGCCTCATGCGCTCGAAGACCTGAGGCGTGTCGCAGTCGAACCCGACTATGAACCCCCCCTGTACCTGAAGGCCGGCCCTCTGAATCCTCTTGACGTCCGCGAGGATATCCCGGTCTCTGTTCTGTCCCTTGTTGCACTCCGCAAGGCCGGCGTCGTCGAGAGTCTCGATCCCGATGAAGACGGTGTCGAAGCCCGCCTCAACCATGAGCCGCATCAGCTCCTCATCGTCCGCGACGTTGATGGTCACCTGAGCGCTGAAGCTCATGCCACGCCGGTCCTTCGCCCACTCGATGAGTGCCGGGAGCAGATCCGTCTTGAGGAGTCTCCGGTTCCCGATGAGGTTGTCGTCAACGAACGGCACGACTCCGCGCCACCCGAACTGATAGAGGGCCTCCAGCTCGGCCACGATCTGCGACGAGGACTTAGTCCGCCACCGATGTCCGAAGAGCTGCGTAACATCGCAGAAGTCGCAGTTCTGCGGACAGCCGCGCGAAAACTGGACTCCCCTGGACGCGTACTGCCGCGGGTCGACGAGATCCCACCGGGGCACGGGACTGGTGCTCATGTCCGCGTACTCGTCCGAGCTGTAGACGTGGCGCGCGCGCCCCTGCTCGAAGTCCGTCAGGAACGGCTGCAGTGTCACCTCGGCCTCGCCCAGCACGAAGTGGTCGACACCCTCGAACCCCTCGTGCTCCGTCGAGAAGAGGGGCCCGCCGGCGATCACGGTCAGGCCGGCCTGCTTGCATCGGGCGATGACCTTGTGGGACGACTCCCTCTGCACGATCATTGCGCTGACGAGCGCGCAGTCGGCCCACTCAAGGTCCGTGTGGGTGAGGTCGGTCACGTTCAGGTCGAGAAGGCGCAGGTTCCAATCGGAAGGCAGCATGGCGGCTACGGTCAGGAGGCCCAGTGGAGGCGAGGCAGCCTTCCTGCTTATGAGCCGCATGGCGTGCGTGAGGCTCCAGAACGTCTGGGGGGACTCCGGGTATATGAGAAGAGCGTTCATCGAGCTTTCTGGTCCGTAGAAGTGAACAGGGCCGCCCCAACGGTCAAGGAGCGGCCCTGAGTCTCTGTATCAGCGTGTGGTATGGAAGATCAGCACTAGATCTTCCTGACGTTCTCCGCCGCAGGGCCCTTCTCGCCTGCCACAACGTCGAACTCCACGCGGTCACCCTCGCTGAGCGTCTTGAAGTCGCCGTCGCTCTGAATAGCTGAGAAGTGAACGAACACGTCCTTCGACCCATCCTCGAGCGAGATGAAGCCGAAGCCCTTGCTGTCGTTGAACCACTTCACCGTTCCGGTCGTGCTCACTGTTTACTGCCTCTCTCGGTTTCGCCGTCGAGGGCTCTCCCCCGCCCGACGATCGTCTCGCCGGAGACCGGACCGTCCGAATCTCCGACACCCTTGGTCACGGGGCACCTTCCCCCTGCAGCTGTCTCCACCGCCGGTATGGCTTCACACCCGTCGGCACCTCATGGCACCTGAAACACAAAAGAGGAACCGGGCTCGCGCGCCAGGTCCCTCCTGAGAGATTCCGGATATGTCACCATACCAACGTGGTCGCATCTGCTTGGAGTCAGCATAGTCGAGGGGGTACCTGGAGTCAAGCTCAATCGGCGAAGTCCTGCGGGCGAGGCCGAATCAGGTGACTCGTGGCTCAGTAATGCCCGCGGGCGCCATGCGAAGGGGCATTCGTTTACGGTTGTCACGTGCTCCTGTCAGACCTACCATGTCCGCATCCGCCGGAGGTCCCACGTACGTGCTCAGGAAGGAGAGCGACGATGTTCGACACAGGCAATACAGCCTTCATGCTTCTCGCAACAAGCCTGGTCATGTTGATGACACCCGGCCTTGCCTTCTTCTACGGCGGGCTCGTGGGACGGCGAAACGTGCTGTCGATCATGATCCAGAGCTTCGTGTCCATGGGGATCACGACGATCCTCTGGTTCGCTGTCGGCTACTCGCTCTGCTTCAGCGGTGGCGAGGGCGGGTTCATCGGCAATCTCGACATGGCCTTCCTGAGAGGCATCGACCCGACCACGCCGTTCGGCGCGGGGCATATCCCGCTTTACGTCTTCATCGCGTATCAGATGATGTTCGCGATCATCACGCCGGCCCTCATCACAGGAGCATTCTCCAACCGCGTCCGCTTCCCGGCCTACCTGATATTCCTGGTCGCCTGGCTGCTTCTGGTCTACTTCCCGTTCGTCCACATGGTCTGGGGCGGCGGACTGCTCGCAAAGTACGGCGTGCTGGACTTCGCCGGTGGCATCGTTGTCCACAACATCGCCGGCATGGCCGCATTGGCATCGGTCCTGTTCGTCGGTCGACGGCGCGTCGAGGACAGCAAACCCCACAGCATCCCGCTTGTGGCGCTCGGAACGGGACTCCTCTGGTTCGGGTGGTACGGCTTCAATGCGGGCAGCGAGCTCCGCGTCGACCAGATAACGTCTCTGGCGTTCCTGAACACCGACGTGGCGGCGTCCTTTGCGGCCATTACCTGGCTCATCGTGGAGTGGTCCCGTTCGCAGAAGCCGAGATTCGTCGGCCTGCTCACGGGCGCCGTCGCCGGTCTCGCAACGATCACGCCGGCCGCGGGCTACGTCTCGACATCGAGCGCCGCGCTGATCGGCATTGCCGCGGGACTGGTGTGCTATTCGGCGGTCGAACTCAAGAACAGGCTACGTTGGGATGATGCGCTCGACGTCTGGGGAGTCCACGGCGTCGGAGGCGCCCTGGGGGTAGTCCTCCTGGGGGTCCTCGGCTCGACCGCCATCAACGCATCAGGCGCCGACGGCCTCATCCACGGGGGCGCTGGCTTCTTCTGGCGCCAGGTGATCTCGGTGGTCGTCTCGTCGATCTACGCGTTCGGGTTCACGTGGATCATGCTGTGGATCATCGACAAGATCACCAAGGTGAGGACCAGCGATGTGGAGGAAGGAACGCTGGACGAGTCCCTGCACGGAGAGTCGGCGTACGAGTAGACGCGCAGCGGGACTCCACGCGCCGTAGTGAGAGTCACTCCAGTAGGACCATCCGCCGTGACAGCACGGCACCGGCGGCGGCGATCCGGTAGAGATAGACGCCGGACCCGACCGGCACTCCGGCTCCGTCGGTGCCGTCCCACCGGACGGCGTGCGTGCCGGCGGTTTGCGTTTCACTCCTGATGAGCTCGCGCACAAGACGGCCAGAGACGTCGTAGACGCCGAGCGAGACTGCCGCCCGTCGCGGCAGTTCGTACGAGATCGTCGTCTCGGGATTGAAGGGGTTCGGCGTGTTCTGGCCGAGCCTGACCCTCCCCTGCTCGCCGTCGGACGGGTCGTCCACGCCGGTCTCTCCGTCGCCAATCGTGTATGCCAGATTGATATCGTCGAACCGGATCTCGTACGACCCCGACTGCGGCATCGTGAACGAGATGTTGGGCTGGCCACCGGTCGCGAGCTGCGCGATGCCGGAGAGGCCGGTCGCGTTGCCCCAGTCGTCACCGCTCCAGTCGTTCGTGTTCGCGAACTTCATCTCCTGGTAGCCCGCGCCTATGTACACGTCTTCCGCCACCCAGATATCGTCGACGAGCGACATCGGGATGTTCGGGCTCCACCCCGTGAACGTCCCCGCCACGTACATCTGGTCCTGGTGGCCACCCGTCACGTTGAACGCCTGAACGCGCGGGATCGCCGCGCAGTAGGACTCGCCGCCAGGCTGGCACGCGACCACGAACACCGTCCCGGCGTGTCCGGCCAGATGGACCTTGCCGTCCACGATCGTCGCAGGTCCGAGCGCGACCTCGAACTCGACCGGCAGGCCCGAGCTGGCGGTCGCCTGCGGCTCGAAATCCGGCACGCCGTACTCAACGTCGTCGATCGGGTCGAACGTGATCGACTGCTCGGCGCACGAGCACGTCTCGTCCGTCAGCCTGACGATGAGGCATCCGTGGGGCGGTATGTCCGCCGATAGTGACGACATCGAGCCGAGGTCCGCGTGCTGCCAGAGGTCGCGGACGCACATTTCCCCCGCGACACCAAGAACAGCGAAGTCGATGCCGCGCGTCCTGACGTCGGCCTCACGGTTGAAGAGCCCCAGGACCCAGTCCCCGTCCGTCATCTGTCCCACCCAGACCTGGCTCTGCTCATCCGTCGGATCGTTGGTGAGCGGCGTGCCGGTGAACCCGTCCCCGTTCAGCGCAAGCATCTCACCGTTCTGGTAGAGCCAGACGTCGTCTCCGATCGTGTCGTACTGGTCGGCAATCGAGACCGGACCGCCCGCGATGAGGTGCGCGGACACGACGCTCCGCTTCTCGTTGTCCGTTTCGAACGTATTGAGCCGGATGAAGTCGCCGTCGAGGTCTATGGAGTCGCGTCCCGCGATGGCGGACCAGTAGGTGTAGCCGTCGAAGGCGGTCGAGTACTGCGACCACTCGGGGAAGTGGATCCCCCGGTCCTTGTCGCTGAACCTCCACCAGGCGCCCGTTCCGCAGTCCTCGTTTATGCGCGTCGAGTGACCGTACCGCCGCTCCACCTCGGCCTCGTTGAACATGTTCGGCATGACGAGGCTCAGGTACATCCCGTTCGCGTCGCAGGCTTCCCTCATCCAGCGGAGGGCGGTCACGTAGTACTCGTGGGGCCTGGCCGGACCGACCGTGCCTAGATTGCGGTCATAGCCGGTCTCGAACCACGACAGGAAGTCGACGCGGAGGTACCTGATGCCCATATCGGCGTAGTGCTGGACGCATCCCTTAACGTACTCCTCGGCCCCGGGCCGGTCGACCTGGACCCAGGTGAACCAGAGCGCGTTCTCGTCGTAATCGACGAGGCTCCCGACGGGGATGTCGGTGCCCACGATGATGGCGCTGTCGGCCACGGCGTTCAGGTGGATCCAGAGCGGGTTGTCGTACATCCCCAGGTTCATGCCGCGGCTCTGTAGCTCAGCCGCCCACCAGGCGAAATCGTGCGTCCAGTGGCTCGAGTGTGACGTGCGGTAGCCGTTCTCGTTGACCTGCGAGACGTCTCCCCATCCGTCCATGCAGATGGTCGTGTAACCCAGGTCCTTGAGGTTCGCCTCGACCCAATCGATGTTGGCCTCGAGTTCGGCCTCGGAGATGTAGTTGTCCGAGACGCCGGCCTGCTCCTTGAGGAAGTGGTTCTCGTATACGCTCCAGTAGAGCTGGGCGTTGTACGGGTTCGACGCGTCGGCGATCCCGACCGCGGCGCCGGCGAGCGCGACGAGGGTGAGCGCCGTCAGGAAGGTCCTGGGCATGGGACTCCTCTCGATGCCGGCAGAAGCAGCCTCATCTTCACAGTTTAGCACGTCGGGTCATGGTTCTCAAGGCAAGGAAGAGCGAGCTCGCGAGACCGGACGCGGCCCTGCTCCGGGAGTCACCGGTAGAGGGCCTTGATCGCACCCCATGATATGTCGCGGACCGTCGAGCTGGCGCACGCACCGCATCCCGCGACGTCCGGATAGGCCCCCATCGATGTTCCGACCGGGTCGTTCATGAGCAGGCACGGCGAGTTATCGCAGAGAGTGTAGTCACCTCCCGCAAGGTCGCAGAAGAGCGGGTCCGTGACCAGGTTCCCCGAGGAGTAGACGCCGCCGGACTGATCTACACGAATCGGGGCGGCGGTGGCTGGAGGTGTGAGAACCAGGATGGTGAAGAGCGCGACACCAGTCATGCGGGACACTCTGCCCCCCCTTCATGACAGACACAGGGGAACGAGCAACAGTTTCAGTATCACACGCTGTTCCAACCATGTCGACAAGAGGCCCGCTTGGTCGCGGTGACGCTGCTGACCGGCGGCTCACCCGGTCACGCTTCCCGGCGCCCGGCGCCCTGCAGCATGGCGTCCAGGGCTTGCAGGAACCGCGACCGGTCGT
>CAZLTC010000043.1:0-4788 GCA_964562405.1 uncultured bacterium | reverse complement strand
CGCCCGGCGCCCTGCAGCATGGCGTCCAGGGCTTGCAGGAACCGCGACCGGTCGTCCTTGCCGAAGGGCCGAGGCCCGCCGGTCTGGATGCCCATGTCGCGTAGCTCCGAGGAGAGTTCCCTTGCCGCCATCGCCTCCCCGATCGAGTCGGCCGTGAACTCGCGCCCACGAGGGCCGAGCACTCGAGCGCCCAGCTTCAGACAGTGGTCGGCAAGAGGGATGTCGGCAGTGATGACGACGTCGCCCGAGGTCAGGTGCTCCGCGATCCAGCGGTCCGCCGCGTCGAAGTCGGCGCCCACGACCACGAGTTCGAACCCGTCTTCCTCGGGAATGCGCATCCACGTGTTCGCGACGAGCGTTGCGGAGATGCCGTAACGCCGCGCCACGCGGTAGACCTCGTCCTTGACGGGACACCCGTCGGCGTCCACGAAGATGGTCATGCCCGTAGAACCCCACTCCTGTGGCACATTCCCCGCGGGCGCTGCCATTTGACTCAGGCTCCTCTCGGTGTGCTCCGGTACATCATAGGGCGTGGCCGTGCTGACGTGCTATAATAGTGTATGAGTCTGTCGAACATCGAGTCCGCCACACACATGCGTCCCCCGCAGAAGGTGACTACCACCCATGAAGAATAGCATCATGAGAGCGGTCGCGCTCGCCGTACTTGTCACGGCACTGGCCGTCGCATCCGGCGCCCAGGCTGTGAACATCACCTTCCGGGTCCGCATGGCTTACCAAGTCGAGCTGGGCAACTTCAACCCGCAGAGCGACTTCGTGGACGTGGCGGGCACTTTCAACAACTGGGGTAGTGACCCGCTCACGCCTCTGTCAGACGCCGACGGCGACACCATCTACGGCGTCACGGTCAGCGGCTTCACGCCCTCGGAGCAGATCGAGTACAAGTTCAGACTGAATGGCCAGTGGGACGGCACCGAGGAGTTCCCCGGCGCCGGCAACAACCGCTACTATACCGTACCAGCCACCGACGACACCATCCTCGTCTGGTACAGCGACATGGCGCCGAACGGCGGCACCGGGGAGACGTACTGGTGGAACGACCGCGTCTTCTACGAGATCTTCGTGCGGAGCTTCTACGACAGCGACGGCGACGGGATAGGAGACCTTCAGGGCCTCACGCAGAAGCTGGACTACCTCAACGACGGCGACCCATCGACCGACAGCGACCTCGGTATCACGGGGATCTGGCTCATGCCCATCAACGACTCTCCCAGCTACCACGGATACGACTCCGTCGACTACCGGTCCATCAACCCTGACTACGGGACGATGGCCGACTTCCAGGCGTTCCTCGCCGCCGCACACGCACGCGGCATCAAGGTCATCATCGACTACGTCATGAACCACTGCTCCGACGAGCATCCGTGGTTCGTGCAGTCCGCAGCCGGGAACCCGACGTACCGAGACTACTTTCGCTGGTCGCCGTACGACCCGAACCAGACCGGACCGTGGGGCCAGGACGTCTGGCACAGGGACGGCTCAGACTGGTACTACGGCCTCTTCGGCAGCGGCATGCCCGATCTCAACTACGAGACGCAGGCGGTGAAGGACACGATGTTCGAGACGGCCGCCTACTGGCTCGACACCATAGGCGTCGACGGCTTCCGCCTTGATGCGGTGCTCTACATCATCGAGGAGGGCGACCAGCTCCAGAACACGACGGCTACGCTGGACTTCTGGCACGACTTCAACACATACATCAAGGCCGTGAAGCCGGACGCGATGTCCGTCGGTGAGGCGTGGACCTCCACCAGCATCGTGCGGCAGTACGTGACCGACGACCGCCTCGACTTCTGCTTCGAGTTCGATCTCTCGTACGCCACGCTCGACGCGGTCAACTGGGGTGACGCCGGTTCGCTGAGCGACAAGGCGAGCCAGGTCTATCACATCTACCCTTACCTCCAGTTCGGGACCTTCCTCACCAACCACGACCAGGACCGTACGTTCAGCGTTCTGGGTGAGGACGAGAGCAAGGCGAAGCTGGCGGCCGGCATCTACATGATGCTGCCGGGAATCCCGTTCGTCTACTACGGCGAGGAGATCGGGATGACCGGGACCGGCTACGACGTGAACAAGCGCACCCCGATGCAGTGGACCGATGGAACGAACGCCGGATTCACGACGGGCACGCCGTGGCGGGCGATCAACTCCAACTACCAGGACTACAACGTGGCCGTGGAGGAGCAGGACTCGGGTTCGCTTCTGGAGTGGTACAAGCAACTCATCGACGTGCGCAACCAGTCGCCGGCGCTCAGACGCGGAACACATGCACCGCTGGATAGTTCCTCTTCGTCGGTCCTCGCCTTCGTGCGCCGTGACGAGCAACAGACGGTGCTGTGCATGGCCAACACCGGGTCCAACACTCTCGGCAGCATCACGCTGAGCGGTTCTGCAGAGAGCCTCGAGCCCGGCGAGCACACGCTCGTCAACCTGCTCGACCCCGGCGACACGCTCGACGTCACGGTGACGCCGACGTACGAGATCGGCGGCCTGAACCTGGCCGGGCGCGCCGTGGCGATCTACGAGCTAGCGGACACGACCGGGACTGACTCCGGCGATGAGCCTAGGCCCGGCCTGCATCTCGACCAGAGCTACCCGAATCCGTTCACTCCCTCGACCACCATCCGCTATACGCTGCCGCGCAGATCCCACGTCAGGCTGGCCGTCTACGACGTGGCGGGACGAGAGGTTACCGTCCTCGAGGATGGAGTGCTGTTGGGAGGCCCGCACCAAGTGAGCTGGAACGGCACGGACGAAAGCGGCACGCCACTGGCCGCCGGTATGTACTTCGTGCGCCTGGACGCCGGGGACGATACGAGGACGTCCAAGGTAATGCTGGTCAAGTGAGCCGTGGTGACAGCCGCAGGATCACCAGAAGGCCCGGCGGATCGAGGGGAGCGCGCTTTCGACAATGGGCATCGACATTCCTGCGGCCCTGGTCTTCATCGTCGTGACCACGTTCACGCCCGGCCCGAACAACATCCTGAGCGGCTCCATGGGAGCGCTGTACGGCTACCGTCGTGCCGTTCCCTTCATGCTTGGGGTGGCGTCAGGGTTCCTCGTGGTCATGCTGCTCTGCGCAACCCTCTCCTCATTCCTGGCCGCGCACCTTCCCGTGGTGTCCCAGGCGCTCCGCTGGCTCGGTGGATTGTACATCCTATGGCTCGCGTACGGCGTCTACCGCAGGAGCAGCCTGCTGCTCGAGGGGCCTGAGAAGGCCAAACCGCTGCACTACTGGAACGGCCTGACGCTTCAGTTCGTAAACCCAAAGGCGATCCTCTTCGGCCTCACGATCTACTCGGCCTTCCTCGCTCCACTCCTCGGCGCCTGGCCGATCCTGCTCGTGATAACCCTGCTCATGGCCTGCGAGGTCTTCTGCGCTCTGACAGCCTGGGCGTTGGGAGGGAACCTTGTTCGGGGATGGATTCGAACGCCCGGTCGCGCCAGGGCGGTCGGGCTGGTGCTATCGGTCGCGCTCGTCTACACCGCGCTCGACCTCGCCGGGGTGCTCTAGATGTCGGGTCCGGAGAGCAGACATGCTACCGGTAGGCAGACTTGACGGACGTCCAGGAACGAGGTTCCACCGGAGTGGCGGGAACATAGTCCATCCGGACGGTGATCGTCCCCAGGTTGTTGCCGATGGCTTGATAGCTCTCGTCGACGAGGAACATGTAAACCCATGATGTGGCGTGGACCTGAAACTGGGACTCCTCCCCATACCCAAGTTCGAGAAGCAGTGGATGAACGGGCCTCTCGCGATCGCGAGTGAAGATGAGCACCCCCTCGTATGCCCCGTCGGGCTCGCCGTTGGTCACCGCATCACCCGACTCGATGGACAGCGTACAGAGGCTGTCAGGAGGAACGTCTACGTTCCTCACCGCGCCAAAGTCCTCAAGGCCCAGGCAGTTGAACACCGCGTCGACCTCGAGGGTCTCCCTCACCCGTCCTCCGCTAGTGAACGTGAGGAGCATAGAGCCCGTGTTGTCGGGCACATCCTTGAGACCCTTGTCGACAATGAACGCGTGGAACAGACCCGCTGCGGGAGAGAACTCGTAGATATCCCCCTTCTCTACGTACGCGGTCACAGGATGATGTGAGGCACCGTCCGCGTAGTAGAAGATGAAGATCCCATCATACTGGGAATCCTCCCACGGATTCGCGGCGGCGTTGCCCGTCACGACCAGCTCGTAGACCAGGCCCTCTTCCAGCGAGATTGTCGCCGCTCCTGCCTGATAGAGGCCGATGCAGTTGGACACGGCATCCACCTTCTGCAGGACCTCTCCGGCCGACGCGTCTACCGAAGACAAAGGGGGGAAACAAAGCGTGGCACTGAGCGCACAGAGCACCGTGACGCAGCATCCGCGGCTCACGGACCCTCCTCCGGGGGGCCAAGAAACCTGGCGCCCTGCCACCCCGTGGCGGCACGGCGCACCGTGAACGTGGCAGTTCCCAGCATCCCACGCATGGGCGACAAGGTCAAGTACTCCCGCCTCGCCCGGCACATCTCTCAGCATCCGCCCCATGCCTTTGACGCAGCGCCCCGTATCTGCGAGAATATGGGAGAGGTCGTACGAACCTTCGAGTCCCCCCCCGCAGAATGACCCCCCTTCCGGAGGATTCATGAGGCGCGCCTATCTGCCACCGGCTTCGCTTCTTGTGCTTGCCATTCCACTGCTGGCCATCGGCGTCGGGATGCCGACCGGAGTGGTGACGCCCGCGACCGGTGCGCCCCCCCCCGCCGGGACCTCGGCCACGCCGCCGTCCTCAAGC
>CAZLTC010000042.1:0-22053 GCA_964562405.1 uncultured bacterium | reverse complement strand
CTTCCGTCCGAACGCATGATGTATATCTCGGAATCGCCGCTCCGATCGCTACCGAACGTGATGAACTCGCCGTCCGGCGACCACGCGGGATCCTGGTCATCGGCCGTGTTGTGCGTGAGCTGCGTGACGCCGGACCCGTCGGTGTTCATAGTGTAGATCTCGTTGTCGCCATCACGGTCCGAAATGAAAGCGATCTTGTTCCCGTTCGGAGACCACGCGGGGTCCTCGTCATGGAAGGCATTACTGCTGATGTTGGTGAGGTTGGAGCCGTCGATGTCGACCGTCCAGATCTGCCAGCTGCCACCCTGGTCGCTCTCGATGACCAGACTGAGGCCGTCCGGCGACCAGTCCGCGTCATCGTCATAGCCCGCTCGGTTCGTGACCCTCACGGGATCCGAGCCGTCGGCGTCCATGATGTAGATCTCGTAGTTCCCGTCCCGATGCGTCGTGAAGACAAGCTGCGAGCTGTCGGGGCTCCAGCTTGGCGATCCGTCGTAGTCTTGATTGTCGGTCAACTTGACCTTGTTGGCGCCGTCTGCGTCCATCGTCCAGATCTCGTCATCGTTGCCGTCCGACCGCTCGTAGGCCACGTGGTCGCCGTCGGACGAGATAATGGGGTATTCGTTGTCGACAGAGTCGCTGGTCAGCGCCTGGACCGTGCCGCCCTCCGCGTCGATGCGGTAGATGTCTGTGTCTCCGCCGTCACGGTCCGACACAAAGACTATGGTGCCCGACGGCTGAGTCGTGTCGCCGTCCGGGCCCGAGGGGCTGCTGGAACAACCCGCGATCAAGAGTGCCGCAAGGCATGCAGATGCAAGAAGCCGGACCATCCGTTCGCCCTCCCGTTCGCCTTAGGAGCCTGCCTTCCGCCGGCCCGGAACGAGGCCGGGCCGCTACCATGAGACGAGTCTCGAACCCGCCTGGCCCAGTATCTCCCAGCCCAGATCTGACCTAGTCTCCCCAGGACGGCCACCAATCGTCAGCAGGATTGTTCGTGACTCTCGTTTCAGACGTACCATCCGCCAGCATCACGTAGATCTCCGAGTTGCCGTCCCGCTCGCTCGCGAAGGCTATGAACTCCCCGTCGGGCGACCAGCATGGGTAGTGGTCGAGGGCCGAGTTGTTGGTGAGCTGCGTGATCCCGCTGCCGTCGATGTTCATGACGAAGATCTCGAAGTCGCCGTCCCGGTCCGAACTGAAGACGATCTTGTCCCCGTTCGGAGACCAGGCCGGATCCTGATCGAAGTTCGTGCTGTTGGTGATGTTGGTGAGCTCAGATCCATCCGTCTTGATGGTGTAGATGTCGGAGCCGCCGCCGTTCTGACTCTCGAAGACGAGGTGCGTGTCGTCCGGTGACCAATCTGCATCATCCTCAGAGGTCGCCAGATTCGTTACCCTGATGAGGCCGATGCCGTTCTCCTCCATCGTGTAGATCTCGAAGTCTCCGTCCGAATTGGTGCTGTACGCTATGTGAGACCCGTCCCAGCTCCAGTTCGGAGCGGCCTCGGTTGCCTCGTTCGAGGTCAGCATGAGCGAATTGCCACCATCAACGTCCATCGTCCAGATCTCATTGTCGTGACCATCAGAGCCCTGATAGGTGATTTGGGTTCCGTCCGCCGAGATGTCGGGCTCGCCGTCGAAGGTCGAGTTGTCAGTGAGCTTCTGAACCTGGCTACCGTCTGCACTCATGCGGTAGATATCACCATCTCCGTCCCTGTTCGACGCGAAGACTATCGTCCCCGTAGGCTGAAGGCCGTCACTGGGTCCGGACGGATTGCTCGAGCATCCCGCTATCACCACGACAGCTACACAGATGACCGCGACCATGAACATCCTCATTGCGATCCCCTCTCGCCAGACACACCGACGATTGCACCCCCGACATGGATGGGGTGACAGCCACCATGTGAGAGCAATAGTACAGGATTGGGAATGCCCGACAAAGAGCCGTCAGCTGAGGCCGGTCGCCAGCATCCCCGGCCGTCTGGGAGCGCGGCTCTACGGCGACACAGAAGAGAAGGGCTCAGTCCTCTCAGACTGAGCCCTCCCTCAATGGCGGGGCGTAGTAGACGAGTTTCGAACTCCAGGCCACCCGGCGTCGGCTTGACCCCGCAGAGCCGATCGGACTAGAATCGGGACAACGGGGGCACAATGAGAGACACAGGCGACAAGACCTCAGCCAGGAACCGAGCGATCAGCGTCTGTCTCATCACGGCGTTGACCGGGGTCGCTCTCTCGATCGCCGGTTGCGGTGACGAAACCGGAACGGGGTCGAAGGGAGTGCCGGTCGCGTCTCTCTCCGCGGTCGCTCAACCAGGCGCCGCCTGCGGGATGAACGTACTCCTGGTGACGCTCGACACAGTCCGTCCGGACAGACTCGGCTGCTACGGATGCGAGTCCGCTGAGACACCGACCATCGACGCGCTGGCGCAGCACGCCGTGCTCTTTGAGGACGCGGTGGCGCCCGCACCGATCACGCTGCCATCACATGCCACGATGGTCACGGGCCTGTATCCCCCCAACCATGGAGTCAGGGACAACGGGCTGTCCGCTCTCGATCAGCGGCATCGAACGCTGGCGGAGGCACTCTCAGACGCGGGCTATGAGACAGCGGCCTTCGTGTCGTCATTCACACTCGACGCCCGCTACGGGCTGGACCAGGGCTTTGGGCTCTACGATTTCACAGCAACGCCCCCTCGCGGCGCGCCAGCGGGTGCGTTGGCGGATCGCCGTGACGCCGCAGCTGTGACTGACGCCGCCATCGAGTGGCTGAGAGAGCGGTCGGCACGCCGCGACACGCGGCCGTTCTTCTTGTGGGTGCACTACTTCGATGCGCATATCCCCTACGACTCACCCTATTCCACGCTCGAACGCTTCAGCGACCGCCCCTACGACGGCGAGATCGCCTACATCGATGCGAATCTCGCGCGTCTCGTCGAGGAACTACGCTCAGGTCGGTCGATTGACGAGACGCTTGTCGCCGTGGTCTCAGATCATGGCGAGGGTCTGGGCGAGCACGGGGAGAGCACCCACGGCTTGCTGCTCCACGAAGCCACGATGCGTGTCGCGTTCTTCCTGTCGTGTCCGGCTCTCTTCGATGCGGCGTACAGGGTCGACGACAGCGTTGTGAGCCTCGTGGACCTGACACCGACGCTCGAACAGCTTCTGGGCCTGCCGGTGCCTGCACCGGTCGACGGTGTCGGTCTCGCGGCCGAGATCCCGGGACCGGACCGGACCGTCTATATCGAAACGATGCTCCCGTTCTACTCGGCGCACGCAGGTCCGCTGACCGGCATGAGGCGCCATCGTGACAAGCTCGTTAAGGGAGGCAGACCCGAATACTACGACATCGTTGCGGATCCCGGCGAGCTGCAGAACCGATACGCCGCGGACGACCCTGCGGTGCAGGAGCTGACTCTGGCGCTCAGGAACATCGAATCGACCTTCGACGAGACGGTCCACCCGGAAGCGAGGGCGGTAAGTCCCGAGGAGGCCGAGCGGCTCAGGTCACTCGGATACACGAGCGCCACGACATCCGCAGAGGGCACGGAACTCCCGGACGTGTCTGCGGTCCTCAGGGCCCAGGATCTCATGGCAGATGCGTTCGAGAACATGAGGGCCGGGAGACTCTCCCAAGCTCTGGAGGCCAACGAGGCAGCGAGGAGGCTGTGCGCCATGTTCAAGGACCCGGTCCTCCAGCGGATGGCCATACTGGAACGGATGGGCCGCGAAGATGAGGCGGTGCGCGCGGCCGCCGACTTCCTCGGGCACCGCCCCGACGTAGAGGTCGCGCTCTCGCAGGCGCGGATCCTCATGAGGCTCGGGCGCTTCGACGAGATGGAGAATGCGCTGATAGTGGCCGCGTCGGTCGACCCCGGAAACGGGTTCGTGCACATCATTCGTGGGGACCGGCTCTGTACTGAGGGCCTGCTGAACGATGCGATCCGGGAATACGAGCTTGCGCTGGAAGTCGACGGGCAGAGGCTGCGCTACCTGGTCGATCCGCAGATCGCCCGCGTGCGCCAGGCGATAAGTACGGCCGGGCGGTAAGCGAGCGGTCCGGACGGAAGGAGGGGCGCCCTGATCGAGCATGGCCGGGCGAATGGCCTGCGCGACGGACGGCCAAGAAGAAGGGCCCGTTCACGTGAACGGGCCCTTCTGCAGTGGCGGGGCCGACGAGACTCGAACTCGCGACCTCCGGCGTGACAGGCCGGCGTTCTAACCAAACTGAACTACGACCCCGCAGAACCTAGCTTGTGAATATAGCAACAGGCAGCCCCTGTGTCAATCTGATTCGGGAGGCCTGCCGTAGTCCCCCGCAAGCTCAATGCCCGGATAGTAGTGCTTCAGTATCTCCTCGTAGGAACGGCCTTCTCTGGCCATCTCGAGAGCCCCGTACTGGCACATTCCAACCCCGTGGCCGTATCCCCTGCCCTGCGCTACGACTCTGTCCACGCGGCCTCCGCTGACGGAGACGTCAAGATCGATCCAGGCACTGCGCAGTATCTGCGGCGAGCCCGGCCTCCTGAGTAGCCACCTCACGCGGTCGCCGAAGACCCTGTGCTTGCCGAGGTTCGTCTCGACCTCGAGCCACCTCACCCGTCCCGATGGCGTCCGGTCGGTCACGCGCAGGGAGCGGACGGAGGTCACTTCTCCCCGGACCGGCGTCGAGGCCGTCTCCGACAGGTGGTCCCGGACAGTGTCGAGGATCTGCGAGCCGTTCCACGACTCCTCCCACGTGAAGTTCGTGCCGTGGAAGCAGAAGGCGGAACCCAGCCGTGTGGAGCCACCGGGCGTATCCCACACCGATTCAAGGTAGGGCAGTCCCGGGAGTTCCCACACCTCGTCCCGGGCCTCGGTGCGTCCGCCGCAGTTCGCGTGGAAGTACGCGTTGATCGGCTCGCCGAGCCACTCCGCCACGACGCCGGCCGTCTCCAGGATCGCCCTGTCGCTGACCGCGTCCTCCACATCGATGCCCGCGTAGACCTGGTCCTCCACGGTGGGAAACACGTCGAAGCTCCCCTCCGCCCTCTTGCCGCTCGACGCGACCGCGTAGGTCCTGGCGGCCACGGCCTGGGCCTTAACAGCTTCCATCTCCTCCACCGGTCTGGGCCCGATCTCCTTGGGAACCACGCCTCGCAGATACGACTCGACATCGACGACGTTGGCCGCGGCCAACGCCCCAGGACCCGATACGAAGAGCTCTATCTCGCCTCTGTAGCGAACTCCATCGAACTCCAGTGCAGCTCCCTCACCAGAAGAGACACGCACGGTACCACCGGAGACAGGGAACGAGCCGCCGTCTCCCTCACCCTCCAGACCGGCTCCCACGGCCTTGAATCTCCAGGTCCCCGCGCCGTCCGAACGCCACGCGCGCAACGACTCGCCGAAGAGGCGCACAGACATGGGCCCGCCGCACGAGATGACAACCTCCCGCAGGCCCTGCGCGAGACCGACGCGGAGAAGCGACGCGTCGGTGTCCGTGGTGAACGCTTCGTCTCCGTCGGCCAACCCGGCGTCGCTATCATTGACGCCGTCCGGCAGGATGCCGCGCCCGGCGCCGCCCTGCGCTCCAGCGGCCTCCGCACCACGCTCCCCCGCCCGGCCATCGACCGCGCTGCCCTCTCGCCAGGGTCCCCAGGAGCATCCACCGGCGGACAGCGCTCCGATGATGGCGCAAAGAAGAAGGGCGCCGAATGCGGCACTCGGCGCCCGATGGTTCTTCGGTCCGTGTCGGAACATAGGCCGCACGGCTATCCTTCCTTGGACTCGCCCTCCTCGGGCGAGGCCTCCGACGTCTCTTCCACACTCTCTCCGACGAGCCCCGGCTCCTCCACGGGCGCCTCGGTCTCAGCGGGAGCCTCCGACGCCTCCGGAACCGGCGCGGCCTCATCGACAGGAGCGGCAGCAACGGACGGACGGATCCTATCGACCTCGTCCTCGCTCCGCTGCTTCTTCTCCTTGAAGGTCACCGGCTCGGTCACGAACTTGAGGATCGACAACGGCGCGCCGTCTCCCTTCCTGCTCTCGACCTTGAGGATGCGGGTGTAACCGCCAGGACGGTCCGCGTATCTGGGACCGATCTCGGTGAACAGCTTGTTGACCACCTTCCTGTCCCGGATGACCGTGAGTGCCCTGCGCCGCGCCGCCAGATCGTCCCCGCCCCGCTTCGCCAGCGTCACGAGCCTCTCAGCCAGCGGCCGAAGCTCCTTGGCCTTGGCATCGGTCGTCTCGATCTGTTCCTGATCGATGAACGTGGTGACCATGTTGCGCAGCATGGCCTTTCTGTGGCTCCACGTTCTATTGAGCTTCCTGCCCTTCTTCCTGTGTCGCATCTATTGGGTCCTGCCTTTCTACAGCTGTCCCAGATCGAGTTCCGGGAACCGTGCCGACCGATCGCGCTAGTCCCGATCGGCTTCCTCATCGTCCTTCCCCGCTTCTTCCTCCTCAGCGGAGTCGTCCGAATCCTCGGGCTGCTCTTTATCTCCCGCCCCGGCGCCCGACATCAGTCCGAGCATGTCCTCGAAGCTGTCGACTTCTCCCTCCGAAGCGTCCTCTTCCTGCGCGTCAGTCCGGCCAGGCTCCAGAAGCGAGTCAACGTCCATGCCGAACGACAAGCCCATATCCGACAGGATGTCCACGAGCTCCTGCAGTGACTTGCGGCCGAAGTTGCGGTACTTCAGCATCTCGGCCTCGGTCTTGCGAACGAGATCGCCGAGTGTCCTTATGCCCGCGTCGCGAAGGCAGTTGGAGGACCTCACCGACAGCTCGAGTTCGTCGACGCTGTGGTTCAGAAGGTCCATGAGATGCATCTGCTCCTCGTCCAGAACCTCCTCTTCCTCCTCGTGAGGTTCCTCATCGAATGCCATGAAGAGCAGCAGGTGGTCCTTGAGGATCTTCGCCGCGAACGAGACCGCGTCTTCGGGAGTCACCGCACCGTTGGTCCACACTTCGAGCGTCAGCTTGTCGTAGTCCGTGCGCTGCCCGACGCGCGTGTTCTCGACCTGGTAGTTCACACGCTTCACCGGGGAGAAGACCGAGTCGATCGGTATGAAACCCACCGGCTTATCCTCGAACTCGTGGTCCTCGGCCTGGACGTAGCCGCGCCCGGTGCCGACCGTTACCTCCATGTGGAGCTTCGAGTCAGCGCCGAGCGTCGCGATGTGTAGATCGGGATTCATGATCTTCACGTTCGGATTCGGCTGGAAGTCGGACGCCTTCACGTCTCCCTCGGACTCGATGTGCAGGATCAGCACCTCGGGACCGTCCGTGTGCGGCCTCAGGTTCAGCTGCTTCAGGTTGAGTATGAGCTCCGTGACATCCTCGGTAACTCCCTGCACCACCGAGAATTCGTGCAGCACTCCGTCGATCTTCACGCCGATGGCGGCTGCGCCCTGCAGCGACGACAGGAGAGCACGACGAAGCGAATTGCCTATCGTGACCCCGTATCCTCGCTCAAGCGGCTCAGCGACGAGCTTACCGTATGTGCCCGTCATCGTCTCGCGAGCCCAGACGATCTCGTCTGGCATTCTAACGTTCTTCCACTTCATCTAAGCTGGCCTCCCTGGAGCCGGGCCAATGAGAGTTGAAGCCGGGTGCTACCTCGAGTAGAAGTTGACGATGAGCTGCTCGTTTACCGGCGACGGAATCTGCTCTCTCGACGGCAGTTCCAGCACTCTTCCCATGAACTTCTTCGGATCCAGCTCGAGCCACTCGACCGTTCCGACGCCCGACTTGGCGTCGACCGACAGCCTGACCTCGAGATTGCTCTGGCTCCGCTCTCTCACTCTGATCTCGTCTCCGACCTTGATGAGGTACGACGGTATGTCCACCTTCTTACCGTTGACCTCGACGTGCCCATGTATGACCAGCTCCCTGGCCGCCGACCTCGAGGGAGCAAAGCCGAGTCTGTAGGCGATGCTGTCGAGACGCCGCTCGAGCAGCCGCATCAGGTTCTCGCCCGTAACGCCCCTCTGGCGGTCGGCCTCCTTGTAGTAGTTCTTGAACTGCCTCTCCATCACGCCGTAGATAGCCTTGGCCTTCTGCTTCTCGCGAAGCTGGAGACCGTAGTCTGAGGACTTCCTGCGGCGGCGCTGCCCGTGCTGGCCGGGTGGGTAGGGTCGTCTCTCGATCGCGCACTTGTCGGTCGAGCAACGCTGCCCTTTGAGAAAGAGCTTCTCTCCCTGACGCCGGCACAGCCTGCATCGTGCACCGTGATACGTCGCCATCTGCTCACTACCTCCGTGGCTACACTCGTCTCTTCTTTGGAGGACGGCACCCGTTGTGCGGGATCGGTGTCACGTCCCTGATGGCCGTGATCTTGAGGCCCGCCGCCTGCAGAGCCCTGACGGCAGCTTCGCGCCCGGGACCCGGCCCCGTGACCTGCACCTCCACCCTTCGGAGCCCCATGGGGACCGCCTGCTCCGCCGCGTTGCTCGCGACGAGCTGCGCAACGAAGCCCGTGCTCTTCTTCGAACCCTTGAACCCGACTCTCCCCGCGCTCGACCAGGCGATCGTGTTGCCACGCATGTCCGTCAGCGTGACCACGGTGTTGTTGAAGCTCGCCCTCACGTGCGCGACGCCGTCGGGCTCAACTGTCTTCTTCTTACGCTGAGCCAAGACAACCCCCCTGAACGGCTAGCCCTTCTTGCCAGCCTTCTTCCTCTTGCCCGCGACAGTCTTCTTCGGGCCCTTGCGCGTCCTAGCGTTCGTGCGAGTCCTCTGGCCGCGCGCGGGCAGACCGCGTCTGTGACGCCACCCGCGGTAGCACCCGATATCCTTGAGTCGCTTGATGGAGAGAGCAAGCTCGGTCCGGAGCCCACCCTCGACCCTGTAGTCGTTCTCGATGGCCTGCCTTATGCGCCCCATCTGCTCGGCAGTAAGATCCTTCACCCGTATCGATCCGTCCACTCCCGCTTCCTGAAGGATCTTGGCAGACGAGGTCCTACCGATGCCATAGATGTAGGTGAGAGCTACTATTGCCCTCTTCTGATCAGGAACGTCGACTCCTACGATTCGCGCCAACGCGAACTCCTCCCTTGCTCGTGAGCTAGCCCTGCCTCTGGTTGTGCCTGCGGTTCTTGCATATGACCCGGACCGTGCCGTGTCTCTTGATGAGCTTGCAGTGCTCGCAGATCTTCTTCACTGAAGACCGCACCTTCATGGTTCCTCTCCTGTTCCCAGACGGCGTCCTCGCGCCGTTCTCACTTGTACCGGTATGTGATCCGTCCCCGGGACCAGTCGTAGGGTGATATCTCGACGGTCACCCTGTCTCCGGGGAGGATCTTGATGTAGTGCATCCTCATCTTGCCCGAGATGTGAGCGAGCACCTTGTGCCCGTTGTCCATCTCCACCCGGAACATGGCGTTAGGCAACGCCTCCACGACCACTCCCTCAACGGTTATGCCCTTCTGTTTTGCCACTCGCGCCCCCTAAGAGATGGACCGGTCCTACCTGGCACCGCGCCCCTCGACCAGAGGAGTCACGGTGAGCACATCCGCGCCGCCCTCGGTGACGGCTATGGTGTGCTCGAAGTGAGCGGACAACTTGCGATCCGCGGTCACTACGGTCCACCCGTCCCCCAAAGTCCTGACTTCGAACGAGCCTTCGTTGACCATCGGCTCGATCGCGAGGATCATACCTCTCATGAGAACCGGGCCCCTGCCCGGAGGTCCGTAATTGGGCACCTCCGGTGACTCGTGCAGCTCGGTTCCCACTCCGTGCCCGGCCAGCTCGCGAACGACCGAGTAGCCCGCTTCCTCGGCTACACGCTGTATCGCGTGCGAGACATCGGAGAGATGCACACCCTCGGCGACAACCGCCAGGCCGGCATGGAGCGCCAGACTCGTGGTCCGCATGAGTCTCAGCGCCTCTGGCGAAACGTCCCCTACCGAGTACGTCCTCGCCCCGTCGGCTATGTAGCCGTTCTTTCTGACTCCGACGTCGACTCCGACGATGTCACCCTCACGAAGCACACGCTCTCCGGGTATGCCGTGAACGACCTCCTCGTTCACGGAGATGCACGTCGCCGCCGGGTACCCGTGGTACCCCTTGAACTCCGGGGTGCCACCGCTGCTCGCTATGTAGCTTTCGATCTCCCTGTCCATGAACTCGGTCGCGACGCCGGCGCCGACCAGCTCTCCGGCCAGGTCAAGCGCTCCCGAGACGATGCGGCCGCTCTCTCTTATCAGGTCTATCTCGTCGCCAGTTCTGATCCTGATCATTCGGCGCCGCTCTCTGACGGACCCCTGCACGCGCCGAGCGCCGCTCTCACCTTCGCCGCAACATCTTCAACAGGCCCGCTCGTGCTGACCGATGCCAGCGTGCCCTTCGAGCGGTAGTACTCGATCACCGGCTCCGTCAGCCGTCTGAACTCCTTGAAGCGCGCCCGCACCGTCTCTTCGCTGTCGTCGGGCCGCACCTCCAGCTTGCCGCCGCATTCATCGCAGACGCCGGCTACCTTGGGCGGATTCGAGACCAGGTTGTGTACGGCGCCGCACTTGGGGCAGTAGACGCGCAGGGCAAGCCGCTCGACCGCCTCGTCCTCGGATATATCCACGAGGAGCGCCTTGTCGACGCTGAGTTCCCTCCGCTCGAGAAGCCTGTCGAAGGCTTCCGCCTGGGCCAGCGTCCGCGGGAACCCGTCGAAGATGATGTCCTTGGGCCTGTCAGGCCGGTCCAGAAGTTCACTCACGAGGTCCATCATGAGGTCGTCCGGAACGAGCTTACCGGCGTCCATGTAGCCCTTGGCCTTCACCCCGAGCGCCGTTTTCTCTTCGACGGCCTCGCGAAGCAGGTCGCCCGTCGAGACGTGGGCCATGCCACACCTCTCGGCGGTACGCCTGGCGTGCGTTCCCTTGCCCGACCCTGGTGCCCCAACGAACACGATGATCATCACTATCTCCTGCGTCCCCTGAGCTTGCCCTTCTTCATGAAACCGTCATAGTGGCGCATCAGGAGATGCGACTCGATCTGCTGCAGCGTGTCTATGGCCACGCCGACGATGATGAGCAGTCCCGTGCCTCCAAAGTAGAACGGGGCGTTCAGGCTCCTCTGCAGGAACTGCGGCAGCACGGCGATGAACGCCAGGAACATGGCGCCCGGAAGCGTGATGCGGGTGAGCACGCTGTCTATGTACTCGGCCGTCTTCTTGCCGGGACGCTTTCCAGGCACGAAGCCGCCGTACTTCTTCATGTTATCGGCCAGGTCCACGGGGTTGAAGATGATGGCCGTGTAGAAGTAGGCGAAGAAGACGATTATGACGACGTAGAGTATCGTATGCACGGCAGCGCCCGGCTGCAGCATGGCCGCCAGTTGCTCCATGAAGATGTTGCCCTTCAGGAGCCCCGCAATCGTCCCAGGAAACATGATGATCGCCTGAGCGAAGATGACCGGGATGACGCCCGCCGTGTTCAATCTCAGAGGTATGTGTGTGCTCTGCCCTCCGTAGACGCGCCGTCCCACGACGCGTTTCGCATACTGGACGGGTATTCGGCGCTGCGCTTGCTGCATGAGGACTACCGCGGCGACGATCCCGACCATCATCACTATCAGTATGCCGAGCCCGAACACCGACAGAGAGCCGATCTTGATGGCGCGGAACGTGTTGAGCCAGTCTGTGGGATACCTCGCCACTATGTTGATGAAGATGATGAGCGAGATACCGTTCCCGATGCCGTTCTCACTGATCCTCTCGCCGAGCCACATGATGAAGATCGTGCCGGTCGTCATCGTCAGCATCGTGAGGAGCGTGAAGCCGATACCCGGATGGGGAACGATGGCCGTTCCGTCAATGGACGGCAGACTCTGAATGTAGGTGCTCGCCGCGTACGACTGGATCAGCGCAAGGAAGACGGTGAAATACCGCGTGTACTGCGTGATCTTCTTGCGCCCTTCCTCCCCCATCTTCTGCAGCTTCTCGAAATACGGGATGACCGCCGTGAATAGCTGCAGAATGATCGACGCGCTGATGTAGGGCATGATGCCGAGCGCGAAGATGGTCGCCTGTGAGAAGGCACCTCCCACGAACATGTCGTAGAGACCCAACAGGGATCCCTGCTGTTGCTTGAAGTATGTCGCGAGAGCCGCTCCGTTGACACCGGCCGTCGGGACGTGCGCGCCCACTCGATAGATGACCAGCATCACGAGCGTGTACAGGACGCGCCTCTTGAGCTCCGGTATCTTGAAGATGCTCTTGGAGGTCTGGAACACGTTGGCCATGGCTCGTGCCTTTCTCTACTTGATCAGCTCGACCGAACCGCCGGCTGCCTTGATCTTCTCGAGCGCCTTCCCGCTCGCGGCGTGTATCTTGAGATCGACGGCTCTGGTGATCTCGCCCATCGCCAGCAGCTTGACCGGCTTCTTCGCCCCGGTCACGACGCCGGCAGCCCTCAGCACGCCGACGGTCACCTCGCCCTCGAGACCGGACCGCTCGATGTCAGAGACATTGATCACCTCGTAGGCCCGCCTGTTGGGGTTCTTGAAGCCTTTCATGGGAAGCCTGCGCGCCAGCGGCATCTGGCCGCCCTCGAACCAGGGCTGGATGCTGCCGCCGGAGCGGGCCTTCTGCCCCTTGTGCCCCTTGCCGCTCGTGCCGCCGCGTCCGGAGCCTTGTCCCCGCCCCACTCGACGACGACGCTTCCTCGCCCCGGGGCTCTTGAGTTCGTTCAGTTTCATCGGGCTTGAGACCTTCCTTGAGTGCTGCCGGGCGCCTACTGCGAGACCTCTTCGACCTCCAGGAGATGCGTCACCTTGTTGATCATGCCGCGAACCTGGGGACTGTCGTCGTGGACGACGACCTGATGCAGTCTCCGCAGACCAAGCGCCTCTATGACCTTCTTCTGGTCCTTGCTCCTGCCGATCGTGCTCATAATCTGGCGGATCCTAAGCTTCTTGGACATCTTCCGCCTCCGTTGCCGTTCCAAACAGGTCCATCACGCTCTCACCGCGATCCCTCGCCACTTCGGCCGCCGAGCGCATCTCCTTGAAGGCCTCCATCGTCGCCTTCACGACGTTGTGCGGATTGTTGGAGCCGATGGACTTCGCAAGGACGTCCTTGACACCGGCGCACTCCATGACCGCACGCACCCCACCGCCCGCGACGATACCGGTACCCGGACTTGCCGGCCTCACCAGCACCTTCCCCGCGCCGAACCTCCCGAGCACGGTGTAAGGCACCGTAGACCCGACCATGTGAACCTCGATCATGTGCTTCTTCGCGACCTCGGTACCCTTGCGAATCGCTTCCGCCACGTCGTTGGCCTTGCCGAGACCTATCCCGACCTTGCCCTTGGCGTCGCCGACCGCGACCAGAGCGTTGAACCCGAAGCGACGGCCGCCCTTGACGACCTTGGCCACCCTGTTGATATGGACGACCCTCTCTTCGAACTCGGACTCTCTCTGGTCCCTGCCGCCCTTCCTGAACCTAGGCTCCCTGCCTGCCATCGGAACTACGCTCCCTCCCTGAGAAACCGCGAGCTAGAACTCGAGGCCCCCCTCGCGCGCCGCGTCAGCGAGAGCCTGCACGCGACCGTGATACAGATACCCGCCCCGGTCGAAGCGGACCTTCTTGATCCCCTTCTCCTGAGCCAGTCGCGCGAGAACCTTGCCCACGGCCTTACTCGCATCCGTCTTGTTGTGGTTCCCGTTACCCAGTTCCTTCTGCACATCCTCACTGAGGGTAGATGCCGAAACGATCGTGGTACCTCGCTCGTCATCTATGAGCTGAGCATAAGTGTGCTTGATGCTCCTGAACACGCTCAGTCTCGGACGGTCGGCCGCGCCCTTGACGTGCTGCCGGACGCTCCTGTGCCGTCTCTCCCTCGCAAGCTGCCTGATCTTGCTCCTGCCCTTCATCGTTTCTCACCAGCCTCTGGAGAAGATTGGAGATTGTCTCGGTCACTACATCCCAGCCGACACGGCCAGCTTACCGGCCTTTCTCCTGACGTACTCGTCGTGGTACCTGATTCCCTTGCCCTTGTAGGGCTCCGGGGGACGCAGCGCCCTGATCTCCGCCGCCGTCTGCCCGACCTGCTGTCTGTCGACCCCTCGCACCACAATCCTGGTGGGCGCCGGGACCTCGATCTCGATCCCCTCGGGAGCGTCGAACTCGACCGGGTGGGAGTAGCCGAGCTTGAGGACCAGACTCTTGCCCCTGAGCTCCGCGCTGTACCCCACACCGATGATGTCCAGGTTCCTGAAGAACCCTTCGGACACCCCGGCCACCATGTTCGCGATGTTCGCACGCGTCGTGCCATGCAGCGAGCGGACAGGCTTCGTCTCCGAGGTGCGCGTGACCTTGAGGATATTCTCCTCGACCGACACCCCGATTCCGAGCCCCACCGTCGTCGCGAGCTCGCCCTTCGAGCCCTTGACGTGCACGGTGTTCCCGTCAACGGTGACCGTCACCCCCGCTGGGATCACAATGGGTGACTTGCCTACTCTCGACATCCAACGTCTCCTTGCTTTCGGATCGCGCCCTCAGCCTGGCGGCTACCAGATGTGGCAGACGACCTCGCCTCCGACGCCTTCCCTCCGGGACTCCTTGCTCGTGAGCACGCCCTTCGACGTTGAGAGGATGGCGGTCCCGTAGTTCGCCCTGACCCGCGGGATCTCGTCGGCTCCGACGTACCTACGGAGTCCCGGCTTGGAGATCCTTTTGATGCCGCGGATCACGCTGTCTCCGCCCTTCGTGTACTTGAGATGGACCCTCAGGACGCCCTGTTTGCTGTCCTCAACCACCCCGAAGTCCCGTATGAGTCTCTCTCTCAGAAGCGCCTCGGCGATGGCGATCTTGAACTTCGACGCCGGGATGTCGACGCTCCTCTTCTTCGCGCGACAGCCGTTCCTGATCCTGGTGAGCATGTCGGCGACTGGATCGGTCATCATACTCTGATTCTCCTCGCGACCGCGCAGGTCACGCCCGCCGGGGGCGTCCGTTCACGCGGCTTCCGCGGGCTCGGACCCGCTTACCAGCTCGACTTCACGACGCCGGGTATCTCGCCGTTCAGCGCAAGCTCCCGGAAGCAGATGCGGCAGAGACCGAAGTCGCGCATGTAGGCGCGAGCGCGGCCGCAGCGGTGGCAGCGGTTGTACTGCCGCACCGCGTACTTCTGCTTTCTCTGCTGCTTCTCGACAAGACACTTCTTCGCCAATTCAAGAACCCCTTGATCTGCGCCTACTTCCTGAAAGGAAGCCCCATGAGCTTGAGCAGCTCCAGAGCCTCTTCGTCGGTGTTCGCCGACGTAACGATAGTGATATCCATCCCCTTGATCATGTCCACGTCGTCGTAGTCGATCTCGGGGAAGACCACCTGCTCGTCAAGACCGAACGTGTAGTTGCCGCGCCCATCGAACGAGTTCGACGGAAGTCCGCGGAAGTCGCGGATACGGGGCGTGGCGATGGTGACCAGCCTGTCGTAGAACTCGTACATCCGATCGCCCCGGAGTGTCACCTTGCAGCCGATCGGCTGCCCCTCCCTCAGCTTGAAATTGGCGATCGACTTCTTGGCCCGCGTCATCTTGGCCTTCTGGCCGGTGATGGCCGCAAGTTCCTTCATGGCGCCGTCGAGGATCTTGATGTCGTCCTTGGCCTCGGCGAGGCCGATGTTGATGACGATCTTCTCGATCCTGGGCGCCATCATCGGGTTGGTGTACGCGAAATGCTTGATCAGCGCGGGCACCACTTCATCCCGATACTTCGTCTTGTAGCGTACCGTGTACTCTGCCATCGTTCGTGACTCCACAGTCCTCGAGCGACCGCCGCCGGTCAGAAGCGCCAGCGCTATCTGCGCTCGATCATCTCCCCACACTGACTGCATACCCTGGTCTTGCTCTTATCGGCCAGGATCTTCGTGCTCACCCGGACGCCTTCGTTGCACTTGGTGCAGATGAGCATCACGTTGGAGACGTCTATCGGAGCCTCCTTCTCGATGATGCCGCCCTGGTCACCCTGGCGCTTGGGCTTGGTGTGACGGTGGATGAAGTGCACGCCTTCCACCACCACACGGTTCGTCCGCGGCATGACCTTGAGGACCTTGCCTCGCTTGCCGCGATCGTTCCCGGCCACGATCTCCACAATGTCGTTCTTCGCTATCTTCATCTCGCGTTCCCCAGTCGTCCGGCCCTTCGACGGCCCCGCTACAGAACCTCTGGAGCAAGGGCCACGATCTTCATGAACTTCTTCTCGCGGAGTTCCCTCGCAACGGGACCGAAGATCCTGGTACCGATCGGCTCTCCCTGCGGGTTGAGCAGCACCGCCGCGTTGTCGTCGAAGCGGATGTATGACCCGTCCTTGCGCCTGATCCCCTTGCGCGTCCGCACGATCACCGCCTTAACAACCTGCTTCTTCTTCACGTTGCCACCGGGCATGGCGGACCTGACGCTGACGACGACCACGTCGCCAACCCGGGCGTAGCGCCTTCGGGAGCCTCCCAGCACCTTGAAGCACCGCACTTCCTTGGCTCCGGAGTTGTCCGCTACCTTGAGTTTCGTGTACTCCTGGATCATCGTTTGCCTCTTCCCGGACGCGCGCCGTGCGCTACTCGGCCTTCCTAACGATCTCCATCAGGCGCCAACGCTTGTCCTTCGACAGCGGACGCGTCTCCATGATCCGGACGACATCTCCGGTGTGGCACTCGTTGTTCTCGTCATGGATCTTGAACTTGGACGTCCGCTTGACGAACCTGCCGTACTGGGCGTGTCTGACGAGTCTGGTCACCGCGACGACAGCGGTCTTGTTCATCTTGTCGCTGACGACCTCGCCGACGCGGACCTTCCGCCGACTGCGTTCCTGCGTCTTGACCATGCGCTCCTACTCCGTTCGTGTCCCCGCTGCCCCTACAGAGTCTCGCCTGTCGCGGGCGCCTCGCCCACGTGGCTCCCCTCCTCGAGGAGGGTATTCAGGCGCGCCACGTCCTTGCGCACCTCGCGAATCCTGAGCGGATTCGACAACTGACCCGTCTTGTGCTGAAAACGGAGGTTGAAGAGCTCCTCCTTCGCCTCTCTGAGGCGCTGCTCCAGCTCCTCGCGGGTCAATGTCCTGAGTTCCCTGGCCTTCAAACCGGTCTCTCCTTGCGCTCTGCTACACTTCCCTGGTCGTGAACTTCGTCTTCACCGGGAGCTTGTGGCTGGCGAGCCTCAGGCACTCGCGTGCGATCTCCTCGCTCACGCCTTCGAGCTCACAGATGATCCTGCCCGGCTTCACCACGGCCACCCAGTGATCGAGCGCGCCCTTGCCCTTACCCATGCGGGTCTCCGCCGGCTTCTTGGTGATGGGCTTGTCCGGGAAGATTCTGAACCACAGCTTACCACGGCGCTGCATGTGCCTCGTGATGGCGATTCGCGCCGCCTCGATCTGGCGCGCGGTCAGCCAGCCGGGTTCCAGGGCGCGCAGACCGTACTCGCCAAAGTCGAGCTTGTTTGCACGCATGGAGCGACCCCGCATGCGCCCCTTCTGCATCTTCCTGTGTTTGCTCCGCTTGGGTTCCAGCATCGCTAGTCGTTCCCTCCAGTGGTTCCACCGGCCTTGCGTGGTCCGCTGGGCCTTCTTCCGCCCCCGCCGCTCCTGGGCTTCCGGCTCGGCCCGCCGCTCTGCGACCTCGGTGGCCTGCGACCGCCGCGGTCGCCTCCACGGTCGGGTCTCTCTCCGCGGTCACGCCCTCTGCTGCCTCTCTGGTCACCACGGTCGCCTCTCGAGAAGCCGCCCCGATCGTCCTGCTTCTCCTCCTCGGGCCGTCCCAGCTTCTCACCCTTGAAGATCCACACCTTCACACCCACCGCCCCGTGAGTCGTCCGTGCCGTCGAACGGGCGAAGTCTATGTCAGCACGAAGCGTGTGAAGCGGCACACGTCCCTCGTGCTGCTCGGCAACCCTGGACATCTCAGAACCGCCGAGCCTGCCCGAGCACTTGATCTTTATGCCCTGGGCGCCCATTCGCATGGCCGATTCGATGGCCTTCCGCATGGCTCTCCTGAAGCCCATGCGCTGTTCGAGCTGCTTCGCAATGTGCTCACCAACGAGCTGAGCGTCGAGCTCGACCCTCTTGACCTCGAGGATGTTGATGCGAATCTCCTTGCCGGTCAGATGCTCGAGTTCCTTGTTGAGCTTCTCTACCTCGATACCCTTCCGCCCGATCACGATCCCTGGTCTTGCCGTCCTCACGTTGACGACGACCTTGTCGGCCTTGCGCTCAATGACGACATCGGAGATGCCCGCCCTGGAGAGCTTGGTCGCGACGTATTTCCTGATCGTGAGGTCTTCCTTCAGCAGGTCGGCGTAGCCCTTCTTGGCAAACCACCTGGACTTCCAGGTCCGGTTGATGCCAAGTCTCATGCCGATCGGATTGACCTTCTGTCCCAACGGGTTCCTCCAGCGTTATGGCCGCCTGTCGGCCTTCTCGCCCACCACGATGGTGATGTGGCTCGTTCGTCTCTTGATCGGTGTGGCTCTTCCCATGGCCCTTGCCATGAAGCGGCGCATCGTCGGTCCCTCGTCGACGAAGGCCTCCCTGACGTACAGATCGGAAGGCTCGAGGTTGGACCCCTCCTTGGTGTTGAAGAGGTTGGCCACTGCCGAGCGAAGCGTCTTCTCGACGGGCACTCTCGCCGCGCGCTTCATGAAGTGCAGCGTGGAGAACGACTCGTCGACGTCCCGCCCGCGGATGAGGTCGACCACCTGCCTCACCTTCCTCGGGGACATCCTTATGTGTTTAGCGCTGGCACGTGCTTCCATCGTAATGATTCTCCGAAATGCTCTGCCGTGAACCGGGCGGGCCGCGAGCGGCCCTGCCGGCCGGCTTCTCCCCCCGGGACGACTAGCGCTTGCCCGTCGTCGCCTCTCTGCTCCTGTGGGAGCGGAAGGTCCGCGTGAACGAGAACTCGCCGAGCTTGTGGCCGACCATGTTCTCGGTGATGTAGATCGGGATGAACTTGTGACCGTTGTGCACGGCGATCGTGTGCCCCACGAACTCGGGCGGGATCACCGACGCTCGCGCCCATGTCTGAAGGACGCGCTTTTCACCGGTCCGGTCCATCGCGCGGATCTTCTTGAGAAGCTTCTCGTCGATGTACGGTCCCTTTTTCGTCGAACGACCCATTTAACTCCTGCCCTCTCTTGGCCTCCGGGCGACCGGAGCCTCCCAGTCCTACCTCTTCTTCTTGCGCTTCTTCACGATAAGGCGATCGGAAGCCTTCTTCCTTCGCGTCTTCCCGCCCTTCGCAGGCTGTCCCCACGGCGAGCAGGGATGGCCACCTCCGGATGACTTGGACTCGCCACCGCCCATCGGGTGATCAACCGGGTTCATCGCGACGCCGCGCGTGTGCGGCCTGCGCCCCAGCCAGCGGGCCCTGCCGGCCTTGCCAAGCACTATGCCTTCGTGCTCGAGATTGCCGACCTGCCCGAGGGTGGCGTAGCACTCCAGATCGACCAGCCTCACCTCACCGGAAGGAAGCCGCACGTGTGCGTACTTGCCCTCTCGCGCCATCAGCTGCGCTGCAGTTCCCGCGCTCCTGACCAGGCGTCCGCCGGCGCCACGCTTGAGCTCGATGTTATGGATCGTCATGCCGAGCGGTATCTTGCGGAGAGGCATGGCGTTCCCCGGCTTCACATCGGCTCCCTCGCCGGAGACGATGACGTCGCCGACCCGGAGCTTGTCGGGAGCCAGGATGTACCGCTTCTCGCCGTCCTCGTAGTGCAGGAGGGCTATCCTGGCCGACCTGTTAGGGTCGTACTCGATCGCGGCTACCTTCGCGGGCATGTCCCGCTTGTTGCGCCGGAAGTCGATGATCCTGTACATCCGCTTGTGGCCGCCACCCCGGTGACGCGACGTCAAACGGCCCTGGTTGTTCCTCCCGCCCGAGCTCTTGAGCGGGACAAGCAGCGTCTTCTCCGGCTTCTTCTTGGTCACTTCCTTGAAAGAAGAGACCGTCTTGTACCGGAGCGTAGGGGTTGTCGGTCTGAACCTCTTCACTGCCATCTCACGTCACTCCCGCCTGAGCGTACGAAGTCTAAGCGTGCTCGAAGAACTCGATGGTCTGACCTTCCTTCAGTGTCACGATGGCCTTCTTCCACGACGCGCGCCGCCCCTGGAACCGTCCCAACCTCTTGAGCTTGCCCGTGACCGACAGCGTACGAACGTCGGTCACCACGACGTTGAAGATCTCCTCCACCGCGTGCCGGATCTCGATCTTGTTCGCGTCGCCCGCGACCTTGAAGGAGACCTCGTTCTTAGTCTCTCTCATCCTGGCCGTCTTCTCGGTCACGACCGGCGCCAGTATGATCGTTCTGGGATCGCGCTTCATTCCCCGAAAACCTCCTCCGCCGCGTTCAGGGCGCTCTGGGTCATCACGACCGTCTCGGCCCTCAGCACGTCGTACGTCGTGAGCTCTCTCGCCAGCGCCACGGAGAGGTACGGGATGTTCCTCGCCGAGAGGAACAGCTCCTTGCTCCCGTCGCGAATCACGAGGAGCGTCCTTTCCCCGCCCACGCCGATCGCCTTCAAGAACGACGCCATCTCCTTGGTGCTGATCGAGGAGAGCTCGAAGTCCTCTACGACCTTGATGCCGTCCTCGGCCGCCTTGGACGAGAGTGCCGACCTCAGGGCGAGCCTCTTCATCTTGCGGGGCAGGGTCTTGCCCATATCCCGAGGCTTCGGCGCGAACGCCACGCCACCGCCTCTCCAGTGCGGCACGCGCGTCGAGCCTATCCTGGCGCGCCCCGTGCCCTTCTGGCGCCACGGCTTCCGACCGCCGCCGCTGACCTCGCTGCGGGTCTTCTTGCAAGCCGTGCCGGTGTGCTGGTTGGCCAGATAGGCGTCGACAGCCTGGTGCATCACCGGCACGTTCGGCTCGCAGCCGAACAGGTACGCGGAGAGCGCGACCTCGCCACTCTTCTGACCGCCCTTCGTGAATACTGCTACCGTGTTAGCCATCTTGCTCAAGCCTCACTCGTAGTTCCCGGCGCGCGGGCCCGCCTACCTCGCGGCCGCGCCCGTCTTCTTGATAAGCACGAGACCGTTGTTGCAACCCGGAACGGCCCCTCGTATGAGCAGCAGGCTCTTGCCGGCATCCACCTCTGCGACCGACAGCCTCTTCATGGTGACGCGCTCGTTGCCCATCTGCCCGGGGAGCTTCCTGCCCTTCCAGACCCTGGCGGGAGACGCGCTCTGACCGATCGAACCCGGCTTCCTGTGATTCCTGTTGCCGTGCGTCCGGCGTCCGATCTTCTTGTTGTGCCGTCTCACGTTGCCCTGAAAACCCCGTCCCTTCGACCATCCCGTCACGTCCACGATCTCGCCCGGCTCGAAGATGTCGACCGTAACCTCCTGGCCGACCTCGTAGCTCCCTGGGTCCGCGACCTTGAACTCCCTGAGCTCCTTGCGCGGCGCGAGTCCGACGCTCTCAAACTGGCCGACGACCGGCTTGGTCAGAGACTTCTTCCGCCCCTTCTCGAACCCCAGCTGAACCGCCTCGTAACCGTCACGCTCCGCGGTCCTGACCCGGGTCACGACGCATGGTCCCGCCTCGATCACGGTGACGGGGACGACCGTTCCGTCCTCACCGAAGATGCGCGTCATGCCCAGTTTTCTGCCTATGATCCCGGTCATTGTCTCACTCTCCCTGAAACCCCACCGCTCGATCCGCCTGCGGCGCGAGCGGGGTGACGCCACGCCAGGCTCTCGCTACTCGACCTTGATCGAGATGTCAACGCCTCCCGGCAGGTCCAGCTCCATCAGGGCGTCGAGCGTCTTCTGCGTCGAGTTCGTGATGTCGATGAGCCGCTTGTGCGTTCTGATCTCGAACTGCTCGCGCGACTTCTTGTCGATGTGCGGCGACCGCAGGACCGTGTAGAACCTCCTCTTCGTGGGAAGAGGTATAGGTCCGGATATCATTCCACCCGTCTCCCTCACGACCCGCACTATCTCCGCCGCGGACTGATCCAGCGTGGCGTGCTCATAGGCCATCAGACGAATCCGAATTCTCTGGCCGGCCACGTGCTCCTCCTTACTCGATGATCTCCGTAATGGTACCGGCGCCTACGGTCCTGCCGCCCTCACGGA
>CAZLTC010000041.1:16644-22387 GCA_964562405.1 uncultured bacterium | reverse complement strand
CCGGCGATGCCGGCGCGGGGCTCTCACGAAAGGAGGCCGGTGGTGGCAAGATCCGCGATCGTCTCATCGTTGCTGGTCGTGCTCATGGGAGTGCTGCTCGCTTCCGGAGCCGTCCAGGCGGCGACGGTACACCTCGTTACTCAGTCGTTCGACCCGGCGGCTTCTGGAGAACCCGCCGTCGAGGGCTGGCTCAAGGCCGCGGAGCCGGTCCCGCAGGAGAGCGCCCACTATCTGGTGCAGCTCTCGGGTCCGCCGACCGAGGAGCGCAAGGCGTCGGTCGCACGAGCCGGCGGTGAGCTGGTCGCCTACGTGCCCGACTGGACCTACATCGTCAGGATGACGCCCGAAGCCGCCACGGCGGCGGCCGAGTCACCGGACGTTGCCTGGATCGGTCCCTATCACCCCGCCTACAAGCTCTCCCCCACCATCGGCAAGCACGAGTTCAAGCACCCGAAGCGGGCCGGAGACTCGTTCCTCACGCTCGACGTGCGTGTGTTCGACGACCTCGCCGGCACGTCGAAGCTCGTGCAGTCGCTTGGGGGCGAGGTCCTCGAGCAGCTCGACGACGGCTTCCAGAAGCTGCTCGTCGTGCACGCCGCACCCGCTCTCGTGAACGAGCTTGCGCGTATCGACGATGTCTGGTGGATCGAGGAGAAGCCGGAGTTCTACCTCATGAACGACCAGACGAAATGGGTCGTGCAGTCCAACGTCTCGGCGAGCACGCCGGTTTGGGACAAGGGGATTCACGGTGAGGACCAAATCGTCGGCGTGATGGACTCCGGTCTCGACTACAACTCGTGCTGGTTCAGAGAGACCGGCGGCGCGGTGCCCGGGCCGTCGCACCGCAAGGTTATCAGCTACTCCCTGTACGGTGGAGCCGCCTACGACGGCTGTGACATCGGGCACGGCACGCACGTGTGCGGGACGCTCGCCGGTGACCAGTCGTACGTCAACCCCGGCAACTACGACTACAACGGCATGGCGTACAAGGCGAAGCTCGTCCTGCAGGACGTCGGCGTGGACGACGAGTGGAGCTGCACCGTTGGCGAGGTGGCCATCCCGACGAGCTGCGCGGCTGCGTACACCAGCGCCTACAACCTCGGCGCGAGGATCCACTCCAACTCGTGGGGCGGCAGCGAGAACAGCTATGACTCCTACGCAGCGGGCGTGGACGACTTCATGTGGACCCACCCCGACTTCCTCATCGTGTTCGCGGCGGGCAATTCGGGTTCGGACGCCGGCACTGTCACCTTCCCCGGCACGGCGAAGAACTGCATCACCGTCGGAGCGACCCGCCGTCCGCCGGACCAAGACGTGATCGCGGGCTACTCGAGCCGGGGCCCGGCGAGCGACGGGCGACTCAAGCCGACCGTCTGCGCGCCCGGTGGTGAGGCCGGATACAGCTACGTGAACTCCGCCGACAACGACACGGGCAACCCTCCAGCAATGACGTGCAACGTCGCCGGCTCGCCGTTCCAGGGAACGTCGATGGCCACGCCGGCCGTGGCCGGGTGTGCGACCCTGACGCGGCAGTACTTCGTGGAGGGCTGGTACCCCACCGGAGCCAAGACGCCGGGCGATGCGATGGCCCCCAGCGCGGCGCTCATCAAAGCCACCGTCACGAACTCGGCGACCGACATAGCGTCTCCCGACATCCCGAACAACAACGAGGGCTGGGGCCGCGTGCTGCTGGACGACGCGCTCTACTTCGAGGGCGACGCGCGCGAGCTGATAGCCGAGGATGTGAGCCCGGGCGTCACGCAGGGCGGAAGCGAGTCGTTCGAGTTCGAGGTCGACTCGAGTTCGATACCGCTCGAGATCGTGCTCGTCTGGACCGACTACCCCGCCACGGCCGGCGCAGGCGTGGCCATCCAGAACAACCTCGACCTGACCGTGACCGGCCCCGGCGGGACATACAAGGGCAACGTCATGAGCGGAGGGCAGTCGGTGACAGGCGGGTCGTACGACGCCCTGAACGTGGAGGAGGTCGTGCGCCTGAGCAGCCCCTCGACCGGGACCTACACCGTGCAGGTCGCAGGGACGACCATCCCCCACGGGCCGCAGCCGTTCGCGCTCGTCTCGACGGGCTCGTTCGCGAACTGGCCCGAGACGAGCGGCGTTGACGAGCTGCCCGCGGGCGGTGGAAGGCCCATGAGCCTCACCGGGATCTCGCCCAACCCGTTCAATCCCTCGACGGTCATTACTTACGAGCTCCGACCCGTGGCGACCGGCAAGGCCAGAGCCGCGCTCCGCATCTACTCGGTCGACGGAAGGCTCGTGACTACGCTCGTCGACAGGGTGCAGGACCCCGGACCGCACTCCGTCGTGTGGGATGGAAGCGACGCCGGCGGGAGCGCTGCGGCCAGCGGCATCTACTTCTGCGAGCTCTCGTACGGTGGTGAGAAGGTCACGCGGAAGATGACGCTTCTGAAGTAATGCGAATCCAAAAGGAACACCGTCACCCCGCGGGGTTCACCGGGCGGAGGGTGGCTCTCTTAGGCAGGGGCGAGTCTGCACAGCCCCGGTCTCGAAGCAGCTCTTACCAGGAAGACGAGGCCTCCGCGGGATGCGGAGGCCTCGTCGCGTTCGCCTCTTGCGTCTCCGACGCAGCCGGGATCAGAAGTAGTAGTTCAGCCCGACCGTGACGGTCGCCATCTGCGGGTCGGGCTTCTCGCCCCACCCGAGGAATGACACCATCGCCCTGCCTTCAATGGAGAGCCCCAGTGCCGGCGGCACGAGTTCCAGCCCCACGCCGAGTTCCCCCCCCATCTTACGTTCGCCGGAGCCGTCCTTCGAGAATTTGACGAAGTTCACTCCGGCGATGCCGTACCACTTGAACCCCGGCATCCCACGAACGCCTCCGATCAGGAGGTCGGCGCCGTAGACGTCGAACCCGTCTCCGTCGAAGTCGATGCTGACGTCACCGCCGTTCCAGACGTCCTCGGGATCCTGTCTGCCAATCCTCTGGTAGTAGGCCTCGGCGCCGATCATCGGCAGCGGCGGAAGGACTCTCAGCTTCGCCCCGTAGACGGTGCCGGCGTCCCCCGACTCGTCGATCGGGAAGTTCACGCCGCCGTACGCGCCCACCGCGAAGTCGACGATGCCGCCGGACGCCGGTCCCGACATCGCGGCCAGAGTCATGAGTGAAGCGCAGATGATGCCCAGCGAAGTCCTCATGAGATCTCCTCCGTTCTTTGGTGAGCCCCTGCCCAGAATCTGCACTGTGCACGCGAAGTCTAGCAGGGTTGGGAGGCCCTGTCTGCAAGCCGCCGAGGAGGCCCATGGGCTAGGCCCCTGGAGCGCAGGGCCCGCGACAAACTTGGCACGCGCATTGCATTTAGCGCCCCGACGGCCATGGAGTCCGTGGTCAGCGAAGTTCAACCGCAACAGGAGGACTGCTTGATGAGACGTTCGATCATCGTTGCTCTCTGTCTGCTGTTCGCCGCTTCCGTCGCGGTGGCCGGCCCCGCCAACCCGGCGGAGAAAAGGGCCGGCGAAGTGATGTTCCCGATCGACCACGGTTGGTACCGGACGGTGTTCGAGGGCTTCGAGGCCGGCGTTCCGCCCGCGGGGTGGTCGCTGGTCCAGACCAACGTCAACGAGACGTGGTTCGCAGACTGCGCCGGCGTCTACGGTACTCCGTACGAGGGCGCCTGCTACGCGACCTGTATGTATGATGATGGCTACACCGGTCCGCAGGACGAGTGGCTGAAGTTCGACTACACGCTCGAGGCGGGCGACGAATGCCTGACGTTCTACGTCAACGCGAGCACCTACTGGGCGGTCGACCCGTATCAGAACTACAATGTCGTCGTCACCATCGATGGCAACGAGGTCTGGAACTACTACGACGACAACAACGGCGCCGTCACCTGGCAGTGGCAGCAGTATTCGATACCGCTCACGGGGTACGACGTCGATCAGACCATCACGGTCGGATTCGGATACGTGGGCTACGACGGCGCGCAGGCCTCCATCGACGCGATAGCCATAGGCGACTGCCCTGAGGCGCCGCCGGAGCCGTGCTGCCCGTCTGAGTACCTCTGCTACGTGATCGACTTTAACGAGATGGGCTGTCAGTGGCAGTCGATCCCGTGCGGGATCGGACCCATACCGTGGCAGTGGGGCATCCCGACCGGGATCCCGACGGTCGCGTGCGACGGCGTGGCCGTGACCAACATACTCGCGACCAACCTGACCGGTGACTATCCCGTCGCGAGCGGCGAGGCCGCGATAATCGGTCCGTACAACGTCACCGAGAACTGCCTCTGCATGGAGCTCTGTCACTACTACGACATCGAGAGCGGCTATGACGGCGGCAACGTGAAGATCTCGACCGACAGCGGGCAGACGTGGAGCCTTCTCTACCCGCACGATGGCTACGACGACGTCCTCGACTCGGGCACCTACGTCGCCGAGTGCGTCGGGGGCGAGGAGGTGTTCACCGGCGCGTCAGGAACATTCGTGAGGGACTGCTTCGACCTCTCGCAGTACGTGGGCTCGACGGTCATGATCGGGTTCTTCTTCGGCGCCGACAGCTCGGTCACGTATCCCGGCTGGTACATCAAGTGGGTCAAGCTGGGAAGCGACGAGACTTCGCCCGTGAAGGACTCGAGCTGGGGCAACATCAAGGCGATGTACAAGCACTAGCAGACGCTGCCGGCTCTGGAAGCGCCGGCAGGCAAGGCCAGATGGGCGGACGCCGCTGAGTGTCTGCTCAGACATGAACCGAGGGCGGGGACCATTCCCTGCCCTCGGTTTCCTTCTGCCTCGTATTCGCGCCGTCCCCAATGCCTCACCGCGCGCAGAGCTAACGCGGCTCCCGGAAGTTGATTGGTGACTGTGCGCTCGGCTTTCTCGAGGCTCCACTGTGTGTGACTGTAATCTTGACGAGAAGGACGAAAAACCGGTACAGTTCACGTTGCACGACCGTTGCGTACGCGCTGCATGACAGACAACAAACCATCCTAGAAAGACCGAACGCTTCTCCAGGCAGGCCCCGGGCCGCTGGCGAGTGGTGTATCCCGGTCGTACTATGCATGCAGCTCAAGGCTCACACGGGCAAGAGAGCGCGAGAGGAGGTGATGACCTGACCGAAACTGATGGTCGTTTGCGGTGAGGTGTGTCTCCAAGCAACCCTGTTGCAGGAGGAGAGTACTGATGAAGCGCACATTGATCACGATCCTTTGTCTCATGTTCGCGGCGGCCGCGTTCGCGGGCCCGATCAACCAGTCCGAGAAGCAGGCCTCCGAGGTCATGTTCCCGATCGACCACAACGGGACCAAGGCGCTGTTCGAGGGCTTCGAGGGTGGCGTTCCGCCCGCGGGATGGACGCTCGTTCAGACCAACGTCAATGAAACGTGGTTCGGGGACTGCGCCGGCGCTTATGGTGTACCGTATGAGGGCGCCTGCTACGCGACCTGCCTGTATGACGCCGGCTACACCGGTGACCAGGACGAGTGGCTGAAGTTCGATTACACCATCGAGGCCGGCGACGAGTGCCTGTCGTTCTACGCAGCCGCCAGCACCTACTGGGCGATCGACCCGTACCAGAACTACAACATCGTCGTCACGATCGATGGCAACGAGGTCTGGAACTACTACGACGACAACAACGGTGCCGTCACGTGGCAGTGGCAGCAGTACTCGATCGACATCTCATCCTACAGCGTCGGCGACGTCATCACGGTCGGCTTCGGCTACGTCGGCTATGACGGCGCGCAGGCCGATCTCGACGCGATCA
>CAZLTC010000041.1:15163-16544 GCA_964562405.1 uncultured bacterium | reverse complement strand
TGGTACCTGAAGTGGGTCAAGATCGGCAGCGACAACTACTCGCCGACCGAGGACTCGAGCTGGGGCGCCATCAAGGCCATGTACAGGTAAGCCTTGATGCCGCACTGCGGTTGAAGGAAGATACGGGGGCGGGAGAGATCCCGCCCCCGATCTACTTATGGTCTGCCGCCCCTCCCCGCCCACCGAGCGGAACTCGTCGGGGGCGGTCGGCGATGGAGGTGAGAGCGGCGTCGAGGTCGCGGACAGGATAGTGCGCACTCTAGGAGGAGCATTGAGCGACAGGCTGGATGCGTTTCGCAAAGAGCGCGAGCGCTTGAACGAGAGGGTGCTCGAGAAGGGCAACATCGGGATCAAGAGATTCTTCGCGCTCGACCAGAGGACCTATGAGGATGGGGCGCTCGATGCCGGCACCAAGGAACTCCTGGGACTCGCCGCCTCCGCCGCCCTGCGGTGCGACGACTGCATCACGTACCACCTGGTTCGCTGCACCGAAGAGGGGCTGTCGGACGACGAGATCCTAGAGGCGTTGAACGTGGCGCTCATCGTCGGCGGGTCCATAGTGATACCGCACCTCAGACGCGCCGTGGACACGCTCGGCGAGATACGCGGCAAAGGGTAGCGCCCGGCCCCAATGAGGGACCGGGCGCGCAGTGATGTGGCGCCTCCACCTACGGTATCATCCTCCGAGCTTCTCCATCAGAACGGCCACCGCCCGCGAGAGCTGGGCGTCCTCTCCCCTGCTGCCCTCCTCGGGCACGGAGTCCACCCTGACGTCCGGCTCGATGCCCCAGTTCTCGAGGTTGCGACCGGCGGTGTCGTACCATCCCGAACCTGGCACGCGGAACCACGTGCCGTCGATCAACTCCACGTCATTCGTTCCTATGACGGCTCCGTAGGTTGGCGTTCCTACGACCGGCCCGAGCCCGAGCGACTTCCACCCCATCGGGAATATCTCGGCATCGCTGTAGCAGCTCTCGTCGATGAGCAGCGCCAGCGGCTGCGTGTAGAGCTCCAGCGGGTTCTGTGAGGGTGGCCTCGTGCGGGACGTCGTGTATCCGTATACCTTGCGATCCAGGTAGCGGAGTATCTCGTCGTGAACCGACCCTCCGCCGTTCCCGCGGATGTCCACGATCAGACCGTCTTTCCCGGCTCCCTGCGCGAACAGGTCCTCCTCGAACTGGATGAGGTTGCCGAGCCCCATCCCGGCTATGTGCAGGTAGCCGAGTCTGCCGCCGGACATCTTCTCGACCATGCTTCGGTTGTGCCTGACCCACTCCTCGTACATGAGCCTCGACATCGTCCCGCCACCGACCGGTCTGATCCTGACCTCGCGGACGTCCTTCATCGAAGGGCGATCAGCGAGCCCGAGAAGGATCTCCTC
>CAZLTC010000041.1:3873-15063 GCA_964562405.1 uncultured bacterium | reverse complement strand
TCCTTCGGCACGTCGACGGTCACGTGAGCCGAGAAACCGACCCTCCCACGGCCGGTGATGTCTCCACCCTCGGGATCGATGCTGACGGAGCCGATGGTGCCACCGGAGCCCAGGTAGTAGCACGTCGAGCCGTCGTTGTCCCAGTGGAGGCGTTCGCCCCCGCCGCCGCCCTCGGTCACCTGGAGGAGCTTGTCGCCCTTCCAGTCCACGATCCAAAGGTCCGTGCCCTTGAGCGTGCCCGACGGGAACGCGTAGTAGTGTCCGTCCGGCGTCTGAGCGTAGAACTCGTAGCCGCCACGCATATCCATCACCGTCGACACACGTTCGTTGAGCCCCTCGAAGTCGATCTTCACTTCGACCGCAGCCTTCTCAGCAACGTCTTCCTCGGCCTCGCCGGCCTCCTCGTCGGCCGCATCCAGATCCTCTTCTCGCTCCTCGTCGGTCTTCCAGTAGTCGTCGCGCGTCAGCCACATGTAGCGCAGCGAGTACTGGCCGTCGTCGGTGCGCGAAGCGTAGCTCAGCCGCTTACCGTCGTCGCTCCAGCGCGGCTCGAAGTCGTCGTTGGGGTGATTGGTGACGTTGACCGCGTCGCCGCCGGCGGCCGGCATGATGTAGACGTCCTCCTTGTGACCAAGGTTCGTGCGCGAGAGCGCTATCCACTCCCCGTCGGGCGACCACGTGAAGTGCAGGATCTCGGCGTCGGGAAGCATCCGCCGCCCGCCCTTGCCTTCGGCATCCATCACCCAGAGGTAGCCCTCTCCGTTGAGATAGGCGATCTCCGAGCCGTCAGGAGAAGGCTCCGGTTGAGCGTCGTCCTCGGGCGAGTCGGTCAACCTGCGGAGCCCGCGCTTGAGCGCCTTGGACAGCTCGGGCTTGCCCTCTTCCGCCGAGCTGACCGCATAGATGTCGTAGTTCCCGTCGCGGTCGGAACAGAACAGAAGGGTCTCACCCTCGGGCATCCATGCGACGTCCTTCTCGCGGGCCGGAGTATCCGTGATGCGCATGGCGGTTCCGCAGTCGCCGTCCTCGAACGGCGCCACGTAAACCTCGCCCCTGACGACGAACGCGATCTCGCTCTCGTCCGGCGAGAGCGCGAACTCGGTCGCGTTCGACGACATGTCCATTCTGAGGAGGTCGTTCCACTTGATGTCGCTCGGCGCAGCGACGTCTATGCGACGCGGCGCTCCGTCCGGGAGTTCGAGCGTCCAGAGGCCGCCGCCGCACTCGTACGAAATGAGCGTTCCATCGTCCGAGATCGACGCGAAGCGGACGGCGTCCGCCTCGTGCGCGGTGACGCGTACCGGCGGTCTGGCCACTTGAGGCTCGCCCGCAGACCCGGGAGAGGGTAGATCGAGCATGAGCTTCCAGATGTTCGCGACCGAGTCCGCCCGCTCGGACTGGAAGTAGAGCGTGCGGCCGTCCGCACCCCACATGGGACGGTCGTCGTCCCCGGGCCAGTCCACGAGCAGGTGGCTCTCGCCTCCGTCGTAGGCCCGGATCCAGATGTCGCGCGACGCGCTCCCCCTGTAGTGCTTGCGCCACCACGGGGTGCGCCCGCGCACGTACGCTATCCAGCGACCGTCGGGTGACACGGAGATATTGAAAGCCCTGTCCCTTATGACCCTGCGAGGCATGCCGCCGCCCGCGGGAACCCGGTAGAGCTCGGTCTCGGTGGTGTCGCGCGACGAAGTGAAGAGCAGGCCCGAACCGTCACGGTCCCAGCACTCCAGAGCATCCCACGAACTGCGAAACGTAAGCTGCTCGGGCACCCCGCCACCCGCCGGGATCACGAACACGTCGCCGTTACCGTCGCGGTCCGAGTCGAACGCGATGCTCCGTCCGTCCGGCGACCACACGGGGTGGTCATCGTACGCATCGTGGACGGTCACGCGCTCGGCCTCGCCGCCGGACGACGGGACCACCCAGATGTCGCCCATGTAGGTGAAGGCGATGCGACTCCCGTCTGGGGACGGCGACGGCTGTCTCGCCATGACCGACGCCGCGACCGGCGTGGAGGCCGACACGATGGCGATGGCGGTCAAGAGCGCAACGGACAGCGAGACGCCGGCGCGTCCTCTCGCGCGGTGCTCCATCAGTTCCTCCTGAAAGCGGGGGCTAGCCGCGCCCCGGAAACAGAAACTCGAGAGCACGCGGAAAGCGCGCGCTCCAGGCTCGTTCGTTGTGAACCGCCCCTTCGTCCTCGACGTATCTGAGTCTGCCGGGAATCGTCAGGCCCTCATCCATGAGCAGGTCGCGGACGCGGCGATGCAGCTGGATGATGTCGGGCACGCCGTCGCCGTCCCTGTCGGTCCGGTCCTCGGCCGTCCCCATGTCGATCCACACCCTGACACCGGGAGGAGGGCTGTGGTCGGCGATGAACTTGACTATGTAGGAGTCGGCCCAGCCGTAGGACGTGGACATGGCCGCGACCCGCGAGAAGACCTCGGGGTGTGACCAGGCCAGATAGAGCGAGATCAGCCCCCCGAGAGACGAGCCAGCGACACCGGTGTTGTCCCGGTCCGGCAGCGTACGATACGTCTGATCGATGAAGGGCTTGAGGTCGTTGACGATGAAGTCCGCGTACATGGCGCCGCCGCCGCCGCCGCGCGACCTGTCCGAGGCGGGCGTGTACTCGAACACCCTGTCGGCCGTGTTGCAAATGCCCACGACTATGAGAGGCCTGACCTGGCCGGACTCGACCATCCGGGTGACCGTCTCGTCGACGTCCCACTCAACGCCGATGAACGAGGTGGCGGCATCGAACAGGTTCTGGCCGTCGTGCATGTAGAGCACCGGATAGCGCTTGTCGGGATCCGCGTCGTAGCCAGGCGGAAGATAGACCAGAATGTCGCGTGTGTTGCCAAGCTTCGTGGCGAGGAAGGCCGGGTGCCGGCGAAGGTCGCCGACCACGGTATGAGACTCCCGGAACGGCGAGAGGTCGCGCCAAGTATCGACCCACACGGGCACCATTTCGTCGCACGTCACCGTCATGACCCTGTCGGGGATCTCCTCGTAGCTCGGCCCTTTCTCCACGGTCTCCCAGGTCCCGCGCGTGAACTTGAACGCTAGTTCGGTATCGACGGGAAGCACGAGCGTGATGGCGTAGAGCCGCTCGCCGATCTTCCCCAGCTCGACCTTGCCCGGATCCCAGGGACCCAGAGATGGGATGCTGCCTGAGATGTATACGCTCGCGTCGGGCGGCGTCGTGTCGGGAACGTGGACCTTGAAAGTGACCATGGCGCCTCTGGCCAATGCAGCGCCGGGCACGGCAGCGAGCAGCAGGGCAAGGACGATGACCGTGGCGACGTGCAACATTAAGCGGTTGGACATGATAGCCTCCTGTCGGGCGAGGATAACCCCAGCGACAGCGTCACGGCAAGCGCATCCTGCCCCTGCGACAGCCTCACGGCAAGCGCATCCTGCCCGAGCGGCATGCGATGCCCGGTGCCATCGCGGCCCTTTCGCACGCCTGGGGAACGCTGTATATTTGCCACAAGAGATGAGCACAAGGAGGATCCATGCAGCCTCTCATCAAGCTGCCGTCCCCCACACAGGACGGCGGCCCTCCGATGTGGCGGACGCTCGCGGCGCGGCGTTCCGTCAGGCATTACGCCGCGGACCCGATGCCGCTCGAGGTCCTCTCTCAGCTTCTGTGGGCGACGCACGGCATAACGGGCGAGCTGGGCCCCCACGAACTTCGCAACGCACCGTCGGCCGGGGCCTGCTACCCCATCGAGGCTCTCGTTGTTGCGAACAGGGTGTCCGGGCTCAGGCGAGGCCTCTACCGATACTTGACGGGAGACCACGCTCTGATGCTTCAGCGCGAGGGTGAAATAGGCACCGAGATAGCCCAGGCAGCCCTCGGCCAGCGGATGTGTTCACAGAGCTCGGTCACGTTCGTCTGGACCGCGGTCATGCCGCGGACGACGGGTCGATACGGAGGGAGGGGCCACAGGTACGTATTGCTGGACGCGGGGCACATCGGGCAGAACCTGTACCTGGCCGCCACGGCCATGGGATACGGATGTTGCGCGATAGGCGCGTTCGACGACGACGCCATGAACGAGGCCGTGGGCGTGGACGGAGACGTGGAGACGGTGGTGTACGCGGCGTCGGTCGGGCCGCCGGAGTAGCCGGAAGCGCGTGGCACGCCGCGCACGTCAGTAGGACACGTCTTCCAGAACCTTCACGAGGAAGAACGCCAGCACGCCGGCGATCGCGGACCCCCACCCGAGATAGCCGCGCGCCTTCACAAAGAGATCCTCCGTCTCGCCCACGGATATGCGTTGCCGCGTGACGATGTCGAAGTCCCGCACCTCCACGGCGGTGCCCGTCACCACTCCACCCACATACACGTAGTCGACGCCACCCTTGCGCACGACCCTGACGTTCTCGCTTCGCTCGATGCTCGTGTCGATCACGAAGGCCCCGCCGGATAGCTCGACCAGCGTGCCGGTTACCGTCCCGCCGCGCGAGAGAGTGATGTCGGCGGGCACACCGGGATCCTCAGCGAAGTTCCAGCCCGGCGCGCCGGCGCAACCCGCGAGCGACATACCGGCGACGACCACGGCCGCGGCAAGAGCACTCCGCCTGGAGGTCCGGTCATGGTGGATCATCTCAGGCCTCCTTGTCATATGAGCAGGGCAAGCAGCGCGCCGACGACCGGACCGATGAGCGTGCTCAGTATGGGGCCGAGAGACGCTTCGCTGCCGCTTCTGTGGAACGTCGCGCTGCGTATGTCGGACAGTCGTACGGACCTCTGAACGAGCGCCGTGCGGTCCGCGCCATCGCGCTCGACCGCCACCAGCTCGCCCGGAACGCGTTCCCCATCCACGCTGATGTATCTGGCGTCGCCGGTTCCACGAAGCTCCGTCCGCCCACCTATCGTGTAGTAGACCTCGACGAGCGCCGTGTCCCGCGAGAGCGACAGCACGCGGCACCTGACCGTCTCACCGCTCGCGAGAGCCACTACCGCCCCCACACGCGCGCCTCCGGCGTCGAGTTCCTCTGCGGCCACTCGCTTGGCGCACCCGGCCGTCAACGCGGCCAGCAGCGCCAGGGCCACTATCAAGAGCCTACGGACCATCGCTTCACCCTCCCTGTCCCGGTCCCGCTCCGATCCGCCGGCGCGTTACCTTGTGGGGAGATTCCGTGAGAAGGGGGATCCTCATTCCATACTAAGCCCTGTGGCGGCACTACGGTAGCCCTCAATCGATGACTCGCGGGAATCGCAGGATGCCGGCGAAACCGCTTGCGCGGGGCGCGACTCCGGGGGTAGATTCAGCGAGCGGGTCCATCCCGACCCTCTCTGGGTATTCGCTCGACGGGAGGACATCATCACACCCTCAAGCTGCGGCGAATCGGTTCACACGGACGGGATGCGGGCCGACGAAAGGCCCGGCTGGCGCCTCGTCGCTTTCGTCGGCGCTATCATCGCGCCTATGGCGTCGGTCCTGTGGCTCGGTCTGACGCTCGCCGGCAGTGGAGCCAGCGTCACGTTCGCCCTCGTCAAGATCGTGTTCACGATCGTGGTGGTGATCACTGGACTCGCCGGTATCCGCTGGGCCACGGCCTCCGGTTCTGGACTCCTCATCGAATCGGCGGCCGTTGCGCTCTGGATCATCCTCAAGGTAGAGGCATACCCGCCGGGGGGCGCGCTTCGGACCGCCCTCATGCTGGCCGTTCCGCTGGCCGCCTCTGGAGCGCTCCTGATCATCGCGGACGGCATAAGGGCCGGGACGTGGCCGCGCGCGCGGTTCAAGGAAGCCGCCGGGAAGTAGTCGGATGCTTTCGCGCCACGCCTTTCTCGAGCACCTCGATAAGCTCCCCCATCATTCGCTCCCGCCCGAACTGGGTCTCCGCACGCTTCCGGGCCGCGGCCCCGAGCTCCGACGCCAGCGTCCTGTCCTCCAACAGCCTGACGATGGCATCCGCCAGCGCCGACGGATCATCGGACGGCACGACGAGCGCTTCGACGCCGTCGGTCACGGCCTCGGTCGTTCCGGACACGTCGGTGGCGACTATGGGAGCCCCGACAGACATGGCCTCCAGAAGCGTGTTGGCCATCCCCTCATTGCGAGACGAAAGCACGTAGACGTCGACCCCCGAGAGCATCTCACGGACGTCGTCCCTGTGGCCCGCGAAGACCACGCGGTCGGACACGCCGGCACTCACCGCTTTCTGCTCCAGAGGTTGCCTCTGCCCGCCCTCGCCCAGTATGAGAAGATACGCGTCTGGAGCGCTCTCCAGAACCATCGCGAACGACTCGATGAGGAGGTCGAGCCCCTTCTGCCGGGTGAGACGACCGGCCCCGCACACGACGGGCGAACCCGACGGCAGACCGAGCGATTCCACGAGCTTGCGACCCTGGTCCTCTTCGACGGGCTCGAGTGAGACCGAGTTCAGCAACACGAGAACCCTGTCCGGGTCGATCCACGCGGACTCGAGCAGCGTCTCTCTCACGTCCGACGAGTTGACGATGATGAGGTCGGCCAGTCTTCCGAACGATGTCCTTCTCTTGAAATCGTCTCGCAGCCGACGTCTGAGCCCCATACGGAGCACGACAAGTGGGCCGCCAGCGAGCCTGGCCGCAAGTCCACCGAGCCAATACTCTCTCTGTTTGGTGAGGATGAGAACGTCGGGGCGCTCGCTCCGGAGAACCGACACAAGGGAGGCGAAACCTACGGGATCGAGATCACCGCGCAGGCGCACGCGCCGTGAGCGGAGTCCGCGCGCTGTGAGTTCCCGGTGCACGGGCTCGTGGGTCCATAGGACGGTCACTCTGTGTCCGCGCTTCGCGAGACCCAGGGCCGCGTCCGAGGCCCACTTCTCATTGCCGCCCCATGAGCGGGACGTAATGCCGACGACTATGCCCAACGGCCCGGTCATGTCCGCTCCGCAGCGCCGCCGGCCGCATGCGCGAGCGCACGCTCGAGCACCCTGACGATCGGGTCGGCCATGTCGTCCCTATTACCTTCGGTGACTCGCAGCACCGTCACGTCGGGACGGGCGCGGATGCCGTCGAGGAACGGATTGCTTCGATCCTGTATCGTGCCGAACACCGTCGCTTCGGAGTCGAGAGCGTGCTCGACGGCCGCCCTGAATCGGGGAGAGCACAGCTCCATACGACCTATCTCGTCCATGACGACGAGGGGAGCCCCTCTGACTCCCTCCTCTATCGCCTGGACGCCGACGCGCTCCAGGTCCGAGCGGTTCACGCCGTACCTGCCCACCCGATATGGGGTATCCAGGTCAACGTGGGCCAGAACGCCGGTGACCCCCGAGAGCGATGCGATCGAGAACCCGACCCGCGAGCCGCGCTCCCGGATCTCGCGTGTGAAGAACCCAGCAACCTCCACGCCGAGAGAGGACAGGACCCTCTCTATGAGCGTCGTCTTTCCAACGCCCGGCTTCCCGGTGACGAAGAGGTTGCCGCCCGTTGCGAGTTCGATCTCCAAGACGCCCTCCGGCATCATCTGGTCGGACAGCACAAGAAGAAGACCCGGCGTCCTTCCCGGATCCACGAGCAGAGCCTCAGTGATGTCGGCCGACCGGGCGGCCCTCAGCGATGCCGAGATAGAGCATCTCGGTCTCGTCGACCATCCGCCTCACCGTCAGGTTCTCGCGCACGAAGGCCGCGCCGCGCTCCGCCATCTGGTTTGCGAACCCGGGTTCCATGACGAGCTTCAGGATCGCGGCCGCAAGTGCGGCGGGATCGTCGGGAGGCACGAGCAGTCCCGTGCGCCCGTCGACGACGAGCTCCCTGTTCCCGCCGACATCGGTCGCGACAACGGGTTTGCCGGCGGCGAGCGACTCACGCACGGCACCGGAGAGCCCTTCTCCCGCCCGCGGGCAGTTGACGGACACGTCCAGCGCGGCCAGGATCTGCGGCACATCCGTTCGATAGCCTGCCAGAGCCACTTGTGACGTGAGACCGAAGCCGTCGACCATCGCTTTCATCTTGTCCCCGTCGGTGCGGTGACCCGCGAGAATGAAGCGAGCGTCCGGAAGCGTCTTCCGCACCTCGACCGCCGCGGCCAGGAATGTGTCGTGACCCTTCCAGCCGTGGTAGTAGTTGGCTATCTTACCGACCAGGGGCGCGGTCTCCGGTATCCCGAACTCGGCGCGCGTGACGGCCCCGTCGATGTCGCCGCGATAGACGCAAGGGTCCGAGCCGCTGTATATGACCACGACCTTCTCCGGCGCTACGCCGTAGTCGACCAGCACGTCCTTCACGGCCTGTGACACGGCGATGATACCGGTGACGAAGCGGCTGCCGTACTTGATCCTGCTTCCGACGTTGTCCTTGGGCGGGAACGACACCCGCCTCGAGACGAGGAACGGGCGCCCGGCCATCGCGGCCGCGATGAGCCCGAGCGAGTGCGCGTGCGCCCGATGTGCATGAACGATGTCGACACGGTTTCTCAGGATGAACGAGACAAGCTTCGCGATCGCGACCGGGTTCAGCTCGGAGCGTGTCTCGACCTCGAGCGTCTCGACACCGGCCGCCTCGGCTCTCTCCCACAGGATGCTCCCGCGGCTCGTCGCGAGCGCGACCCGGTGACCCCTCTCCTTGAGTCCGAGCAGCAGTTCCAGAGTCTGCGCCATGGCGCCTGTCCAGGAGGGGGATTCTATGATGTGGAGGATCGTCATCGCGGGCTCCGTGTCCGTTCCGCCGCTCGGGCGACAAGCCCGGTCACGGTTTCGAGCACGCGCTCGACGTCGACCGCCTCCATGCAGAGGAGCGAGCCCTGCGTGCACTGCGGTGAGTCGCACGGGCGGCAGGGCACTTCGTCTCCGAAGACGGCCACATGATCGCCGCCCGGAGGATGCCAGCGCTCGACCGGCGTCGGGCCGTGTATGAACACGCCCGGTGCGCCGACCGCGGCCGCTACGTGCATCGGCCCGGTGTTGTTGGTGACGACCGCCGACGCGCGTTCGAAGACGGCGCCGAGCACACGCGCTGTCCGCGGGAAGATCAGCGGCGGCCTGTCCAGGCGCGAACCGTCGAACCAGCGCTCGACCGCATCGGCCAGAGCCCTCTCCCTGGGGCCGAAGGCGTACACAGGCTCGATGCCCTCCATGCCGGCGAGCCTCGCCCCCAGCTCCGCGAAGCGGTCCGCGGGCCACCGGCGGATCTCCCTGCTCGCCCCGGGATGAAGACACACGAACGGCCGCCCGGCGACGTCCCTGAGAAGCGCCGTCGCCTCGTCGCGCTCCTCGTCGGTCAGATGCAGCTCCAGCTCGCGGCCTTGAGGCTGGACGCCAAGCAGGGCAACGACCCGGAGATGCTCGTCTACCTCGTAAGCGCTCCTGTCGCGCGGGCACTTGTGTGTGAGGAGGAAGCCCCTCCCCTCGCTCGACAGGCCGGCTCGAACGGGCACGCCTCCCAGGAACGCCGCAAGCGCGCTCCTGAACGACGTGTGAAAGACGAGCGCCACATCGAAGTGCCGCGATCTGATCCAGGACGCCAGGTGCAGAAGCCCCGCGAATCCAGAGCGTTCCTTCTTGGACAGAGGCAGGAGGACATCGACGTTCGTGTTGCCGACGAGAACGGGGGCCGAACCCGGCGCGACGATAGCGGTGACCCTGGAATCCGGCCAGGCGCGCTTCACCGCCCGGAGCGCCGGCGTGATGACGAGCAGCTCACCCAGAAGGCCCGTTTCCATCACCAGCACGCTGGGGGCGTCCGGGACGAGATCGGGCTCTTGGAGCTTTGTGGCCACTGGTCCTCCCCGGTGAGCCGAAGCTGCGTCCCCACGGGATCGAGCCGGCGTGCACGCCGCCCTCTCGATCGACGGCGCGGCTGCGGCGGCCGAGCGACCGCTACTACTCCGCCGGCGGCTCCAGGAGCTCGGCCGAGACCAGAAGGCCTTCCTTGTCGGTCTCCATGAAGCTCGTATCGGGGCTCTTCGCGCGAACCAACTCCTTCGCGTTCGAGACGTCAAGCAGCTCGCGCTTGAGCGGCTCGAGCCTGATCCACGATGCGTCGTCGCAGACAACGCCCAGCGTTCCCACGGGAGCGGCGACGGAGACCTTCGCGATCGACTTGACCTTGCGCATGGCTTCGATGACGGAGAGTGCCAGCGACCCGGTCTCTTCGGCCTCGCCGTCGCACCACTCGGAGGGCGGCGCGGGCCACGCGGACGTGTGTATCGACTCGGCCTTCTCTCTTTCAGCGAAGAAGAGCGAGTGGATCTCCTCCGTGATGTGAGGCACTACGGGGGCCATAATCTTGAGGGTCGACAGGAGCGCCTGGTAGAGCGCGAACTGCGCCCCACGCCTCGTCCGGCCGTCGTAGCCCTCGTCGCCGTAGAGACGCTTCTTGGCGATCTCGATGTAGTTGTCACAGAGGTCGTGCCAGAAGAAGGCCTCGGCCGCCTCCATCGCAGCGTGATACTCGCACGCCTCGTAGCCGGCAGTCGCGCGCTCCACTGTCACGGCAAGACGGGCGAGCAGCCACCGGTCTACGACCGACAGCTCCCGCGGCGCGGCGGGATCGAAGTCCTCGAGCCTTCCTATCGCGAACTTCGAGGCGTTCCACAGCTTTACTACGAGCCTCTTGCCCGCGTCGAAAGCCTCGTCGGCCATCATCGTGTCGACGCCCAGCCTGCTTGAGCAGGCCCAGTAGCGCGTGCCGTCGGCCGACCGCTGCTCGATCACGGCGCTCGGGGAGTGTGCTCCTCCGCCCTTCGACTTCGATATCTTCGCGCGGTCGGGGTGCAGGACGTGACCCGAGATCATGGCCGTGCGCCACGGGACCTTGCCCTCGTTGAGCACGGCCTTGACGATGGTGTAGTAGGCCCACGTGCGGATGATGTCGTGCGCCTGCGGTCTCAGGTCCATGAGGTACTCGGTGCCGTCCTCGCCCTTCTTCCCGAATTGCTCCGTGCGATCGCCGGACTCCCTCCACTTGAGGTTCAGGAACGGGGTGCACGACGACGTCATCCAGGTGTCCATGATGTCGCGTTCGGGCTCGAGGTCGGTCGCCCCGCACTTCGGACAGGCATCGACCGGCGGCGATGTCACCGTAGGATCAACGGGGAGACTCTCCTCGTCGGCGAGTACCACGTCGCCGCACGAGGCACAGGTCCAGAGCGGGAACGGCACGCCGTAGTACCGCTGGCGCGATACGCACCAGTCCCACTTCAGATTCTCGACCCAGTTGCGGAAGCGGACCTCCATGAAGTC
>CAZLTC010000041.1:0-3773 GCA_964562405.1 uncultured bacterium | reverse complement strand
ACCAGTCCCACTTCAGATTCTCGACCCAGTTGCGGAAGCGGACCTCCATGAAGTCCGGGTGCCACTCCACCATGGAGCCGGCAGCGATGATCTTGTCCTTGATGTCGAGAACCCGGATGAACCACTGGCTCGCCACCGAAAACTCGATCTCTGTACCGCAGCGTTCGTGCACGTTCACGGCGTGCGTGATGGGTTCCCGCCCCTTGAGAAGGCCGCCCGACTCGAGATCGGCCACGATCTTCGCGCGCGCATCCTTGAGGGACAGGCCCTCGTAGCCGCGCGCCAGTTCGTTCATCACTCCCTCGCCGTCGAACGCGATCCTGGTGTCCAGGCCGTGCTCCTGCCACCACGCGATGTCGGTAGTGTCGCCGAACGTGCAGCACATGACCAGACCGGTCCCCTTCTCGGGGTCGGCCTTGTCGTCGGCGTAGATGGGGACCTCGTATCCGAAGAGCGGAACGGTGGCCTTCCTCCCTATCAGGTCGCGGTAGCGCTCGTCGTCGGGATGGGCGAACATGCCCACGCACGCGGGCAGGAGCTCCGGACGCGTCGTCGAGATCAGGAGGTCACGCCCGTCGATGCTGAACGCAACGTCGTAGAAGATGGAGTCGTGCTCGGCATCCTCTATCTCGGCCTGCGCTATTGCGGTGTGGCACTCCGGGCACCAGAGCGTCGGCGCCTCCCTGCGGTAAACGCGGCCCTTCTTGTAGAGGTCCAGGAACGACCGCTGAGATATGCGCTGTGAGACCGGGTCGATCGTCGAGTAGTTCTCGTCCCAGTCGACCGATATGCCGAGGCTACGCCAGAAGTCCTTGAACTCCGCCTCGTAGCTCTTCGTGAGCTCGAGACACATCTGCACGAACCTCTCGCGACCGACCTGAGCCGCCGTTACGCCCTTCTCCTTCTCGACGAGACGCTCGCTCGGAAGTCCGTTGTCGTCGAACCCGAACGGGTAGTAGACGTTCATGCCCCGCATCCGCCAGAACCGGGCGACGACCTCGGCCTGCACGTAGCTGAACACGTGCCCGATGTGTATGGCACCCGAAACCGTCGGAGGCGGGGTGTCGATGCTGTAGACGGGGCGGTCGGGGGTCCTGTTGAACCTGTATATGCCCAGATCGTCCCAGCGTCGCTGCCAGCGAGGCTCTGCCTCCCTGGGGTCGTAGCGTTTCGGCAGCTTCATCACGGTACCTCTCGCAGGTCGGTTGAACGCGAGGGCCCGCTCCCGGCCCCCGGCTTCGGAGAAGTGCTTACCAGTCAATATGGTCCGCGCCGGACCAAGCTACTGATAGCAGAAAGGGCGCTCCCGTTCCACCCAGGAACGAGAGCGCCCGTCACGAGTTCCACCGCGGTGCCGTCCGGGTCCCGGAGAACGCGGTCGTTCAGTCTCACCGCCACGGCGCCGCCCAAGGCGCCCCGCACCGCTCGGGCGCTACATCATCCCGCCCATGCCACCCATGCCGCCCATGCCACCACCCATGCCGCCAGGCATCTCAGGTTCCTTCTCCGGCTTCTCGGTGACCAGAGCCTCGGTCGTGAGAAGCAGGGCCGAGATGCTGGTGGCGTTCTGGATCGCGATGCGTACAACCTTGGTCGGATCGATGACGCCGAACTTGTACATGTCGCCGTACTCGCCGGTGTCGGCGTTGAACCCCACGCTCTTCTTCTCGCCCTTGACCTTCTGGACGACGAGCGAGCCCTCGTATCCGGCGTTCTCGGCGATCTGACGCATCGGGGCCTCGATCGCGCGCTTCACTATGTTGATGCCCATCTGCTCGTCGCCGTTCTCGGCCTCGAGCTTCTCGAGAGCGGGGATCGTGCGAAGCAGCGCGACGCCGCCGCCTGGAACCACACCTTCCTCCGCGGCCGCGCGGGTCGCGTGCAGCGCGTCGTCGACGCGAGCCTTCTTCTCCTTCATCTCCAGTTCGGTCGCCGCGCCGACCTTGAGAACCGCCACTCCGCCCGCGAGCTTCGCGAGGCGCTCCTGGAGCTTCTCGCGGTCGTAGTCGGACGTCGTGTCTTCGATCTGGTGCTTGATCTGCGCGATGCGACCCTGGATGTCGCTCTTCTTGGCCGGGCCCTCGACGATCGTCGTATCGTCCTTCGTGATGATGACCTTCTTGGCCGTGCCGAGGTCCTTGAGCTGCAGGCCCTCGAGCTTGAGACCGAGGTCCTTCGCGATGAAGGTGCCGCCGGTGAGGATCGCGATGTCTTCCAGCATGGCCTTTCTGCGGTCCCCGTAGCCGGGTGCCTTGACGGCGACGGCCGGCAGGACGCCGCGCAGCTTGTTGACAACGAGCGTTGCCAGAGCCTCGCCCTCGATGTTCTCCGCTATGACGACGAGCGGCCTGCCCGACTGCGCGACCTTCTCGAGGAGCGGGACGAGGTCCTTCATGTTGGAAAGCTTGTCCTCGTAGATCAGGATGTACGGGCTCTCGAACACCGCTTCCATCGTCTGCGCGTCCGTCACGAAGTAGGGAGAGATGTAGCCGCGGTCGAACTGCATACCCTCAACGACCTCGAGCGTTGTCTCGATGCTCTTGGCCTCTTCAATGGTGATGGTGCCGTCACGGCCGACCTTGTCCATCGCGTCCGCGATGAGGTTGCCGATCGTCTCGTCGTTGTTGCCGGAGATCCTGGCAATGCTGAAGACGTCGTTGCGGTCCCTGACCTTGCGCGACATCTTCGTCAGTTCCTCGGTCACGACCGCCGCGGCCTTCTCGATGCCGCGCTTGACGTACATCGGGTTGGCGCCCGCGGTCACGCTCTTGAGGCCCTCGCGGTAGACGGCCTCGGCCAGGATGGTTGCCGTCGTCGTACCATCGCCGGCCACGTCGCTGGTCTTGGCGGCGACCTCGCGCACCATCTGGGCGCCCATGTTCTCGAAGCGATCCTCGAGGTCGATCTCCTTGGCGACGGTCACGCCGTCCTTGGTGATCCTGGGTCCGCCCCACTTGCGGTCGAGAACCACATTCCTGCCCTTGGGACCGAGCGTTACCTTGACCGTCTTCGCAAGCTGCTCGACGCCGCGAAGGATCGCCTGACGTGCCTTCTCTCCGTACAGAAGCTCCTTTGATGCCATACAGCCACTCCTTTCCTCTCGTCTGGCTGAGCCCGACAGGACCAAAAGAGACCAAGAAACTGCGTCCTGTAAGTGGGTTGTGGACGAACTGACATGATACACCGCGAAGCGGGGTGAGGCAAGCGTGAAGCCTGCGAGCGGGCTCAGAAGGCCTGGCCGACCCCAAAATAGAATGCCCCGTGGCCCGGCGCGGTCAGCGGGGCCGCCACGTCGAAGCGGAGGACCCCGACAGGGGTGCCAACGCGCAGCCCCCCTCCCGCCCCGACCTCAAGCCCTGACACTCTGACGGCCCCCAGGTCGTCGAAGGCCTGGCCCGCGTCGGCGAAGACGACGCCCCCCAGCGCTTTCCAGATCGGGAAGCGGATCTCGCCACGCACCACCGCCAGGGCCCGGCCGCCCTTCGGGTTCCCCTGCGCGTCCCTCGGGGACAACGAGTTCCTCTCGAAACCCCGGACCGAGCCGTCACCCCCCGCGAAGTAGCGCTCGTTGACGGGAACGTCGCTGCCGTCGCCCTGTGGCTTGACCCAGCCCAGCCGGAGCGCGAGCGCGGCGACCCGTCCGTGTCGGAAATCCGCGAAGCCCCTGAAGGCGAGCTCGTATCTCACGAAATCGTTCGTGCCACCCAGCCTGGAGCTAGCCAGATCGGACCTCACCCGCGCCAGGACGCCTCTCTTCGCGTCCAGTATGTCGT
>CAZLTC010000040.1:0-22460 GCA_964562405.1 uncultured bacterium | reverse complement strand
CTGGCCATTCTTCGCACGGTAGGCGTGCCTGTATACATGACTCCGGGCAACCACGACATCTGGGACGATCGCTCACAGGAGATCTACACCGAGAAGACAGGCAGAAAGCTCTTCTACTCATTCGACTACGCCAACAGCCACTTCGTGGTCCTCGACAACAGCAGGATCGAGTCGTGGGCCGCCATGGGCCTGCAGCAAGCGACTTGGCTCCAGCGGGACCTGGCAGAGGCCGATGCCCAGAACGTGTTCGTGTTCTTCCATAAGCCGTTGTGGGACCAGACGTTACGGCACGGAAAGCCGGACGATCTACACGAGATCCTGGTCGATAACGGCGTGGACGCGGTCTTCTGCGGACACTACCACCGCTACTTCTGTGGGGACTTCGGAGGCATCGAGTACACCGCGATCGGAAGCTCGGGCGCCGAGATGTTCGGGACCAACACACAGCCGGAGCTTAGAGGTGAGTTCTTCCAGTACGGCATCGTCGACGTGACGAAGGACGGCTTCAAGCTGACGATTCACGATCTCGACGGCAACGTGTACCCGCGCGAGTTCGTGACCACCGGACTGCTCGATGAGATCGACCGGATAGAGAACGACCTGATCAGAGTCAGCCCGTTGGTAGTGACGAGTGGGGGAAACGCCTCATCGGAGATCAGCGTGAGCATCGAGAACGACACCGGAGAGCCGCTTGGCGGGGAAGCCGACTGGAGCGTGCCGGATCAGTGGCGTGTGGAGCCTGCGGCGGCGCCGTTCAGCGTGGCCCCGGGCGCCGTCGAGAAGCTCACCTTCATGGCGTCGAAGACGGACGGCATCTATCCGGCACCCGTGGTCTCGCTGAAGTATCCGTTGGCTGACGGAAGAATGCTGGAGGTCGAGAGGCCTGCGCGCTTACTCAGGAAGGTCGAGGCTCCGGCCGTGGCGAGCGGACCGACCCTGGACGGGAAGCCGGACGCGGCCATGATGGACGGGGGCGCGCTCGTGACCGAACTCTACACAGGCCAGGGTTATCAGCCGGTGGACGGCAAGACCGAGTTCGTGTTCGCTCACGACGCGGGGAACCTGATCGTTACGGCGGTCTGCTTGGACGACAAGATGGACGAACTCAGGAGCGAGGCGGCCGAACGGGACGCGGCGGTATACATGGATGACTGCGTCGGGCTCTTTCTGCAGCCCGACCCTGACGAACTCGTGGTCTACCAGATCTACGTGAACCCTGATGGTGTGGTCTTCGACCAGAAGATCACGTTCGATGAAACGATGTGGTACACCGTTCATCCCGATTGGAACGGCGACTATCAGATCGCTACCAGTCGCGGGAGCGACAGGTGGACTGCCGAGCTGGTGATCCCGTACGAGACCCTGGGCTACTCCAAGGATGCGGGTGAACCGCTTCCACCCAGCTTCAAGACGCTCGATGGCGACGCCCCTAAGGCCGAGATGACCGTGGGGGACTACTGGCGGCTCAACTTCCGTCGCAAGCAGGCCAGGACCTCCGGATCGGCCGATTGGCAGGTTCCCATAGACTACGACCCGGGCACGTTCGGAGAGCTCGATCTGCGGTGATCTGACGGCCCGGCGGCGGGTGCGATGAGTGAGCGATTCGATCTTGTTGTGGCGGGGTGCGGTCCGGCCGGCGCAAGCTGCGCCGGCCGCGCCGCTGAGTTGGGCCTCTCGGTGTTCGCGCTGGAGCGCGCGAGATTTCCCCGGTCGAAGCCGTGCGCGGCCGGGCTTACCGAGGCCGCGCTCGAACTCCTCGGCGGCGACGCCGGGCTCATAGCGCACGACACTGCACGTCGCCTGAGGATCGAGCTTGGCGGAACCGTGCTCGTGTGGGAGTCCGACGCACCGTTGGTCACGACCACGACGAGAAGGGAGCTGGACTCGCTGCTGGTTCGCCGGGCGGCTGAGGCCGGCGCTCGTATCGAGTTCGGGACGGCCCTGCGCGACGTGACGAGCGAGTCCGGCCGCGTCGTCGTGAATGCGGGAGGCCGGACGGTGGAGTGCGGATACCTCGTGGGAGCCGACGGTCCGCTCAGCGTTGTCGCGCGACGCACGGGCGCCGGCACCCAGGGGCTGTGCGGGGCCGCGTACGTGAGAGCGTTCCCCCGCTCTCCGGCCGAACTCGAGACCCACCGCGGGACCCTCGTCTTTGATCCGACCGCGACGCGACGCGGCTACGCGTGGGTCTTCCCCAAACGGGACCATCTGAATGTGGGGATCTACTCGCAGATTCCAATGGGGCGTTGGCTCCTGGACGACCTCCGTCGATTCGTAGACTCGCACTTCGCTGGGTGGAAGTTGCGTGGACCCTACGCTGCTCCCATCCCCGGCTCCGCGCGTCGAAGGCGGCCGGGAGACAGCAGAGTGCTCCTCGTCGGTGACGCGGCGGGGTTCGCTGACCCGATCACCGGTGAGGGGATCTCGTACGCCATGACCAGCGGCCGCGCAGCGGCCGAGGCGGTCGCCGCGGCGCTTGAGGGCGGAGCCGGGGCGTCGACCGCCTACGGCGCGGCCGTCCGCTCTCACATCAGGCCGCAGCTGGCCAGGCTCAAGGCCATCGGCAACCTGATGTACTCGCTGGGGCCGGGTGGAATGAGAAGGGCGGCTGCCTTCCCACCCGCCAGGTTCGTCGTCAGAAGGCTCGGGTGGTGGGAGACCCCATCGGGGGCCGGAGGGAGGCTCAGTGTCGATACGTCACAGAGCGGTCGTCATCGGCAATGACGAGCCGGACTCGGCTAGGACGCCGGCGGCGTGGCCGCTCTGATGGCGTGGCCGGCGACCTTGTAGGCCAGGCGGGCCGACGCGAAGTCAGATGCTATGAATCCCGGGATCGGGCAGAGCTCGACAATGTCCGCCGCGACGACCTTCCTGGATTCGAAGAGCGTTTTCACAAATGCGAGCGTCTCGTGCCACAGCAGTCCGCCCGGCTCGGGCGTGCCCACGGCTGGTATCACCGAGGGGTCCAGCCCGTCGAGATCGATCGTGAGGTAGACCCGGTCTGTGCCGATGGCCTGGATCGCCTTCTCTGCCCACGCGGCGCTGCCGTCCTTCTCCCGCCGGGCCGCGGCTATGTGTCTTCCCTGGATGCACGTGATCCCCGTCGCGCCGTCGGCGAAGACCGCTTCACCGGCCGACATCGAGCGTATCCCCAGCTGCACGATCTGGAACCTGTCCGACAGCCGCCTCATGACGCACCCGTGGCTCCAAGGCGATTCGTGGAACTCGTCGCGGAGGTCGGCGTGGGCGTCTATCTGCACGACCGTGATCGGCTCCGACTGTGCCGCCCCTTCGACGCAGCCGATCGTGACCGTGTGCTCCCCGCCGAAGGACAGGACGAAGCGCCCGGCGGCGACGTGTCGAGATACCTCGTTGCGTATTCGGGCGATCACCTCGGGCGGTGTGCCGCCGCACTCGATCGCCGGAAGCGTGTGTATCCCGGCGCGGCACGGCTCGTCGCAACGCGACTCATCGTACCACTCGACCTGTTCTGAGGCCTCGATGATGGCCGCCGGCCCGAGTTCCGTGCCCTCGATGTAGCTTGTCGAGGCCTCGTACGGGATGGGCAGGACCATCACCTTAGAGGTAGCGGGGTCAGACATCTCAGGGGGAAGTTTGAGGAATGCGCCCCCGTCGTGTGTTCCTGACGGCATGCTGCTGGGCCTCCAACTGCGGCGCCTCGGAGCGGAGCCCCGAGGCGGTTTCCGCGATGAAGTGTCTGTCGGGTCCGGCGAGCTAGAGATGCAGCGGCAGCGGTGGCACGGCGAACACCGCCGCGGCCACCACGGTGGTCCACAGGCCGGCCTTGTCGCCGACCGCGGTCTGCGTGATGCTGCTCGTTCTGACGATCTCGTCGCTGATTCGCCAGATTTCCTTGCGCTCGTCGTAGCTGGCATCAGGGTCGAACGGGACGCCGAGCGTCGTGGCAAGCATCTCAGCGGCGAGGTCCTCCGCGTAGTCGCCCGCCACCTTCTCGCGCTGACCGAAGCTGTGGTGCTCCGAGAGATAGCCGTAGCGTTCGGGATCCCTAGGCTTCGCTATTCCCACCGACGCGGCCACCAGGCGGTGCGCCTCGTTCGTCGTGTTGTCGGACATGACGGTGAAGACTATCTGCCCGGGCGTGAGTTCGGACAGACCGGACGCGCGTGTGACCATCCTGGCGCCGGGGGGGAGAATGCTGGAGACCCGGACGAGGTTGAAGGTCGCGAGCCCGGCGTCGCGAAGCGCCATCTCGAAACTGGCGAGTCGCTCCTTGTGCTTGCCACGGCCCTTTGTGAGGAATATCTCGCTTCTTGGATTCACTTCTCATCTCCTCGTGCGCCGTGCGCCGTGTCCGGGACGCCGGCACGCCAAGACCATGTCTCCCAACCCGTTGCCTCACGCCGTGCCTCCTGCACTACCACAGACGCGCCACGGCGAGGCCAAGTATAGGAGCGGGCAGGCGGCGGTGTCAACGAGTCTAGCGGTCTCTCATCCGGAGCACGACCGGCCCGGTTCGCAAAGCGCGGACGGCAAGCGCCGGTCGGCGGGGTGTGGACGGGCTGCCGCTGCCCGCGCCGATTGACCGGAGCCGTTCTCCCCGGCTATAGTCTTCCTGCGTAGGAGGCCACCTTCTTGGGAGCCCACGGCCAGGGGACCGCCATGTGCAGGATGATAGCGGCAGTCGGGAGATTCCCGGTCGAGCCTCTCTTCGGGGGGCTGCGCTCGATGTCCCTCAATGAGAATCCAGCCTACGACCACGAGCACAGGAGTCTGGGCCGGGACGTTCTGCACGACTGCGGCTGGGGCGCGGCCTTCCTGACGCCCCATGGGCTCTCGATCCGCCGCAGCACGTTGCCTTGCTTCGCCGACGGCCGGCTGGAGGCACTGGTGGCCGAGCTGCGCGTGCCGGGCCGCGCTGCTCACCCGGATGGGCTCGGCGGCGAAGCCACGTTCGATCCGGCGAGGCGCATGCTCATCCTGCATGCTCGCAGAACCAAACAGCGGGACACGATCGCGCTGGAGAACACGCACCCCTTCAGAGCCGCGTGGAGGGGCGTCGATTACGCATTCTGTCACAACGGAGAGGTCCGCGACCTGGCACAACTCGACTGGGACGCTCGACTGTCGCCCTCCGGCGCGATCGATTCGGAACGTCTCTTCCTTCACCTGCTCTCGAGATTCGATCCGGACCGCCCTTCGGACTCGGTCGTGGAACCACTGAAGAGAGTCCGCGATTTCACGTGCCTGAACTGCTTCATGGTGGCTGGCGAGACGGTCGTCGGGCACGCACGCATGGCGCCCGGCAGCACCTGTCCCCGCTACTACACGCTCTGGTGCGGGAGGGGAGAGGGGTTTGAGGTCGCATCGTCGGAAGTCATCACGGGTCTAGACGTCGAGTGGAGTGCCGTCCCCGACGGCAGCGCCTTCGTACTCGGAGCCGGGCTCTGAGCGGTCGAGCGCCCCGGACGGCCGCCGTGAATGCTCTGTCCAGACCCGCACAGCGCAGGTTCTTTGGAGCCACGTCGTCGTCGTGTCCCCCGTGAACATTGATTCACTCCGTAATCTGTGCTATCATAGGATCTTAGGTGGTATCTGACCGATTCCCTCGGGCGTGAGGGACGGCGACCGTCGTCCCTGGCGCCCGACTTGGCCTTCCAGACGCGGAGGGAGTCTCCGATGACACGCTTCATATCCGTTCTTCTGGCCGTCCTGGCGCTGGGTGCATTCGCCGCCGGCGCGATGGCCGACCAACCGCAGCAGCAGTACATCAAGGCAAGAGTCGAGTTCGGCTCCATGAAGGAATTCGAGGAGTTCATGAGCACTCCCGGGCTCGACGTCATGTACGCGAAGCCCGGCGTCGGCGTCACCATCGTGACCGACGACGAGCAGCTCGCCGACATACGGTCCCGCGGCTACAACGTGGTCGTTGAGGTGGAGGACATGCAGCAGTTCTACTCCAGCCGCATCAGGGGAGAGAACTTCGGCGACTTCCACACGTATTCCGAGACCGAGGACTTCCTCGACGACCTATACGCGAACTACCCGTCCATCGTGACCGAGAAGTTCTCGATCGGCACCACGGGCGAGGGGAACGACATCTGGGCCATAAAGATCTCGGACAATCCCAACGTCGACGAGCCGGAGCCGGAGATCGTGTTCGACGGCGTGCATCACGCGCGCGAGCCGATCGGCGTAGAAGTCCAGATGGAGTACATGGAGTGGCTGTGCCAGAACTACGGGACCGACCCTGAGGCCACGTATCTGGTGGACAATCGCGAGATCTTCTTCGTCCCCATCATCAACCCTGATGGCTACCTGTACAACGAGCTCATGAGCCCTAACGGCGGTGGCATGTGGCGCAAGAACAGGCGTGACAACGTGGGCTCTTCGTGTTACGGCGTCGACCCCAACAGGAACTACGACACGCACTGGAGCGAGGTCGGCTCTCCGCTCGATCCGTGCGAGGAGACCTACTGCGGCGAGTACGCGGAGTCCGAGCCCGAGGTCCAGGCGTACACGGACTTCCTGGAGTCGCGCGACCTCAAGTTCAATCTGTCGTTCCACTCGGTGTCGGCGGCGGTCCTGATCCCGTGGGGCTACACGACGGCCATCCAGACCCCGGACCATGATCTGCTCATGGCCATCGGCAACGAGATGGCGCGCGACAACGGATACGACGTCGGCCAGGCCGGAGACATCCTCTGGTACAGCTGCTCCGGTACGACGACCGACTGGGTCTACGAGCACCTTGGCGTTCTGGCGGCCTGCATCGAGGTGGGCGGCAGCGACTTCTGGCCCCTCGAGAGCGAGATCCCCGGGCTTCGTGCCGAGAACCTGTGGCCTCAGATCTACACGACCAGGATGGTCGGCCCGTATCTGTCGGTGGCCGACCTGACGTTCACCGGTGGCGACAACGACCAGGACCCGGAGCCGGGGGAGATGCTCGACCTCACGTTGACCGTCACGAACGACGGTGTGTACGATCCGGTGAACAACGTCACGGCAACTCTCATTACGAGCGATCCGTACGTCGAGCTCATCGACGCTCAGAGCTCCTTCGGGAATCTCGGAGCGCGAGCGAGCGCAGACAACTCGTCCGACCCGATGTCGTTCTCGATCGACTCTCCGGTGCCGGACGGCCACTCGATCGCCGTCACGATGCTCCTAGATGGCGACGGGTTCCATGCCGAGGAGCACTTCTCCTGGCTCGTCGGCGACCTGGATGTGCTGTTCGCGGACGACATGGAGTCAGGAACCGGCAACTGGTTGGAGAACGACGGCTACTGGGGAACGTCGACCATCAGCTTCCATTCCGGAAGCTACTCGTACGCGGACAGCCCCATCGGCAACTACGGGAACAGCCGGAACACCTGGATAGAGCTGGCGAGTCCCGTGGACCTGTCGCACGCGAGCCAGGCGCTCCTCACGTTCTGGCACAGGGTCATGACGGAAGACGACTACGACTACTGCTACGTCGAGGTCTCTCCCGACGGCGGCACGAACTGGTATCAGGTGGGACCGCGGTACGACGGCAACATAGCGTGGCAGCTCACCGAGCTACCGATCGCCGAGGAGTACTGCACGTCGGACTTCAAGGTCCGGTTCAGACTGCAGACGGATACATACGTGGTAGACGACGGGTGGTACGTCGATGACGTGGAGTTGCTGGGGCCGCCTGTGGGCAACACGCCTCCCTCGAAGCCGACCCTCTCCGAACCCACGAACGGAGGCTCCATCCAGACGTCGACGCCCGACCTCGTCGTGTCGAACGCCACCGACCCAGACGGAGGTGACATCCTGACCTACACGTTCATCGTGTACTCCGACGAGCTCCGGACCGTCGAGGTCGCATCGGCCTCAGGCGTGGCGGAGGGCGGCGGGACGACGTCCTGGACCGTCGACACGCCGCTGACCGATGGCGACTACTGGTGGACGGCCTACGCGGACGATGGCAGCGCGCGCGGTCTCCTCATGGACACCGCCTCGTTCACCGTTGAGTCCAGCTCGGTCGAGCAGGGTCTGCCGAGGCTGGCCCTGAGTCCGGCGCGGCCCAATCCGTTCCGCTCCCAGACCGAGCTCTCGTTCTCGCTTCCGAGCGTCCAGAGGGTCGAGCTGGCTGTCTACAGCGTGGACGGTCGCCTCGTTCGGACGCTCCTCAGCGGCGAGCGCGGACCCGGTGAGAACAGCGTGACGTGGGACGGTCGTGACGAGTCGGGCCTGAGGGTCGGGAGCGGCCTGTACTTCGTCCGTCTCCGCGCCGACTCCGGGACGCGCCGCGGCAAGCTCATGCTTCTACGCTAGACAGACTTCACACTCTGAACGATAAGAGGGCCGGCCCGGTGGTCGGCCCTCTCTCTTTGTCGTTCCGTCACGGTAGCCGGTCGCCCCCACGGACTGCGTCGCCCAGGCCTGCGCCAGCGAGCGAGCCCTCTTGGTACGCCGCTTGCATGAGAACCACCTGGAGAAGGACGCCGTGGCTCGTCCAGGCTGCAACGGAGGTGGGACATTGTGAAACGGAGATGGGCAATTCCGGCCGGGTTCGCCCTCGTTTGCGCGGCGCTCGCGTCGTGCTCGACGACGACAGGGCCAAGCGCGCCGGCGGCCGATGCGTCCCCGATCGCCACCCGCGCGGTCACGGGTGAGGTCGACCTCCCCGAAGGCGTCACAATCGATCTCGCTGAGCTTCGCATCGTGTCGTTCGCCGGAAGCGCGGACGTGGCGGCCGACGGCAGCTTCTCACTCGTGGTACCGGACGTGGCCGCTCCTCAGGTGTTGTTGGCGATGGGCGACGGCACGGTCCCCGTCATGCTTGGCTACGTGACTCCGTACGATACCGAGGTAGTGATAGACGCCGCGTCGACGGCGCTCGCTCTTGTGTTGCTGAACCCGTTCACGACGATGTTCTCGGCCGAGGACCGCGACGAGCTGGTCTACATGGTCGAGTCGAAGGACTGGTGGCCCGAGCTGGTGGCCCGGACGGAGTCCGTGCTCGGGATGTCCGGCGGAGGAAGACTCGACGGGGAGTTGGAGCCTGCTCTCCTTCAGCTCGCCTCCGGAATAGCGATAGACGTTCTCGACGATTGGCCCGGCGGCGGTCTGTCCGCGGTTGGGCCGTGGTTCGAGGACGCTGCCGGTGGTGCGGTCAGTGTCTTCAACCCCGGAGTGGCGTACTGCGCTGCGACGTTCCGAGCCGACTCCGGCGACTCACTGGTCGCGCTGCTCGATTCGGACAGAGACGGCATTCAGGTGCACCCCGGGTGGCCACCCTTTGTCGACATAGCGACGAAAACGCGAACCTACGTCGACCTCGGCGACGGGGCGTTCACCGTGACCTTCACGCGCGGCGATCTCTCGACGCTCGATCCCGGCACCGCCAACGGCATCGCCGGTCTCAGGAACGCAGGCAGGGGCATCACCGAGTTGCTCGCGCTCGCCAGCGGTGTCTCCGACTCTCCCGACCCTTTGAGTCTGGACCTTACAAACGGTGACTGTTCCGAAATGGCGGCGAGGGTCAGAGCGTCCGACACCGTAGGACTCGTCCGCTCCATTCTGGAGCTGGCCTCGGCCGAGGCAGGGCGGATATCCGAGTGGTACTGGGGTGAGGAGAACGAGGACGCCGAGACGTACGTTCGGACTGTGTGCCCGCTGCTCTCCGGGATCGCCTTCTCGACCAGCGTTCTCGCGCCGGGCGAGACGAGGATCCCGTTCTACTCGTCTCTGGCCGGCGGCCCGCGGGTAGCGTCCCAGTCGATCACTCAGGTGGACGGGGTCCTCGTGACCGGCGCCACACAGGCCGCTCCGAGGGCCGACTTCTCGGTCTCGCCGCCTGGCGCCCGTCCCGGAGTGCTCATGGTGTTCGATGCATCCGAGAGCTATGACCCGGACGGAGCCGAGTCCGAGCTCGAGGTCAGGTGGGACTGGGGAAACGACGGGACGTGGGATACCACCTGGACCACGGTCAAGGTCGTCGGTCACGGTTTCGCGAGTGCCGGGGCGCATGAGGTGGCACTGCAGGCGCGCGACCGCAACGGGCTTGCGGACATCGCCGTCCACGTAGTCAACGTGGGTGGCGGCGCGGACAGCGCGAGCCACGTCGTGGTTCTGCGGGACATGCTCCCGTGGTCGGGGGCCGTACCCGCAGTACTGGACCAGATGCTGGAGGTGATGGGCTTCGAGCCGGGACCGGGAGCCGGGCAGTACTCGGTCGTGAGCTCGAGCGCAATAGACACGCTCACGCTGAGACCAGGCGTGGACCTGGTCATCGTTCAGAGCGACCAGCCTCAGAGATTCTACGACGGCTACGCAGCGAGTCAGGTCCGCATGCAGCGGTTCGTGCGGGACGGTGGAACGATCTTCTGGGAGGCGTGCGATCGCGGCTGGAACGGCGGGTCGATAGAGAACGCCGGCATCGTGCTTCCCGGGGACGTGGATCTCGTCCCCTATGAGACGTGGTACAACTACGTGGCGCTGCCTGGTGAACCGATCGTGGCCGGTCTGCCGTCGTTCCTATACGGGCAGTACGCGAGTCACGCGGGGATCGCGAATCTGCCGGACGGCGCGGTGCCCTACATCACGGACGACGACGGACAGCCGACTCTGGTCGAGTTCAGCTACGGTGCGGGTTGGGTGATCATGACGACCCAGCCTCTCGAGTGGAATTTCTACAACAACTGGACGAGCGGCGCAGTGATGCCGCACGTCGTCAGCTACGTGGTCGGTGTTCCCCTGATCCACGACTTCGGAGACATCGTCAAGCCCGACCAGAGGGGGAGACCGAGGATGGAAGAGGGGGCGGGTTATCTGACCAGCGGGATTCACTAGCCTGGACGGCGATTCCTCTCCTTTGGCTCGCCGCGAGGAATCCCCTGTGCCGGCCCGCCCCGTCATCTCGAAGCGCGCCCCCGGAAGCGGCTCCACGCTAGCTTCCTCCGGGGGCGTCTCCCGTCTCCAGGGGGCCGCTCGCAAGCCGCGGCTCATCAGTCCGCCTCCATCACAAGTCTACCTGACGCTCCTTCAGAATGAGCCTCGCACCACTCACCTTCCGGCGCCTTCCACACGTCGAAACGCCCAGCGGCAAGGCGCTACGCAAAATCGCTTGCGCTCTCCGCCCATCTCGGTTAATATCGAATCGGCCGTCAGTCAGTAGGGAATGGTCGGCCTGTTGCGGACGCCGTGCACGAGGTCCTTCGCCAACCTCGCTCTCGTCGGCAGCCGTACGGTCAGGGCGGAGCGGAGGGTCCCGCAGAAGAAGAGCGCTGCGTCGTGAGCGCCGGCAGCGAGGCGTCCGGGGCACGCGGAAAGAGGGTCAGAATATGGCGAGAAGACGCGTTGGCAACAAGCGGGAGAGGATCATCGGTGCCGCGGCCCGGTTCTTCGGTGATAAGGGCTACCACAGCACGACGACGGCCGAGATTGCCGAGGCCGCGGGCGTCGCCGCCGGGACCATCTACATATACTTCTCGAGCAAGGAGGAACTCCTGGTAGCCGTTTTCGAGGAGTTTCTGGGTGTCCACATGGAACGGCTTCGCGAGGGTGTCTCCCGTGAGACCGATCCGGAGGCCAAGCTCCATCGGCTAATATCCTTGGGCCTCGAGCTCATGGAGGAGAATCCGGACAGCGCGCGCATCTTCCTGTCGCAGTTGAGGCAGAGCACCAAGATGATAAAGATGGTCGCGAAGCGGAGCAGCAGGGCCTACAAGGACATCATAGAAGAAGTGCTCGAAGAGGGCGTGCGCCGCGGCGTTTGCAGGAGGATGAACGTGCGCGCTGTGGCCAGCATGCTGTTCGGTGCCTTCAGCACCGTGGTACTCGACTGGGTGGCGGACGACTGCTCGTATCCCCTCGCCGCTCAGTCCGAAGAGCTCTCCAAGTTCATTCTCGTCGGCATATCGTGCCAGGACGGGAAGGCGGAGGGAGTCGCTGGTAACTAGGAGGTAACTCACACATACTACGCTGCGGTCGCGGACGTGGACGGCGACCGCGCCAGAGAGCATCCTGGAGGGATTATGTCTGCGAACGTCGGATTCCGAGACGCTTTCAAGCTGCAGATGATGCGGCAACTGGGATCGTGGAGCAGTCGGCTCTCGTTGGATGATGTCGACAAGATTCTTACGTGGGCGGTCAGGGCCATCCCGAACCGGGACATCCGCGCCCACGCTGAGAGGCTCCGCCACGCGCTGAACTCCCACGACACGGCTGCGGAGATCGCGCGCGGGATCTTCGAGCTCGCGCAGCCCGTGAGACGTCGCCTCATTGAGAACCTGATGGTCAACTGGGGCGTGCTGGGCGGCACGACCCGCTACAACATCCTCGAGTCGGATGGATGGCTTCCCCCCAGCTTCGCCGTCATAAGCCCCACGATGCGTTGCAACCTCCGCTGCGAGGGGTGCTATGCATTCGAGTACCGGCGCTCCGGCGAGCTGAGCCGTGAGGAGTTCGACCGGACGATACGCCAGTGCAAGGACCTGGGCATCTACTTCTTCACGATCTCCGGGGGCGAGCCGTTCGTGCGGGAGGACCTGCTGGAGCTGGTGGAGGAGCACAACGATGCCTTCTTCCAGGTCTATACGAACGGCACGCTGATCAGCGACGAGGTCGCGGACAGGCTGGCCGAGGTCGGCAACGTGGCTCCGGCCATCAGCGTCGAGGGTTACTCACCCGAGACCGACGCACGTCGAGGCAAGGGCACACACGAACGCGTGCTGGCAGCGATGCGGCGGCTCAAGGAGCGGGGGCTGCTGTTCGGCATCTCCGCGACCGTGACGCGGTACAACTACGGCATTCTCTCGAGTGACGAGTTCTTCGACCTCTACATCGAGCAGGGCGCGAAGTTCGCCTGGCTTTTCCAGTACATCCCCATCGGCCGCGAGCCCAACGTCGAACTCATGAGCACTCCGGAGCAGCGGGTCGGTCTCCGGCACCGAGTGGCGGAGCTGAGGCTCAGCAAGCCGATCTTCATAGGGGACTTCTGGAACGACGGACCGTTCGTGGGTGGATGCATGGCCGGAGGGCGACTCTACTTCCACATAACGTCGAACGGGAACGTAGAGCCGTGCGTGTTCTGTCACTTTGCCGTCGGCAACATAAGGGAGCGCCCCCTCAAAGAGATCCTTGCGTGCGATTTCTTCAGGGCGCTTCGCTACGAGCAGCCGTACAGCGACTACAAGAACCTGTACACGCCATGCACAATCATCGACAACCCCGAGGTGCTTCGCCGTCTCGTTCAAGAGTATGGTGTCATCCCCAGCCACGAAGGAGCCGAGTCGATCGTAGAGGACCCGGTTATCGTCGAGCATCTGAACCGCTACGCCGACCGTCTCAAGGAGCTGTCGGAACCGGAGTGGCTGTCCGACCACTACGAGAACCCTGAGTCGGAGTGGTACAAACTCGGAGAGCGCCTCGCGCGGCAGTGGGGTCTCGAGCGGCCCTATCTCGAGAGGTGGCACAGAGAGCGCACCGCGGGCAGGCGGGAGAGAGCAGAAGTCGAGCACGCACAGGCCCGTACCTGACGGGCTGGCGGCACCGGAGTTCGTACGTGAGACGACGCGGTCCCCTCGGGCGGCCGCGTCTGTCTTTAGCCCGACAGGTCCGAACGTATCTCGAGGTAGGACGCTATGTCCCTCTTCGTCACGACTCCGAGTAACCTTCCGTCCCTGATGACAGGTAGCTTGGCAAGTCCGGACGCGGTCATCTTCTGCATGGCGACGGGTATGGTATCCCCGGGTGAGAGAACGATGTCGTCGGTGAGCGGATGCATCGCCTCGGCAACGCTCGTCGTACGCCAGCGGTCACGCTGGACCTGTTTGACAAGGCCGACAGAGATGACGCCCAGCGGCACGTCGCCGTCGACCACTGGATAGGCGGTGTAGTGATGCCGTAGGAGATATCTCTCGATCAGCTCGGACAGCGTGATCTCGGGTGGCACCGACACGGGGTCGGTCACCATCACGCTTGATATCGCGACTCCGGAAAGTGCCTCCCGGACAAGCACCTGGCGGTAGCTGCTGTCGGCAGCCTGTCGCAGGAAGATCGCGATGAAGATGAGCCACAGCCCCGGGAGTATCGCGTTCCTCGCCGTCGGACCCATCAGGAACGCGGCGACAAGGAATCCGACGCCCACCAGGGCAAGGAGCCCGGCGATGACCTTGCCAGCGAGGCTGGCGGCGCGCGTGGCTCTCCGCAGATTCCCTCCGGCTCTCCAGATGAGTGCCCTCAGCACCCTCCCGCCGTCGAGCGGCAGCCCGGGGAGCAGGTTGAATCCCAGGAGAACCGTGTTGGCCATCGCGAGGTACTCTATTGCGAGCCGCAGCCCAGGGCGCGCCGGGGTGCTTCCCATCGCCGCGTACCAGATCCAAAGCCCCACCGCGATCACGGCACTCGTTACGGGTCCGGCGAGAGCGATTCTGAGTTCCGTCCTCGCATCCGATGGCTCGCGAAGTATCTCCGCCACGCCGCCGAATAGAAACAGCGTTATCTTGCGGACAGGGATGCCGTTCGCTACCGCCACTATGCTGTGTGACAGCTCGTGTACGAGCACCGACGCGAAGAAAAAGAGCGCCGTGATGAAACCCAGGAACGCATACTGCACCGACGTGCGGTGGGGAATGGCGGCCGGGAACCAGCCGAGCGCCAGCGTTGTCGCGATCAGAGCGACTATGAGAAACCAGCTGTAGTCCGCGACGATGCGGATGCCGAGGACGGTGAAAAGTGGTACGCCGCGGCCCTTCCGGAGCATCCAGAGACCGCCGGCTCGCGCTTGGTTGGCCATTGTCGAACACTATAGCCTCGAGTCGATGAGGGGTCAAGAACCCCAGGGATGGTATGTTCGAAGGGCCGTCTTCTTGACCCTGTTACTATATTGTGTTAGAATGAACAATCGACGGGAAACGTGACGACTTGTTTCGACGCATCAGCCAACGGAGGAATGTGATGCGGAAAGGAATCGTTGTGTGCCTGCTGTTGGTTGCGGTGGCTCTGCTGCTGGCGGCCACGGCTCAGGCGAAGATAGACAGGGAGCAGGCGACGACCACGGCGGTCATCGACGATGCGTTCGATCGCGGCGCGATCGATCTCGACACGCGGACTCTGTTCAAGGCCTACTCGGTCTTTGCCCCAGACAGGCTCCCCGCGGAGTACAGGGGAGGGGTCGTCCAGAAGTGCGGGGTCCCGACGATCGAGGAGATAGAGGACGTGATGGATGAGGTGTCTCCGGAGATCGCTGAACAGATCCGGGACCTTCGCGCGAGGCCGTCGCTCACCGACTACATAGACACGACACACTTCCGCATTCACTACAACACGACGGGAACGAACAAGATCCTGAACTGGCCCGACACGACCTACAGGGACGCCGTGGCGACGGCCGCGGAGAACAGCTGGAGCGCCGAGGTCGACGTCGCCGGCTTCCGCCAGCCACCTGATGACGGCAGCGACCCCGACGGCGGCGGGGGCAGCAGCCACTACGACATATACGTCCAGAATCTGTCGGGCGTGTACGGATACACCTCGGGCTCCTACACCGTGCCGTCCACACCTCAGACCGACGCGACCAGCTACCTCGTCATAGACAACGACTACGCCGGGTTCGGCTACCCCGATCCGCAGGATCCGATGAAGGTCACCGTGGCTCACGAGTTCTGCCACGCGCTGCAGTACGCCCACGATTACGACGAGCCCGTCTGGTACAAGGAGTGCACGTCCGTCTGGGCCGAGGAGTATGTCTACGACGACATCAACGACTACACCCAGTACCTGGCGTATTTCCTGAACACCCCCTACCGCTCCATCGATTGGGAGGATCCCACGGGTCTCAGGATCTATGGGTCAGTGGTGTGGAACCTCTATCTCTCCGAGCGCTTCGGGAATGAGATCATCCCGGACATCTGGTACCAGTGCGAGAACACGCTGTCCACCATGTTCAACATCGACACCGTGCTGGGCGGCTACGGATCGGACATAGAGAACGCTTTCGCGGAGTTCGCGAGGTGGAACTACTTCACCGGCGGCAGGAACGACGGCACCCACTACGGAGAGGCTGGAAGCTGGCCTCTGGTGGCAACCACGAAGACCTACAATCTCTATCCGATCGTTGACGGAGAGCCGTACTCCACCACCAAGCCGGACTACTACGGAGCCAACTACATCCAGTTCAGCAATCCGGGCACCGGCTGGAGCGGCCTTCACGTCGCCTACGACGGCCCGTGGCCCGGCACGACCGCTAACTCCGCGTTCATGGTGACGAGAACGAGTGGTGGCGTCATGAGCGAGCTTGGCGAGATCACGCTTAACATGATGGGGAACGGCGAGGTCACGGTCGAGGACTGGGATGACTACACCTACGCGACACTGATCGTCGTCAACGAGTCCTCGAACGTCAGCGACATGACCTACTACTACGACGTCGAGCAGGTCGATACGGGCGTCGTCGATGAGGCGTACCAGTTCGCCCTGAAGCCCGCGAGCCCCAACCCGTTCACCGGCTCGACGGCGATCGCGTACACCGTCCCGACCGGCGGCGGAGCTGTCGACATCACGATCTACGATGTGGCCGGGCGCGAGGTGCGGAAGCTTATCGACGCTAGGCTCGCCGGAGGTGACGGCGTCGCCGTGTGGGACGGCCTGGACGTCCGCGGGCACAAGGTGGCGGCCGGCGTGTACTTCGCGAGGCTCGACATCGACGGCCTGACCGCGAGCGGCAAGCTCATGTACCTCAAGTAGGCAGCGAGAGCGTATTCAGATGAGGCACGGAGGGCGGCCCCATGGGGCCGCCCGCTTCGTTTTGAGGCTCAGCGTCGAGCCAGGCGGACGGAAGGCCGCCCGCATCGTTTAGAGTGCGAGTCCGCGGGGATAGGATTGGAAGCAAGGGGGTAGTCATGAGCGAGAAGCTCGAGAGCGAGATAGCGTGGATGCGCAAGGTGCGCTCCGGCTTCCGCTACGTGGCCACGGTGCACAGCCAGGTGGGCACGCTCGTGTTCAAGTCGCTGAAGGCCAGAACGGGTTACTCCTCGCGGTCGCTGCGTCTCCGGCACTGGGACACGACGGGCGGTCAGGTGACCCTGACCGACGACGAGTACAAGGCCGTAGTACCTGTCTACGACTTCGGGTTCGTTCACAACCTCTTCCATATGACAGAGCGCGACCCGGAGGCGTGCGTGCTCGCCGCCTGGTATCTCGCATGTCACGAGTGGGGGCACTACTATCTTGCCAAGAAGGGAAAGCGGAACCAGGAAAGGGACGCCGACGCCTTCGTCGTGAGGGTGATGAACAGGGTCGGCTTCGACGAGGCCGAAGCGACGAGGTCCGAGGACATGTACTGGAAGGTCTTCAACGCCGACAAGAAGACGCGGGCTCGCCGCTAGCACGCGGTCCCGCGGTCAGTTCGCCCGAAGCACCTCCGCGGGGATGATCAGCGCCATGCCCGCGGAGGGAACGTCCCGTGAACCGCCGAGTTCATTCTCACCGGCGTCCGGCGCTCCCACCACCAGGTCCGGTTGCTCGCCGGTCAGGCGGCCGACGGCCAGCGATGACCCTATCGCGTCGAAGGCGCTCGCACCTTCTACTATCACGTCGGCCCGGTCGGCCTTGCCGGTCTTGACCTCGATCACCGACCGTGGCCCGCCCCGGAACAGGTAGACGCTTCCGCATCTCTGCCTCGCGTCGTCAACATCAGAGAACTGGGCAGACACTATCAGATCGTCCCGCCCGTCATCGTTCATGTCCGCGAACATTATGGGCAGTCCGAACAGGTCCCACCGTGAGTCGCTTGCGAACCGGGGAACGTCAGCCGTGGAGAGGTCGAGCAGATCCGGAGGCCTCGCGTCGGACCCGAACACAAGGAACACCTCGCCGGACGCGTCGGCCTTCTCTCTGTGTGCCCGGCTGGCGTACGCGGAGACCGCGATGTCCGGAAGCCCGTCGCCGTCCATGTCGCCCGAGGCAATCGATCTTCCGAGGAAGGACCTCGGATGCGGCCCCAGAATCACAGCGGCGTCTATCTCGATGGACGCATGTAGAGGGAAGGCCTGTATCGCGTCGCCTCTGACGAGGTATACCTTGCCGGCGTCGATCGAGTTGGACGGCCCGTCCGCCTGGTAGGCTCCGATTGCCACGACGACGGTTGATGACGAGTCGTGGTTGGCCACCGCAATCCCGCGCAGCGCGTCGCCCTCCGATTCTCCGCGGAGCTCGGACGAGGCGGCGGCCTGAACACCCTGCTCCACGGGCCCGCCTATGAGTGCGTCCGAGCGAACGACGTAGACCGAACCTGCCCTGACATGCGTCGCATCGGTGGCGCGATACGCCGACACGAGGAGTTCGGGCCCGTCAGCCGCCAGGACATCGGCCACGGCCATCGACGAGCCGAGCTTGTCTCCCGCACGCGCGCCGTCGATGATCGCGTCGGCCAGCGACTGGCAGCGGGTGGTTCCGCCGCCGGCGAGCGGTCCAAGGAATACGTACACGCGCCCGGAGAACATACGTTCACCGGGTCCCCAGTCCGGCGAGCCCACGAGCAGGTCCGCGGTCCCGTCGTCGTTCACGTCTGCCACGCAGATCGTCTTGCCGAATCTCTCGAGCGGCTGGCTTCCGGTGATGGTGAGAACCGCGTCCGCCGGCGAGCAGGGCCTGTCGGTCCGTGCGATGTTCTCGGAGTCGAAGATGTAGACCGCCCCCGCGTCCGGGCCGATCTCCGATACGTCCACGCCGGGCGCCGACACCACGAGTTCATCCTCTCCGTCGCCGTCCAGGTCGCCCACGCCGACAGCGTATCCGAGACGGTCTCCCGGAGCCGATCCGAGTATGCGCGGCACGTCTGTCTCTGCGAGGTCGATCACATACGCGGCGTGGAGTGGACAGGCGGCAAGGGCCAGAGCAGCACAGGTCACGGCCACTGTCGAGTGCCACGTTGCCACCTTGCTCCTCCTTGTGCCGGATGCCGCTCCACGGCCCATGCCGTTGCAGGGACGGCGCGAGAGCAGGACGAACCCCACCAAGTGCGCTGTCGTCCGTTGGGGCCAAGCGCGAGTAGCGCGACCGAGTATGGTGCCGGGTGAGGCCCTGCGTCAAGGCGGGAAGCAGTGGATGTTGGGTCGCCTGTTGACACCCGGTCGCGGCACGGCTAGAGTCCTCGAGGTTCGACGAGGAGGCCGGTGACTTGTTCAGGATGATACGTCTTCAGCTGTTCAGCATGACCGTGGCGGCAGGCGTTGTTCTCGTTTGCTGCGGAACCGCGCGCGCGGAAGACGCTGGCGTCGATCTGGGCCACCTCCTGGAGAGCTATAACGAAGGCATAGAGCACGCGATCTCGAGCATCGACAGTCTCACCGTGAAGCAGCTGATGTACGAGCCCCAGGAAGATGGCTCCATGAAGCGAGCCGAGTCGCTGCTCAGGTACTTGAGATCCGAGGGTATGACCCGGGACGTCGTGTTCTCCGAGATATCGCACCTGATGGGGAAGTACACGCTTCTGAGCCTCGTCGGGCCCACAATAGACACTCTGGAGTATCGCGTTGTCTACTCTGGCCTCGAGGAACAGGAGGGCCACGCCTGCTGCAAGCTGCTCCTGACGGCGATCGAGCGGGATGCCGACCACTTCGACGGCACGCTGTGGGTGTCCATCGAGGCTCCGGGTCCCGTGCGCATCATCGGGAAGGTGGCCGACCCTCCCTTCCCGGCGGTCGAGGTGTTGCTGGACAAGGCGTTCGAGCCGGGACCGGACGGTATCTGGCTGGTGAGGCGTCACACCGGCGAGGCCGAGGTCAAGTTGCTGGTGACGAGACGAGGGACGAGGCACATCTTCTACGAGGACTACCAGGTGAGGCTCGTGCCGGTCGGCGGGGAGGGTTCCGAGTCGGGATTCTGACGCGGAGCCATTTTCCTATTGACAGATGACCACGGTTTGTTGTATCCGTCAGCACATTGTAACCCTGCCTCACAAACAGGGTGGAGTTGGTACTGCGGCTGGCGGTTCCTCGAGAGGGCCTCTTAGGAGGCAGGAGCTGTCCCTCAGGCAGCTCCGGAGCGACAGAGAAGGGGGAGACCTGAGGGTCCGCAGTCGGATCCGCGTTCTCCCCCTCTCTGCTGTCGGGCCCGTCCCTCCGCCACCGGCGGGCCTCCGTGCGGGGATTCTTGACGACCCGCACGCGCCCCGCTAGAATCTGCGGGAATCCGACAGGCCGACGCGAAGCGTCCCACCTGCCGTCCGCGCCCTACCGCGGCGCGGGCGCTTTTCTGTAGGCTTCAAAGGTCCCGCCATGGCGAGGCACGAAACAGAGACGGCGGAGGCTCTGGGCGGCCTTCGCAACCTGAAGACGCTGGTTCGTCACTTCGCGCAGTACAAGCTCGCGGTGGCCGTCGGACTGCTGTGCCTGCTGGTCGTCGACGGCGCGCAGCTCGTCATTCCGCGCATCATCAAGAGCGCGGTCGACGATCTTACGTACGGTGGGGTGGGGGGCGGCGAGCTGGCGCGCTATGGCCTGATCATCGCCGGCCTTGCACTCGCCATTGCCGCGCTGCGGTTCTTCTGGCGCTTCCTGATCATTGGAACCTCGCGCCACATCGAAGAGGACATCCGCAACAGGCTCTTCGGCCATCTCCAGAAGCTGTCTGCGAGCTACTACGCCGTGACCAAGACCGGCGACCTCATGGCGCACGCCACGAACGACCTGAACGCGGTGAGGATGGCCGGTGGCATAGGGATCGTGGCGGCCACCGACGCTGTGGTTCTTGGGCTGGCGACCATCGGGTTCATGCTAGCACTGAACGTGCGACTGACGCTGATGGCCCTCATACCCATGCCGATCATCGCGCTGTTCACGCTCCGCGCCGGCAAGCTCCTGCACCAGCGCTTCGAGCGTGTGCAGGCGACATTCTCCGATCTCACCGAACGGGTTCGGGAGAGCATCTCCGGCGTGAGGGTGGTGAAGGCCTATGCGCAGGAAGAGCATGAGCTGGAGCGGCTCGCCGAGGTAGGCAGGGACTACGTTCAGAGGAACGTCCAGCTCGTCCGCGTGTGGGGAACGTTCTTCCCGTTCATCACCCTGCTCTCAAGTATGAGCGTCGTCATCATCATCTTTCTGGGGGGGCGCCAGGTCATCGTCGGCACAATAACGACAGGTGATCTCGTCGCCTTCACGAGTTATCTCGGTATATTGACTTGGCCGATGATGGCGATGGGTTGGGTGGTGAACATCATGCAACGTGGCGCGGCGTCGATGGGACGCATCAACAAGATCCTCGAAACCGAACCCGAGATCGCCGACAGGACGGGCGCCGTCGAACTCCCCAATGTGAAGGGAGACGTGGAGCTCAGGGGCGTGACGTTCCGCTACGAGGACGGGCTGGATCCGGCGCTGTGTGACATCAACGTGCGCGTACCGTCCGGAGCGACCCTCGGTGTTCTTGGGCGCACGGGGTCAGGCAAGAGCACCCTCGTCAATCTGCTGCTGCGCATCCACGAGCCGACGGAGGGGGAGGTCCTCGTCGACGGAACGGACGTCTGCAGCGTCACGCTGTCGTCGCTTCGGCGCGCCATCGGGTACGTTCCTCAGGACACGTTCCTCTTCTCCGATACCATCCGGGAGAACATACGCTTCGGCGTCCCGGACGCCTCGGAGGAGCGCGTGGAGGAGGCCGCGAGGGTTGCCGGGATGCTGGAGGAGATCGAGTCGTTCCCCGACGGCATGGACACGCTTGTCGGAGAGCGCGGCGTCACTCTGTCGGGCGGGCAGAAGCAGCGCATCGCGATTGCGCGCGCCCTTCTCATCGACCCGGCCATCGTGCTGCTGGACGACGCCCTGTCCTCCGTCGACACGGCCACCGAGGAACGCATACAGAAGGAACTCGGAGGCGCGCTTCACGACAGGACCAGCATCATAGTGTCGCACCGGATATCATCGATCAAGAGCGCCGACGAGATCATCGTCCTGGACGACGGCCTCATCGTGGAACGGGGGACGCACGAGGAGCTGCTGGCGCTCGGAGGGCTCTACCAGAGTATCCACGAACGACAGCTTCTCGAAGAGGAGATGGACAGTTCGGAGGGTCGGGACCAGCCGGCCTGATCGGGAGGCGGCGAGCCGGCGCCCGACGAGGTGCGGCCGGCCGCGGGGAAGGAACAATGGCCACGGACTATCACGACGAGGAACTGCTCGGCAAGCCGTACGACTCCCGGCTCGTGCGGCGCCTGTTGAAGTACGTTCGCCCCTACCGGCGCTACGTGTCGGTGGCGGTCTTCATGCTCGTCTTCGTGGCGGGATTCGAGCTTGCGCTCCCGTTCATCACCAGGCTGGCCATCGACGACTACATCGTCGCCACGAGCAAGGTGGTCGACCTGGGTGCCGCCCCGTCGGACTTCGCAACCGACTTCGTCCGCAAGCACGAGAAGGATCTGATGCCCGTGGCCGGGGTTGGTGGAGCCGCGCCGTCGCGGTTCGTGATCCGGTCGAAGGCACTCTCGAAGTACGACCCGCGCGACGTCCTGA
>CAZLTC010000039.1:13338-23096 GCA_964562405.1 uncultured bacterium | reverse complement strand
GCGGTTAGCGGTGGGACGAACACGACGGCCACCGTCGGCGTCGGCACGTCGACGACCTCTCCGGGAGGTGGACTCAGTATGTCGATCCCGCCGGCCGCCCAGTCGTCCGGCGCCGGCACGGCGCGGTCTTCGTGAACCGGCACCGAGAACAGCCCCGCCTCGGGCGCGTCCGCGGGCGCCGTGGAGAGAATGCCGTCAGCGTCCAGCAGGCGTATGTAGTATCGGATTCGGGGAGGTCTCACGACGGCAGCCGGGATCTCCCCGAAGAGGACGTTCGTCGAGACCGCGAGCGGGAAGGCAAGGAACCCGCCGTCCGGCTGCTCCACCACAACGTCGGCCTCGGCCACGCGCTCGGGCCTGACGTCCCCGGGTAGAGCGGCCTCGATCCCAACTGATTGGAAGGCGTCGGCGGCCGCAGACGGCGAGTGAACGACGCGGACCTGCTGTCCGCTGGCGGTTCCGCCGACAGCCAGGGCGACGACGAGCGCGGCCGGGACCGCGACGGCTGGTCTTTGACTCAGCATGCCGTTGAGTCTAACCTCCGGCGCGGGGATTGTCCACGCGTCGGGACCCCCGCCACAGCTTCGTCCCCGCTCGACGGACCTTGGATCCCGCGGGAACATCCCCCGACCTCGCGGTCTCTAAGACACTGAGACAACGGGAAGACTGGACCGCTCACCGACCTAGGGGGAACAAGAGTGCGCAAGAAATGGATGCTCCTGTCCGCGCTGTCGCTGGTCCTGGCCATGAGCGCGGTTCTGCTGGCCGGGTGCGGGGACGCACTGACATCGAGCGAACCAGCGTCGGTGACCGACGACGACATGCTGCGGGAGTTTGTGGACCAGGATGAGATCTTCGACGATCTCGGACCCTACGAGGCCGGAATGGCGTCGGACGGTGCGGGTTCGCGCGAGATCATAGACCCGCTCAACTTCTGGCGAACGGTCGACCAGCGGGAGCGAGAGGTCGAGGTTCTGTTCGACTCCGAGACCGGCATAGCCAACGTGACGGTGTACAGAGATATCTGGGGCGACCTCCACGTTCTGAGTGAGGACATGGTCGAGTACGTCAAGCCCTTCCACCACGAGGGCGTGCGGTACGCCACCTTCCTCAAGGACGAGGATTGGAAGCCGCCGCAGGGTCAGAACGACAACGGGCAGAACCAGGGCACGATTCAGGGGCCCAAGGACAGGCTCCGCCACGGGCCGTGGGAACTCGTCGAGCTGTCCGGCTTCGCGGCCGAGTCCGACACGCTTACGGTGTCGATTGCATCGATGCGCATACAGGGCGGCGGTGTCGACGTGACGGTCGACGACCCGCTCGAGCTGTTCGCCGTTCCTGACGAACTTCTCGCCTTCTCCGAAGGCGACGAGGTGACGGTCACGGTCTCGGGTGCGCCTCCGGACGGGATCCTGTTCCTGCACACGCGCGGCGGGAAGACCTTCCTCGAGAGCCAGGGTGGCGGCACGTTCGTGGGAACCTGGACGGTGGAGCGTCGAGGCCGTCACTGCGTCTGGGTGGAGGCGATGGCGCACGACACGATATACGACTCCGAGTACCCCGAGGACACGCTGATCTGGGGCATGCCCTACGTGGTCTCGTCGGATGAGACCGAGGATCCGGAGTAGCGTGGACCACCAGGTGCCGGCCGGCGGCTGAAGGGCAGCCAGCCTCCATGCGTACGCAACGCGCGGTCGCCGGCCGCACAGATGAGGGGGGCCGTGTCTCGAAAGAGGCGCGGCCTCTCTTTGTCTGGCTTCAGTTCGCTCGGTTTCAGGGTTCCGCGCGGGGAGACAGAATGATCACGGCCTTCTGCCCGGCCTTGCCGTACTTGGCGAGACGTTCGAACTCGCGGCGTGGTATGGGGATGTCAATGCAGTCGGCGCCCGCCTCGTGTCTGTCGACGTCGACGTACGGGTCGTTCACGTAGATGAATCGCTCGTCGAAACCGGTCACGACGAGCCAGTGGGGCACGCGCTTTCGGTCTATGCGATACGAGCTGATCAGAACGACAGGGATGCCGCCGGTATTGAATGCGGCCTCCAGCTCATCGGCGTGCATACTGCGGTAGTGCACTTTGATAGGGAGTTCCCCTATCTCGTCCACGAACTCATCCTGCACAAGCCGCATGACCTCTTTCTTGTCGGTGCTCCTCACGGACTCCACGAGGAAGACCCCGCGCTCCTTGACGAACACCTCTACCCCGAACCCGCGACGGTAGGCGGACAGCGCGAGTCCGTAGGGGCCGCACCCTCCGTGACCGCGCGCCATGTAGATGCTGGTCGACTCGCGCCAGATGCGCAGCTCGAGATTGCGATCCAGCTCCATGTCGGGGTCCAGGGCCCTCATGGCCATCATGAGCGCGGCCGGCCCGCAGGTGAACTGGGCGGTCTGCGGATAGAACGGAACGCGTCCGAGTGTGGGTTTGATCTGCGGCGTGAGGTTCTTCTCGAACCTGAGCGCCGGCGTGTGGTCCTCATAGTAGTCGGCGACGGTGCCGAACTGCTTGAAGCCCGCAGACTTGAAGAGACCTATGGAGGCCTCGTTGTCATCGCGCACCTCCAGCCGAAGCGTCACGCAATCGTGGTTGAGCGCCTCTCTCTCCGCGGCGTCCACCAGAGCGCGGCCCACACCGCCGCCTCGTGATCCTGGGGCGACCGCAATGGAGTACAGGCGCGCCAGCGCGGACACGTTGCTGAAGAGCACCGTCACGTATCCTCGTATCTGCCCGTCCTGCTCATCAGCAAGCGTCGTTGCATGGGCCTTCGTCAGGAGGTACCGGAAGCTCCTTCTCGATATCTCATCACTGAAGAAGGAGCGCTTCTCCAGATCCACGAGGGCGTCGATGTCATCGATCGTCGCGCGACGGATCATGTGCCGGCTTCTCCACCTAATGTCTCAAGAACATGTCATAGACCATGATGCCGATCTCGACCGCTATCAGGAGGACGATGTAGAGCTCGACGTGGAGCATCCTTCTGTTCTGAACAAGCTCCAGCATCGTCTCCGAGGTGCGGGAGACGAGTTCGAGCTTCCTGGCCAGCGCCCTGTCGCGTTCCCGCAGCTCATACTCGGCGCTCAGCCGCTCGTAGAGCCTGTTCAGGTCCGGGCGGTCCCAGGTCAACTCCGGCTTCTCCGTCACCTCCACGCGCCCAACGGTGAGGGTCTCCGCGGACAGCACGCTCCCGATCTGACGGTGGAGTGCTCGTGTCGGCATTCTGGTGGATCGGCCCTGCTGCATTCCCGCAGCAAGCGGTTCGATGCTATCGAAGACGGCGCTGATGCGGGCCTCGTAGTGCGCAAGCACGGTGCTCTTGACGAGTATGTGCGCGACTATCTGAAGACGTTCGAAGGACAGCTCCGATATCGAGAGTCGCCCGTCCGCGCCGAGTCGCCCGTCTCTCTCGGGGTCCGACACGATCTCGAGCTGCTCCGTCTCCGGGCGCTCGAATGGCCCTATGACCCGCGCACCAATCCGTTCCACGAACGCTCTCTGAGCCTCCGCCGCGGCGTCGAGGAACACGACGGCCCCGAAGCGGAACACCATGGCATAGCCGCCCTCGTCGACCGGCACCGTGAGCGGAGACTCCGACAGGGTCTCGGCGCCCTTCAATCCCCGCGTGTCTATGCGCTGTCCGAGGAACCACGCGGTCGCGCGCGCGGATCCGCCACGCGGTGGCATGAGACCGTTCGCGTTCATTCGCTCCTCCATCAAAAGGGCCGCCCGAGAAAGGCACGACACGCGATCCTTCCGGGAACGCGGCTCAGGCCCCTGGCTGCGCCGGGTCCGGCGCACTCAGAATCTAGGCTGACAAAGGTCTCGGCGCAACGGGCGAGTGGGACGGCGCGGCATGCGCGCGACGGGGGAGGCCTCCCTGAATGGGGCTTAGGACCGGTGCTGTGTCGGACGTACGGCCCTTCTCCTTGTTGCTCTTGACGTATTCAGCGTTCTGTGATACGCTGGGTGTTAGTGGCGTTTGCGCCTTGCATTGGGCATCAGCACCCCAACGGCCCGGGAGAAGCCTGAGAGGAGCGTCCCATGAGGGTTCTGTCGCGTTTGGTGAAGACCGTTTCAATCCTGGTCGTGCTGCTCGCGGCCGCGTCGGCGAGCGGACAGGCGATATGGGGAACGAGTACGGCGGTGCCTGCCACTGAGCCGGGCTACGAGGGCTACTGGGAGTACTGCTTCGACATAGGGTGGGACACCACGCAGTACGGTGGGCACGGATTGAGTCACTCGTCGGTGTTCCTGGGCTTGGAAGACTGCGCGGCGGCGTGCAACCAGGGGGTCTTCGCCTTCGCGGACACGGCGGGTAGGGGTGATGGGGAGGATGGGTGCACGGTCGACTACTACGCGCTCTTCGAGTGCGGGGGAGATCCTCACTTCCCCCAGTTCCCGTTCCCGACGATCAAGTTCGAGTACTACGAGAACGGGTGTGAACCGGGTGAAGTGGGCTCAGCGCAGCTCTGCTTCTACTCCATGTTCGTTCCGGCGCCCCCGGCCGTTCATGAGAATCGGCTCGGCATCAAGTTCGGTCTGAACACGGAGACGGGCCCCCTCGAGGGGCAGCTGCCGATGTGCGAGACGAGCCCGGTGGAGTTGGTGAGCTGGGGCACTCTGAAGGCTCTCTATCGCTAGATTCGCCGCCTGACGGACATAAGTACGCGACGCCGCGGGGAAACCCGCGGCGTCGGTTACGTTCAGACCGTGTCCTGCCTCTGCTACCTGAAGCGCGCCTTGATCGAGCCCCAGCTCGTTGGCTCGACCGCGGGGCCGCACGCGTCGCAGCCCTCGCCGTGAGCACCGATGAGTACGCCGGGAACGTTATTGATGGGCAGACACGGTGAGTCGGCGCAGAGCGTGAGGTCGCCGCCCTGCAGATCGCAGAACAGCGGGTCTTCTCCGGTGTTATCGTTGGCGTCCTCCTGTCCGGCAAGACACCCGGCCCAGTCGCCGCCCGCGTTGCCGCACACGTCGCACTCTGTCGCCGATGCGGTCCCGCCGAGGAAGGCTGCCGCCGCTTCGCCCGAGGTGCTGTGGGCTATGATGCAGCGCTCCAGCACGACGTCGAAGGGGCCCGCGACCGCGACTCCGGCGCCCGCGGACATGGAGCCCTCGACCTCGTTGCCGGCCATCGTGCAACCGGTGGCCCAGCCGGATACGCAGTCCGCGTACGCTACGGCTCCGCCTATCACGGCCGTGTTCCCATAGAAGGTACAGTCGACCGGTCCGCCCGTCGTCCGGTAGACGCCGAGCCCGCCGCCGTAATACGACTCGTTGTCGAGGAAGGCGCATCCGGAGATCGCCACACCTCCGGCCAGTTCGAGCAGACCGCCTCCGCCGACAGTGTCGGCGGCGTTCGATTCGAACGTGCAGTTCTCGAACCCTCCGGCGCCGCACATCCAGACGTAGAATCCGCCTCCGACCGCCGCCGTGTTGCCATAGAAGTCGCAGTCCTCGACTGTGGCGGCGACCGCGGAGTCTAGGCATATGCCGCCTCCGCACAGGGCAGACAAGTTGCCGGTGAAGCTGCACCCCGTGAACGTGGGCGCGGCTTCCATGTGACAGTATGCGCCGGCCCCGTAGCTGTCCTCGCCCTCGGCGTTGTTGCTCGTGAACGTACAGCCGTCGAAGGTCACGGTCGACGCGCTGTGGTACACAGACAGCCCACCACCCCAGTTGGCGCTGTTCCCGCTGAAGGCGCACTGGTAGAAGAGGCCCGTCACATCAGTCAGCATGGCTCCCGCGCTTCCGTAGTCGGAGGTGTTTCCGAGAAACGCGCAGCTCGAAGCCTGGACGTCGCAGTCGTAGCAGGCTAGCCCTCCGCCCTCGCTCGTGCTGTGGCTCGATGAGAAGGCGCAGCGTACCAGTTCCACATCGGTCTCGTAGACGCGCACGGCGCCGCCGTAGTCGGCTACGCCGTTGGTGAAGTTGATGTCGGAGAGCACAACCCCGTCGGCACCCTCGACGTTGAGCACTCGACCCGCGTTCTGGCCGTCGATGGTCACGCAAAGGGAGCCATTGTAGAACCCGGCCAGGGTGATCTGCTTCGAGATCATCAGGCCGTGCTCGTAATAGGTGCTGCATGCCAGGAGCACGGTGTCGCCTGGTGAGGCGGCCGTGATGCCGGCCGATATCGTGGTCGCGTCGCCGGGGACGTGGATGACGTCCGCTCGCGCTGTCGCACACCCCAGAAACACCATGGCTGCCGCGGCTGCGCGTACCGAACATGATGTCACTCGGTTCATGGTGGCCCCCTTTGGTGGCGGATTGCTGTGTAGAGGATGGGCGATGCTATCGCGCCTCGAATCGGGCACGGGCGCGCTCAGTCCGATTATACCGTCGCCGGCGGTTCATCGTCACCGTCGTTATCGTCCGACCGTTCCTCTTCGCCGGTCCGTGGAGTTCTCCTGAGAGTGCCGTAGGGGAAGCCCGATATCAGCCTGAGCCCGGCCACGTTCGACACTCCACGGACCGCGGCACGCATCTCGTTCTGGATGTCGGCGAACGAGACGGCCGCCAGGCTTCGGCCGCGCTCCTCGACCAGGCGCAGCCTTCTCATCGCGAAGAGCCCGAAGACCACTGAAGCTGCGAACACGAAGTCGAGCGCCTGAAGGTCCACGACGGGAACGCCGCCGGCCCACGCGAACGGAAGGCGGAACGCAAGATGCACGCCGGCTCCTGACAGCCAGTCGGCCGTGAACCCGGCGATGATCGGGGCCGCCGTGGCCGTCACGCCGGACACGAGCGCGTTCGAGGCGAGATAGGCCGCGGAGCGGTCTCTCGGGGCGAGCTTCAGCGATATGTTCCACCCGCACAGGAGGATGCCGGAGGTCGAGACACCCATGATCGCGTGTATCAGCACGAGGAGGGGCAGGGTGAGGAAGTGTGTGGCCGGGAGCGCTGTGAACGGCCACATGGCGGTGCTCACGAGGAAGAGCGGGCCGGCCACGGCGAGCACGGCGCGCTGCGTGAGGCGGTCAGCGATGTGCCCCCAGATGCGCAGGAACACGACGTACGTCGCCTGGCTGACGAGAAAGAGGGCCATGATCCATGTGAGCGACAGGCCGAGACGCTTGAGCAGATAGACCGAGAAGAACGGTGCGGCAAAGTTCGCGGCAAAGTTCCAGGTCCCCATGAAGCCTATGAGCTTACGGAACGCCGCATCCCGGAACGGCTCCGCCACCACGGCAAAGACCGAACGCTCCGGAGGAGGAGCCATGCGCGGCTCCGGTATCGACGAGAGGAAGCCGAGACCTACGAACCCTGCGATCGCGCCGACGACGAAGAGCGCCGCATACGCCGGAGCCGCCCACACGTGACCAGAGATGTACCCGTCCACCGCTCGTCCCGCGACCAGCGACACCACAGCGCCCACGCTGACCGCCGCCGCCCCGCGGCGCGCGAAGTACCTTCCCAGTATCCTGTGTGGAACGAGGTCGCGCATCCAGGGCGTGAACGCGGCCCCGCCCACGGCACCTATGCCCCAGAAGAGGAAATAGGAGAGGATGAAGACCGGCAGCCTGTGCGCTTCGGGCACCAGCCACGGCACGAGCGCCATCGCAACGAGGAACACCCTGCCCCCGCCTGCGCAGGTGACCACCAGCGCCTTCCTGGCGCGGAAGCGCTCGACGATGTAGATGCCTGGCAGCTGCAGGACCTGGGCGAGCGGAGGCATGGCGGCCAGGATGCCGATGAGCTTGTTCGAGGCGCCGAGGGCCAGAGCGAACGCGACCAGGAATGCACCGCCGGTCAACACCAGCATCGTCTGCGTGCAGATGCCGTCCACCAGCAGCATCGACAGGCCACGCCGTCTCTCGTCGGAGCTTATGTTGTCAGAAGGCGTGAGGTACCTTAGCATGGCGAGTCCTCGCGCACGCGCAAGCGTCCACCGGGCCGCGATCCCGCCGTCCGGGTCTGTTGTGGAACCGATACATCCTATGCGATAATGCCTGCCGGTGGCTACCGCTTCGACTAGCTGCCGCTTCGATGCGCAGTTTACGGTCTTGGTCCGCAATGGGCGGCCCACCGCCCGGAGGTCCAGAAGATGCGAAGAAGACTCTCGCTACTGCCGCTGTGTCTCGCCGCTGCATGCCTCGCCTCCTGCTCAAGTTCGAGCGGACCCGGCGACTCTGACGCGTTGGACGCGCCCGACATCCCTGACCTGGTCGCCTTCTACGCGTTCGACGGGACGCTGGAGGACGGGAGTGACAACGGGCTCGACGCGGAGAGCGTCGACCCCGTCACGTACATGCAGGACCACGCCGGCCAGCCGAACTCCGCTCTTCACGTTGATGGCGCCGTCGACACCATCCGGGTGGCGAGCCGCGGCCTCCTGGACATCACCGGCGAGATCACGATAGCCGCCTGGATACGGCCAGAGCTGTGCAGCATGAACTACAATGCCTTCGTCGACAAGAGCCTCACCGAAGCCTACTCGATGGGGGTGGTGGGCGGCGACACTCCGGGGAGGACCAGGCTGGTCCTCTACGTCCATGACGTCGACGCCAACCTGGACGACGGCGCGCCCGTGGGTCAGGGCATCTGGGAGCACGTGGCATGCACATTCAGCGACGCCGCCGACACCGTGAAGTTCTACGTCGACGGTCAGTTCGCATATGCTCAGTACTTCGACACGTCGCTCACGACGTCGGCCACCGACCTCCGGATCGGCTCGTCGCACTGGCGTGACAACTACGTGGGTGGACTGGATCAGCTTGCCATCTTCGACCGCGTGCTCACGGCATCCGAGATACGGGAGCTGTACGAGTTCGACTAGAACGGAGACGGGCCGTGCTGTGTTTCTTCTGCTCCGATCTGCACGGAAGTGCTGACCGCTACCGGAAGCTTTTCCGCCTCCTGGCCGATGAGCGTCCGGACGCCGTCTTTCTAGGCGGCGATCTCCTTCCTCCGTTTGGCGCGCTGGGTGGCTCGGACGGGGGAGTGGAAGGCGATTTCATGCGGGACTTCGTTGCGCGCGAGATGTGCGCTCTCAGGCGCGATCTCGGACGAGACTACCCGTCAGTGTTCGTCATACTGGGGAATGACGATCCGCGCGTTGAGGAGGCGGCGGTACTCGACGCCCAGGCAATGGGCGTCTGGTCCTACGTTCACGAGCGCCGGGGCGAGTTGGGGCGCTTCGCCGTCTACGGCTATGCGTGCGTGCCGCCCACACCTTTCCTGCTGAAGGACTGGGAAAGGTACGACGTCTCGCGGTTCGTCGACCCGGGCGGAGTTTCCCCTGAGGAGGGCAGGCGTTCGGTCGCCCACGACGAGCACGACGTCCGCTACGGAACGATCCTCAAGGATCTCGAGGAGATGACAAACGGGCGGGACCTGGAGAACGCCATCCTGCTGTTCCACTCTCCGCCGTACAGAACCACGCTCGACCGGGCCGCGCTCGACGGCCGCGTCGTGGATCACGTGCCGATGGATGTACACGTGGGCAGCATCGCGATAAGACGCTTCATTGAGCGGAGACAGCCCGCTATCACTCTCCACGGACACGTCCACGAATCCGCGCGGATCACGGGCGAGTGGCTGGACCGAATAGGACGCACGCACCTTTTCGGAGCGGCCCACGACGGTCCCGAACTCGCCATCGTGCGCTTCGATCCGGACAGGCCGGGGGAGGCCACGCGCGAGCTGCTTTGAATGGCTGCGCTCCGGTCGGACTGCACGGGTCCTCGCGTGCGTGCTTCTGCGGCGCGACCGTCTATGAGCTTCCCTTGAGCGGAAGCTCGCGCGCTGCGTCGGT